>NZ_CP158299.1:1197500-1497500 GCF_040256395.1 Deinococcus sonorensis KR-87 | reverse complement strand
TGAAGTGGTCATAGCGGCAGGCTAGACAGTGGCCGTGGCCAATACTGTCGGATTGACTCAAGAGGACTTCAGGCACGCCATGCCTGGATCGCCTGCACTTCCCCGCTGTGACGAGAGGCTGCTGAACCCGTGGTACCGGTTCGGGAGGGCCTCCACTCCTGCAGCTGACCGAGCGCAAACATGACCAACTACTGATCTTCACCGCCACCGAGCTGGCCCGGCAACGGCGGACGCGGGGGCTGCACCCGAAATACCCGGAAGCGGCCACGACGACAGTGCGTCCGGCATGCTTGAGGGGACGGCGAGGTGAGCGCCTTCCCGGCTGTGCCGGGCCGGCCGGTCAATAGGCGGGCGGTGTCCGGGGTCGTGGTGTTGCGGGCGCTGGCCCCCAGCGGCCCGAAGCTGGATCAGGCGGTGCTGACGGCCAGGCACCAGCTGCGCGCCGAGCTGTTCGGGGCGGCCCCGCTGCAGATCCGGAGGGAGCTGGGACCGAACATAGAGGGCCTGCCCCAGCCCCCTTACTTCAGCTGCTCGTACGCCCAGCCGAGCATCGCCTCGGTGGTGTCCCAACCCACGCAGGCGTCCGTGACGCTCACGCCGTACTGGAGCTGCGACAGGTCGGTGGGAATGGCCTGCTTGCCCGAGTTCAGGTTGCTCTCGACCATCAGGCCGCGCAGGCTGGTATCGCCGGCCACCCGCTGCCGGATCACGTCGTGCCAGGCGTCCAGCTGCCGGTCGTGGACATAGCCGCTGTTGTGGTGGCTGCAGTCCACCACCAGCGCGCGGGTCAGCCCGGCCGCCTCCAGCATGTCGCCGGCCGCCTTGACATGCTCCTGGCCGTAGTTGGGGCCGCTGGTGCCGCCGCGCAGGATGATGTGGCCATCCGGGTTGCCACGGGTGCTGACCACGGCGGCCTGCCCGTCGTCGGTGATGCCCAGGAAGGTGTGCGGCTTGCGGGCCGAGAGGATCGCGTCCACGGCCAGCTTCACACTGCCGCCGGTGCCGTTCTTGAAGCCCACCGGGGCCGACACGCCGCTCACCATCGCGCGGTGCGTCTGCGACTCGGTGGTGCGCGCGCCGATGGCGCCCCAGCTCAGCTGATCGTCGATGTACTGCGGCACGAACGGGTCCAGCAGCTCGGTGCCCACCGGCATGCCCATTCTGTTGATGGCCAGCATCAGCTCGCGGGTCTTGCGCAGGCCGCGGTTGAAGTCGTTCTGCCCGTCCATGTCCGGGTCGTTGAGGTAGCCGCGCCAGCCTACCGTGGTGCGCGGCTTGTCCGGGTACACCCGCATCACCAGTTCCATCCGGTCGCGGTAGCGCTCGCGCAGGGTCAGCAGCCGGCCCGCATACTCAATCGCCTGCTCCTCGTCGTGGATGCTGCACGGCCCGATGATCACCAGCAGGCGCGGGTCAGTGCCGCGCAGGATGCCCTGCACCGCCTGCCGGGAGGCCTGCACGGTGCGCTGCGCCGGCTCACAGGTGGGCAATTCCGCCTTGAGGGTGCGCGGCGTGACCAGCGGCTGAAAGCCAGTGACGTTGAGGTTCTCGGTGTGGGGCAGGGTGGTGGATGTCATGCGCGTCTCCAGGGAAAACAGAAAACCGCCCGGTGGTGGTCCGGGCGGGATGCGACTGAGGGTGGTGCAGCGCGCTTCAGGCCCGGAGTGGTCCGAACCAATAAAAAAAGAAGGCGCCCGCGTACATGAGTCAGAGTGTACTGCCTGCCAGTGGCGGAAAGGTGACGCAGGCTAGACGGGCAGAGGGCGGGAGGGAGCGGCACGGCGCAGGAGAGGAAGAACAACAGTGTGTGGACCGGAACAGGGACCACCCGGGTCGCACCGTCAGGATGCGCCGCTCAGGTGACGTCAGCCTGACGGGCCGCACGCCGCCCGAGCCACCAGCGCACCAACGCCACCAGCAGCGTGCCGAGGCTGAACAGCAGGACCCCCCACAGCAGCCGCTTCGGGGTGGCGGCCAGCCACACCACCAGCGCGGTGGCCGGCAACGCCCCCAGCGCCGAGGCCAGCAGGAAGGGCCAGAACGGCACGCTCACCGCGCCCGCCACCAGGTTCATCACCTCGGCCTTCAGCGCCGGCATCAGGCGCACCAGCAGCACCGCCTGCCAGCCGCGCTCGCGGGCGAACCGCTCGGCCTGCTGTGCCAGCCGCTGCCCGGTCAGCCGCCGCACCAGCCGGCTACCGGCCCAGCGGCCCACCGCGTAGCCGAGCACCGCGCCCAGCAGCGTGCCGGTGTATACGATGGCAAAACCTATGTACGGCCCGTAGGCCAGCGAGGCGATCATCACGTCGGCGGTGGCGGGCAGCAGCGGAATCACCGCCTGGACCAGCATGCCCAGGATCAGCGCGGCCGGACCCCAGGCCCCGAACTGCTGCACCCAGGCGCGCCGCACCAGCGGGTCGTCGCTGCTCAGCGCCGAGAAGCCGTCGGCCGCGAACTGCCGCACGCCCGGCAGGGCCGCCAGCACGGCCAGCAGCACCAGCAACGCCACCCAGACCCACACGGTGGGCGAGGGCCTTGCGCGGCGGGCGTGCGCGGTCATCCGGCTCAGGCTACGGCATCGGCTGCTGCCGGACCGTCACGCCGGATGAGAGGGCGCGGCCAGGAATTCGAAGACATGGCCTTCCGGATCGCGGACCGCCAGCCCCTGGGCGTCGCGCAGGCAGGGCAGCCCGGCGGCCCGTACCCGTTCCTCCACCCGGTCCACGTCGGCGTAGAAGCTGACGAGGGCGTGGTCGCCGCCCAGCATGTCGGCCAGCCCCACCTGTGGATCCCAGGCGTACAGCCAGCGCTGCGGGGTGCCCTGACCGTCCGGCTGGGGCTGCGGCGCCAGCGTGAACTGCGCGAAGTTGCGGTCCGGCTGCTCCTTGAGGAAGGCAAAGCCGTAGGCGCGCGGCAGGCGCTCCTTCATGGCCGCGTAGTCCCCGAAGGCCAGCGCCGCCTCACGCAGCCCCACGATCGGCAGCCCTGCCAATCCTGGCTCCGCTGGCCGCAGCAACGGCTGGCGCTGGTCGTCCGGGCGCACCCCGCGCAGTTCCAGTCCATGCCCGAACGGGTCGAAGAAGTACAGCGCGGGGTCTGCAGGCTCCCCTTCGGCGCTCATCTCCACCTCGCTCCACTCCAGGCCCAGCCGGTCAAGCTGTTCGCGGCAGCGCGGGAGCTGCTCCATCGGTACCTGGAAGGCGTAATGCAGGTGCGAGGCCCCACGGGCCAGCAACGGGGCCAGCCGGGGCGCGTTCTGCTGCCGGGTGATCGGCTGCCACAACCGCAGCTTCTGCGGTCCCACCTGCAGGGTGGCCACGCCCCGCTGGTCGTCGCGGTGCTGCAGCGGCAGCCCCAGCCTTCCGGCATAGAAGTGCACGGCGCGCTCCAGGTGGTTGACCTCCAGCGTGATGGCGGCCAGATCGAGAATCGGGGAGGAGTCCATGGCTGACGATAGACAACCGGGTGGCCCGCGCGCCTTGAGCAGCGCTTGAGGCAGCAGCGCGGGGTGGCCAGTCTGTCTGGCCACCCCGCACTCCGCCCGCCCTCAGGGGTGTGGCTGCATGCCCCCGAAGCCGTCCGGCTGCGGCCTCGGCGCTCCGGCCCGCTCCGCCTCTACCCGCCCGGCCCGCCGGCGCTCGAAGAGGTAGAAGGCGGCCGGGACCACATAGAAGGTCATCAGCGCCGACACCGAGATGCCGCCCATGATCACGATGGAGAGGCTGCGGCCGAACTCCGAGCCGCTGCCGGTGTTGAGCAGCAGCGGCAGGCTGATCACCAGCACCGTCAGGGTGGTCATGATGATCGGGCGGAAGCGCAGCCGGCTCGCCTCGATCAGCGCGTCGCGGAACGGCAGTTCCTGCATCTTCTCCACCACGAACTCCAGGTACAGGATGGCGTTCTTGGCCGACAGCCCGATCAACAGCAGGAAGCCCAGCACCCCGAAGATGTCCAGGCTGCTGCCCGACAGGTACTCGAACCAGGTGGCGCCTGCCACGGCGAACGGCACCGGCAGCAGCAGGTACAGCGGGTAGCGGAAGCTGTTGAACTGCGCGCCCATCACCAGGTACACCAGCAGCAGCGACAGCCCGAACGACTGCAGCCCGATGGTGCCCAGCTGGTTGCCCAGCGCGAAGGCGCTGTTGCGGTCGGCGCTGCCTACCGTGACCAGGCTGTCCAGCACGCCCGCCCGGGTGAGGGCCGTGACCAGCTGCGCCTGCAGCGCCGTGCTGGTCAGGGTGGTGTCGGTGGTCGGCTGGTAGGTGAGGTTCAGGCTGTACACCCGGTTGTCCCGCGAGATGCTGGTGGGGGTGCTCGCCTGGGTGATGCTGCCCAGCTGGCCCACCGTCAGGGTGCTGCCCAGCGTGCTGGAGTGGACCGGCAGGGACAGCAGCGCCGACTCGCTCGACAGCGAGCGCGGGTCCAGCTGCACCTGAATCGGGTAGGTGACGCCGCCCAGCTCGATATCGCCGGCGTTGCTGCCGGTGGCGTAGCTGTTCAGGAGGCTGGCCACACTGCTGCTGGTCAAGCCGGTGCCGGCCAGCAGGTTCGGGTTCGGCACGAAGCGGTTCTCGGTGGTGCTGTTGTCCAGGCCGCTGCTGGCGCTCAGCACGTTGCTGTTGGCTTCCAGCACCGTCACCGCCTGATCCGAGCGGGTCTTGAGCAGGTCGAAGTTGGTGGAAATGAGCGTCAGGGTCTGCTGGGTGCCCTGGCCCCGGAAGCCGCCGCCGCTGAAGATGTTGGCCCGCACGTTGTCCTGGTCGGTGAAGAGGGTCCGCAGGGCCGCCTGATAGCGCGGGGTCAGCTCGTTGATGCTGGGCCGCTCCGAAAGCGGCTTGAGCGTGACGTTCAGGTTGCTGTTGCTGCCGCTGCTGCCGGTGCGAACGGTGGCCTGCACCGTCTGCACGTCCGGCTGGTTCAGGAAATAGTTCTCCATGCGCGCCACCAGCTGATTGGTGGTGGCCAGCGACAGGCCGCTGGGCAGGCGCAGGCTGGCGCGCAACGTGCCGGCGTCGGTGCTGGGCGTGAAGGTGAAGCTGATGCGCGGCACCACCACCACCACGGTGGCCACCAGGAAGGCGGCGGCCCCCACCAGGATCAGCGGGCTGTACTGCAGCGCCCGGTCCAGGCTGCGGGCGTAGGCGTCGCGTACCACCGTCACCACGCGGGCCGTCAGGCCGCTGAGGGTGGTGGTCAGGGCCTCCAGCACGCTCAGCACCGCGCCCCACAGGTACGCGAGCACCCCCAGCGCCAGCGGCAGCAGCAGCAGGCCCAGCAGCAGCACCGGCCGGTGGGTGGTCAGCCACACGGCCGCGCCCGCCACCAGCGCCAGCACCCAGAACCACCACTGCCGCACCGACCGTAGCCCCCAGCCGATCAGCTGCGGCGCGCGGGTCAGGGCACCCGGCACGTCGCGCCAGCTGAGCTGCCGGGTGTCGGGGGTGTAGGCCATGCGGACCGTGAGAAACAGCAGCGCCTCCAGCCAGCTGAGCAGCACCGCCGCCGACAGGCCCAGCGCGAACTGGCGCACGTACTCGCCCACGATGCCGCTCAGGAAGCTGACCGGAATCAGCACCGCCAGCAGCGACAGGCTGGCCGCCGCCACCGCGCTGAACACCTCCGACGCCCCGCGCAGCACCGCTTCCACGCGCTCGTAGCCGAGCTGACGGTAGCGTTCCACGTTTTCGGCCACCACGATGCTGTCGTCCACCACGATGCCGATGGCCACGATCAGGGCCAGCAGCGACACCTGATTGAAGGTGAAGCCCATCAGGTTGTAGAGGATCGGGGCGGCGGCCAGGGAGATGGGGATCGCCAGGATCACGGTGAAGGCAGTGTTCAGCCGGCCCAGAAACAGCAGCGTCACCACGGCCACCACCAGCGCCGTGACCCACAGCTCATGGGTGGTGGCGGCAATGGCGTCGCGGATCGGGGTGGTGGTGTCGTTGCTGAAGGTCACCGTGTAGCCGCTGGGCAGCCGGGTCGCCTTGATCAGCTGCTTGACGTTGTCCACCACCGCCACAGCGTTGCTGCCGTTCGATTGCTGAATCGACACCAGCACCACCGAGCGGCCGTTCACCCGGGTGTAGCTGTCGGTGGTGCTGCTGTCCTGCACGGTGCCCAGGTCCGAGACGTGCACGCCACGGGCGGCGTCCACCACCACGTTCTGGATGTCCTGGATGCTGGTGAGCTGGCTGTTGGTGGTGTAGGTCAGTGAGGTGTTGTCGGTGGTGATGGTGCCGAGTGCCGAATTGACGTTGCTGCTGTTGATGACGTTGCTGACGTCCGAGGGGCTCAGGCCGTAGACGCTCAGCTGGTTGGGGTTCAGCAGCACCTGCACCTGCCGCTGCGACCCGCCGCTGAGCGTCACATTGGCCACCCCGTCCACCCGCTGCAGCGCCGGGGTCAGCACATTCTCGGCATAGTCGTAGACGTCGTTCAGGCTGGCCGCGCCGCCCGAGACGCCGAACTCCAGAATGGCGCTGGCGTTGGGGTTGAAGCTCTGCACGCTGGGGGTGCCGGCCCCGTCCGGAAGTCGGCGGGCCGCGCTGGCGACCAGCGAGGCGACCTGATTGACTGCCGAGTTCTGGTCCACGCCAGTCTCGAAATTCAGCGTCACCCGGCTGCTCCCGGTGCTGCTGGTGCTGCTGATGCCGCTCACGCCGGTCACCTGCGACAGGGCGCTCTCGATCACCTGCGTGACCTGCTTGTCCACCGAGGCCGGGCTGGCGCCGCTGTAGCTGGTGTTCACGCTCACCACCGGAATGGTGATGCCGGGCAGCAGATCCACGCCCAGCGAACGGGTGGACAGCAGCCCGAAGATCACCACGCCCACGAAGAGGCCGATGGCCAGCACGTACCTGGACACCGAGAAGCCGACCACCGGATTGATCCGGCCGAACAGCTCACGCTGCAACTCCCGGACGGTCTTCACGGCGCGCCTCCGGGCCCGCCTGCCGGTGGCCCGCCCGCACTGCGCTGCGCACTGGGAGCGGTGGTGACGGCCGCGCCGTCCAGCAGGCCGGCGGGCGGCTCGGTGATCACCTGACTGCCGGCGGTCAGGCCGCTCACCACCGACTGCCCGCCGCTCTGGCCGATAACCGTGACCGGCCTGGAGACGGCCTTGCCGCCCTGCACCACGAAGACGCTGGAGTCGTTGTTGTCGGTCTGAAGGGCGGTGCTGGGCACGATGATGCCCTTCCCGACCGCGCTGGCGTACTGCACCGCCCCCACCGTGCCGAGGGCCGGGGCCGGGCTGTTCACGAAGCGCCCCACCAGCTGCACCGTGTTGTTGGTGGGCGCGCCGGGATTCTGCACCACCTTGAGCGTGTAGGTCTTCTGCCCGCTCACGAACGAAACCTGCCGGCCCACCGGAAACGTGGCGATCTCGCTGGGCGGCACGCTGAAGCTGACCTGCCGCTGGCTGCTCACGATGCTGAAGGCCGGGCTGCCGGCACTGAGGTACTCGCCGCCCGCCACGTTCAGCGCGGTGATCTGGCCGTCGAAGGGAGCCGTCACCCGCGCCGCCGCCGCGTTCTGCTGCGCCTGACTCAGTGAGATCTGTGCCTGCTGCACCGCCAGCTGCAGCGTTCTGAGCGATTCGCTGCCGGCCCGCCCGTTCTGGGCCAGGTTGTTCTGGGCGGTGCTGAGGGCGGCGCGGGCCGAGGCCACCTGGCTGCTGGAGGTGTCCAGGTCGGTGCGCGAGATGGCCCCGATGTCATACAGGCGCTGGTTGGCCGCGTAGCTGGTCTGGGCGCTCTGCAGCGCTGCCTGCGCAGAAATGACCTGCTGCTGCAGCTGACCCCGGTTGGCGCTGGTCTGGTTGGTCTGGGTGGCGAGGTTGACCTGGGCGCTTGCCAGCGCAGTACGCGCGCTCTGCACGCTCAGGTCCAGGTCGCTGTTGCTCTGCTGGATGACCGTCTGACCGGCCCTGACGGTGTCGCCCACCTTCACCGGCACCGCCGACACGGCGCCGGAGGCGCGCGCCGTCACGCTGCTGGTCTGCGCGCTGCTGACGGTGCCGGTGGCGCTGCGCTGGGTGGTGAGCGTGCCGGCCTTGACGGTGGTGGCCGTGACCGGCGTGACGGTCCTGGAGGTGGTGTCGGCCGCGCCGCTCTGACCGCTTCCGCTGCGGGTGTCGGCGCCGGCTGCTCCGGTGCGGCTTCTGGTCCCGCTGTAGCCGCTTCCAGCACCGCCGCTGCCAAATCCGCTCGGGGCCGCGCCGCTCTGGCCCTGCGAGAATCCACCCGCGCCGCCCGCCCCCCCCGCCGGACGGCCGATCAGGTAGCCGGTGTAGCCGGCCGCCAGCAGCAGTGGAATGCCGAGCAGCCACCATCGCCGGCTGGCCGGGCCGCTGCCGCCAGTCGGCGGAGGAGGGGTGGGCGCGGAAATCCCCGGATCTCTGGAGGGTGAGGTCTGCTGCATGGCCTCAGAGAACCACCGGAAATCGAAGATCCTGCAAAGGTTTGGCCCTGATTGCTCCAAGCAGGAAGGCGGGCGCACATTCATGAGCCCGGCGCTTCTTTCTCCGACGGTTCGGCCTGCCCTTCATGTGAGCGAGCAAAGAGAAAGCCCACGGGTTGCTCAACCGGTGGGCCTGGGTGCGGCGCGCCAAAGCACGCCGGCCTGTCGTTTAACGCCGGCCGCGCTTGCGGACCTTCTGGCCGGGGATGGTGGGCTGGGCAAACTCCTTGCCCTGCAGCTTGGCCTCGATGGCGCGGATCTGATCGCGCAGACTGGCGGCCCGCTCGAAGTCCAGGTCCTCGCTGGCCTGCCACATGTCCAGCTCCAGGTCGGTGAGCTGCGCCGAGAGGGCGTCGCGGTCGTTCCCGAGTTCCGCCTGGGCCGGCAGTTCGTCTGCCTCCTCGCCACGGATCACGTCGCGCACCCCCTTGCGGATGGTGGTGGGCGTGATCCCGTGCTCCTCGTTGTAGGCCATCTGCTTCTCGCGGCGGCGGCGGGTCTCCTCCATCGCGAACTCCATGGCGGGCGTCACGGTGTCGCCGTACAGGATCACCTCGCCGTTGAGGTTGCGCGCTGCCCGGCCGATGGTCTGGATCAGGGCGCGTTCGCTTCTCAGGAAGCCCGGCTTGTCGGCGTCCAGAATCGCCACCAGCGACACCTCCGGCAGGTCCAGGCCCTCCCGCAGCAGGTTGATGCCGATCAGGACGTCGTAGTGACCGAGCCGCAGGTCGCGGATGATCACCTGACGCTCCACCGCGTCGATGTCGCTGTGCATGTAACGCGCCCGCACGCCCTTCTCCAGCAGGTACTCGGTCAGGTCCTCGCTCATGCGCTTGGTCAGGGTGGTGACCAGCACCCGCTCGCCCGCCGCCGCCCGCTCGCGGATGCGGCCCAGCAGGTCCTCCACCTGACCCTGAATCGGGCGCACCGTCACCGGCGGGTCGATCAGGCCGGTGGGCCGGATGATCTGGTCGGCCACGCTGTCGCTCACCTCGCGCTCGTAGGGACCGGGGGTGGCCGACACGAACACCGTCTGGCCGGTCTTCTCCAGGAACTCCTGGAAGTTCAGCGGGCGGTTGTCGAGCGCCGAGGGCAGCCGGAAGCCGTAGTCCACCAGCGTCTGCTTGCGGGCGCGGTCGCCGTTGGCCATGCCGCCGATCTGCGGCACCGTCACGTGTGACTCGTCGATGAAGGTCACGAAGTTGTCGGGAAAGTAATCGAGCATGGTGTACGGGGTGGCGCCGGGGGCGCGCCCGTCAATGTGCCGCGAGTAGTTCTCAATGCCGCTGCAGTAGCCGAGCACCTTGAGCATCTCCAGGTCGTAGAGGGTGCGCTCCTTGATGCGCTGCGCCTCCAGCAGCTTGCCCTGCGAGCGGAAGTACTCAAGCCGCTCGTCCAGCTCCTGCTGGATGGTCACGATGGCCCGCTCCACGTTGCCGGCCGAGGAGACGTAGTGCTTGGCCGGATACACCACCGTGGCGTCCAGCTCGGCCAGCTTGTCGCCGGTGGTGGGGTGCACCACCTGGATGCGGTCCAGGTCGTCGCCCCACAGCTCCAGCCGCAGCGGCTGCTCGTCGTAGCTGGGCCAGATCTCCAGGGTGTCGCCCTTGGCCCGGAAGCGGCCCGGCGCCAGCTCGATGTCGTTGCGCTCGTACTGCATGGTGATCAGCCGCTCCAGAATCTGGTCGCGGCCAATCGGGGTGCCGGTCTTGAGCACCAGGTTCAGCGCCCGGTATTCCTCCGGGTCGCCCAGGCCGTAGATGCAGCTCACCGAGGCCACCACGATGGTGTCGGGCCGGGTCAGCAGCGAGCGGGTGGCGCTGTGCCGCAGCCGCTCGATCTCGTGGTTGATGTTCGCGTCCTTCTCGATGAACAGGTCCTTGCCCGGCACGTAGGCTTCCGGCTGGTAGTAGTCGTAGTAGCTGATGAAGAACTCGACGGCGCTGCCGGGAAAGAACTCGCGGAACTCGCTGGCCAGCTGCGCGGTCAGGATCTTGTTCGGCGCCATGATCAGCGCCGGACGCTGCGTCTCCTCGATCACCTTGGCCATGCTGTAGGTCTTGCCGGTGCCGGTGGCCCCCAGCAGGGTCTGGTACTTCAGCCCGGACTCCAGGCCGTCCACGAGGCTGCGAATGGCGGTCGGCTGGTCTCCGGACGGCTTGAACTCTGACTCGACCCTGAGCATCCCTCTATATTACGCCCTCAGCATAAGATGTGTGAAGGGTTCGGCACCATTCTTCAGGGGAGCATGAGTGGGCGGCTCATGCCGGGGTACGGCGGGCCACGTCCTCCAGCTGCTGCACCTGCCCCAGCGCCACGACTGTCAGTGCATCGAACGGGCGGGCCGCGAGCAGCTGTTGCACCTGGGCCAGGGTGACCGCTTCGTAGCGCTGCACCGCCGCCTGCGGGTCCAGCGCTTCGCCCAGATACAGCAGGTCCATGCCCAGCGTGTGGAGCCGGCCCTGCGGGGTCTCGGCGCGCAGCAGCGTCGCCACCGCCAGCTTGCGCCGGGCCCGCCGCACCTCGGCCTCGCTGACGCCCTCGTCCTGCAGCGTGTTCAGCACCCCGGTGTAGGCGTCCAGCACCTCGCCCAGCCGCTCCGGGTCGCAGGAGAACCCGCCCTCGAACACGCCGGTTTCGGTGTACTCGGCGTGGCCCAGGTCGGCGCTGTCCGAGAGGCCGCTGTCGAGCAGCGCCCAGTACAGCCGGCCGTTCTCGCCGCCCAGCACCTCCGACAGCACCGTGGCCGCCTCGCGCAGCGGGTCGGTGGCCGACACCCCCGGCGCGCACACGGCCAC
This sequence comes from Deinococcus sonorensis KR-87, assembly GCF_040256395.1. Lineage (NCBI taxonomy): Bacteria > Thermotogati > Deinococcota > Deinococci > Deinococcales > Deinococcaceae > Deinococcus > Deinococcus sonorensis. The sequence goes on along the minus strand of NZ_CP158299.1, from coordinate 1,486,239 downwards.
CTGCACCCGGCTGAGCCGCTCGTCGGGCATCAGGGTCAGGCCCAGGCTGCGGTCCGGCCGGTGCGGCTGCACCTCACGCTCGAAGCGGGTGGCGGGCCAGCCAGCGGTCAGCCGCTCCACCTGGGCGATCACCGCCGCCTCGTCCAGCTGACCGCACACCACCAGCGTGACCTGCGCCGCCCCGTAGCGCGCCTCGAAGTTGCGACGCAGCTGCTCCGGAGTCAGCGCGGCCACCGTCTGGGCGGTCCCCAGCACCAGATGGCCCAGCGGATGCCCGGCCCAGTAGCGCTGCCGCAGCCGGTCGAAGACCCGCGAGCCCGGCTGGTCGTCGTACATGGCGATCTCCTCCAGGATCACGCCGCGCTCCACCTCCACGTCCTCCGGGCGCAGGGCGGGCCGCATCAACTCGGTCAGGGTGTCGAGCAGGTCCGGCAGCCGCTCCGGCAGGCAGGCCGCGTGGTACACCGTCACCTCGTCGCTGGTGTAGGCGTTGGCGTTGCCGCCCAGCGTGTCCAGCCGAGCATTCAGGTCCGCGCCGCCCAGCCGCTCGGAGCCCTTGAACATCAGGTGTTCCAGAAAGTGTGACGCGCCCATCTCAGATGGAAGCTCGTCGCGGGCGCCGGTCCGCACGAAGTAGCCGGCGGCGGCCGTCTGCGCCTGCGGGTCCGTCTCCAGCAGCAGCGTCACGCCGCTCTTCAGCCGGTGCAGTCGGGGCGTCATGGCCGCCCCCCGCTCTGCTCCAGGCCCAGCGTCACCAGATTCGGCTCGCCCGGCTCCCAGCCGTCCAGGAAGCGGTTCACCGACTCCAGCGTGATCCGCTCGATCTGGGCGCGCAGCTCCGGCACGCTGCGCACGCGCCCAAACAGCGTCAGGTCGCGGGTCAGGGCGGCCACCCGGCCCCGGATGCTCTCGGCACCGAACACGGCGCCCGCCACCAGCCCCTCGCGGGCGCGCACGAACTCGTCCTCCTCCACCCCCCGCCGCAGCCGCTCCAACTCCGAAAGGAGCACCTCCAGCGTTTCTGCCGCCCGCTCCGGCGTGCTGCCCGCGTACGCCGACACGAAGCCCTGGCCCGCCAGGATCTGTGCCCCAGCGCCCACGCTGTAGGCCAGCCCGCGTTCCTCGCGCACCGACTGGAAGAGGCGGCTGGCGCTGCCGCCGGCCAGCACGCCCAGTGCCAGGTGCCACGCGAGCCAGTCGGGGCTGTCCGGGTCCACGCCGCGCCAGTACAGCGACAGGTGCGCCTGCGCGCTCTGCTCCGCGATATGTGTGACCTGCCCGGCCCGGAAGGTCAGCGGCACCGGCTCGGCCTCGCCCGGCTGCCAGTCGCCGAAGTGCCGCTGGGCCAGCTCCAGCACCTGCTGCGGCTCGTGGTCCGAGACCACGCTCATGATGCTGCCGCGCGCTCCGAAGCGGCTCCACCACGCCCGCGCCGACTCGGGCGTGATGGCTTCCAGCCCCGGGAGCGTCCCGCTGGCCGGGTGGGCGTAGCCGGCGTACGGGCCGTGCTCCGGCGGCGGAAAGGCCAGCCGGCGCGCCTCCAGGCTCAGCCGGTCGGCCGGGCTGTCGTGCAGGCCCTCCAGATCCTGACGCGCGAGGTCCAGCAGCACCTCCACCTCGTCCGGTGGCAGGTGCGGGCGGCGCAGCAGATCGGCGTGCAGCTGCATCGCCGTGTTCAGGTCCGCCGTCAGGCCGCTGGCCGTGAAGCGGCTGCCCTCCGCACCCACCCCGCCGCCGCGCCGCAGGCCCAGGTCGTCCAGCGCGTCCTGGAAGGCGTGCGCGTCGCGCCCGGCGGCACCCTTGCTCAGCCACTCCTCCACCATGCTGGCGGTGCCCTGCTGCCCGTGCGGATCGTGGGCGCTGCCCAGCGGCACCCGCAGGTCAAAAGCAAAGCCGGGCCCGCGGCGCTGCTCGCAGGCCACGGTCAGGCCATTGGGGAGGGTCTGCACGACGGTGGACGGGGGGGCGGTGAGCGGGGCCATTGATGCGGAGTGTAGCGCGGGGCCGCCCCAGGCCAGCGTGCCCTGGGTCAGGGTTGGCGGACGCGCGTCCTCAGCGCCAGTCGGCGCCCAGCCCGTCCTGCAGCGCGTCGCGGATGCCGCTGGCGATGCCGAAGGCCACCCGGTCCAGGTAGTTGGTGTCCTGCAGGTTCTGGCCATCGATCGGGTGGCTGGCGTACCCGATCTCGACCAGCGCCGCCGGAATGTGCGACAGGCGCAGCACCGCCAGCGACTTGTTGTTCTTGAGTCCGCGTGAGTAGGCGGCGGTGCTGTCGATCACGTCGCGCTGCAGGTCGCCGGCCAGCGCCTGCGAGCTGGGATTGTTGCGGTTCCACCACGTCTCGACACCGTAGCCGAGCAGCGCGGAGCGGGACTCGGTGCTGTTGACGTGGATGCTCACGAACAGCTGCGCCCGGCCGGTACCGAGCGCGGCCCGCAGGCCCAGGTCGGTGGCCTTGTCGGCATTGAGCGCCACGTCCCCGTCGCGGGTCATCAGCACGTCCACGCCGGCCGGCTGCAACATGCTGCGGACACGCCGGGCCACATCCAACGTGACCTGCTTCTCCACCACGCTGCCGATGGCGCCAGGATCGTTGCCGCCGTGGCCGGGGTCCAGCACCACCCGCGGCAGGTTGGGCGTCCCGCTGAAGGCCAGCAGGCCACTGCGCGAGCTGACCAGCCGGGCCACCGCCTTGCCGCCCAGCGGCGACAGGTCGGCCAGGGCCGGCGAGAAGTCCAGCGCCAGCCGCGACAGGGTGCTGCCCTCGGTGGGCGGCAGCAGCACCATCCGCCAGCCGTTGCGCTGCGACAGCGGGGTGGCGGTGGTGAGCGTGACGGCCACCCCAGTCAGCCCGGCCGTGTAGCTCCAGCCGCGCAGCTCCGGCGAGATGGCTTGGGCGCTCTGCACGGGCGCCGAGACGCCGGTCAGGTCCAGCCGCAGCCCCAGCGGCAGCAGCGTGACCCGGTAGCCGGTACCGGGCGGCAGGTCCAGCACCACCCGGGTCAGCCCCGGATTCTTGCCGATGCGCGGCGCGGCCACGCTGGCCTGGGGCGGCAGCGTGCCGGGCACCACGCCGGCCGTCTGACGCACGGCGGGACTCGGGGCAAGGGGCGGCGTGGCCTCCGGCAGCGCCGCCGGCTGCGGCGTCACGGCGTCACCCGGCGGCAGCTGGTCCGCGGTGGGTGTGGGCAGCACCGTGCGCCCGGGTGGCGGGTCGGTGGGCGCCGCCGAGGGACTCGCCACCGCCTGCACCGCGCCGCGCACGGAAGCGCCCGCGCCGCCCGCCACGGTGCTGCCCAGCTGCAGGATCAGCACCCGGCCCCCGGTGGCGATGGTGGCCTCGGTAGCGCTCCAGCCGGTCTGCAGCCCCAGTGGGAACGGCGTGCTCAGCAGCGCCTGGGCACCGCCCTCCACCGGGGTCAGCTGGTAGCCGCTGACCATGGCGCCCAGGCTGCCCTGCTGCAGCGGCTGGGCCACCACGCCGCGCACATCCAGGCGCAGGCCGCTGAAGGTGGGGGTCAGGGTGTAGCTGAGCCCGGCCGGCAGGTCAAAGACCACCCGCGTCACGCTGCCGCTGGTGCTGGCGCGCGGCGGCCCGAAGGCCGGGAGACGACTGCTGGCCACCGGCGTGGAGACGGCCGGGCCGGACGGCGCCAGGCTGGGGATCACCACACTCGGCGCCGAACGCAGGAAGGGGTCGGTGGCCTGGGCAGACGCGGCGCCGCCCGCCACCGAGAGCGTCACCAGCAGGGTCAGCCGCTGGAGCCGGCCCCAGCGCGTTTGCGAATCAGCGAAGGAGATCATGAACTGAAGCCCACTGTAGCGAGGCCAGCCGTGAGAAGCGCGTCTGGGCGCTCATTAATCAGCTCTGACGTCCCGGATGGGCCACAATACGGGCATGGACCCGACCCACCCCAACTGGACCCGCCTGCAGCCGGACGCCGAGCAGCCCTGGACCGTCACCGAGCACGCACAGCTGCTCGGCCCGCCGCGCATCATGGTGCGCGACCGGGTGCGGACTCCGGCCGGCGCCGAGTTCGATTACGTGTACCGCCCGCGCGGCCCCCAGGCCGTGTTCGTGCTGCCGGTCACGGCCGAGGGCGAGGCGGTGCTGATCCGGCAGTACCGCCATCCGCTGCAGGCGCAGATCCATGAGGTGGTGGCCGGCGGGGTGGAGGCGGGCGAGACGCTGGCGCAGGCGGCGGCCCGCGAACTGCAGGAGGAGGTGGGCGGCACGGCCAGCGGGTGGCTGGCCCTGCCCGCCTTCTATCCGCAGCCGAGCATCAGCGGCGTGGTGTTCTATCCGCTGCTGGCGCTAGACGTGACGCTGGGGCCGCCCACCCCCGAGGACAGCGAGCTGATTGAACGGCAGCTGCTGCCGCTGCCGGAGGTGTACCGCCGCCTGCTGGCCGGCGAGATTCAGGATGGCCCCAGCAGCCTGGTGCTGTTCCACGCCCGCCCGCACCTGGAGGCGCGGGGCCTGCTGTGAGCGCCCAGCCGTACCGGACGCTGGCCGGGCCGCACCGCCACGACGCCCTGATCCAGCAGAGCGAGTTCCTGGCCTTCGCGGATCGGGCCGACACCCCGGAAGACGCGCACGCCTGGGTGCAGCGGCTGCGCCAGCAGCGTCCGGACGCCACCCACGTCTGCTGGGCCTATCAGATCGGGCCGGCCTACCGCTTCCACGACGACGGCGAGCCGGGTGGCACCGCCGGAGCCCCGATGCTGCGGGCCATCCAGGGCCAGGGGCTGGACCATGTGGTGGTGGCGGTGGTGCGCTACTACGGCGGGGTCAAGCTCGGCACCGGCGGGCTGGCCCGCGCCTACGGAGGCACGGCAGCCGAATGTCTGCGCACCGCGCCCCAGCTGGAGGTGCGTCCCCGCCTGCCGGTAACGCTGGAGGTCCCCTTTGATCAGGTCAGCGCGGCCTACCACCTGCTGGGGCAGCTGGACGCGGTGCGCGGCGAGGAGCAGTACGGCCCGGCGGGCCTGCGGATGGCGCTGCAGCTGGAGCCCGAGCAGATCGCCCCGTTCCGGAAGGCGCTACAGGACGCGACCCGGGGACAGGCCCAGCTGCTGGAAGGCACCCCTCCCCCACCCGGCTGAGCCCCGCCAGACAGGGGGAGCCTTCATTCCATCTTCACGCTAAGCTCAGCCCATGACCGCCTACGACCCGGAACTGCTGGCGCTGCTGACCCTGCGCTTCACGCCGGGCCTGGGGCCACGGCGCACCGAAGCGCTGCGGCGTGCCTGCGGGTCGGCCCAGGCGGTGCTGCGCGCCCGGCCGGAGCAGCTGCGCGCGGTGCCGGGGCTGGATGCCCGCTCGCTGGCCGCGCTGAGCACCCCGGATGCAGCCAGCGAGCGGGCCCGCCGCGAGCTGGACAACGCGGCCACCTTCGGGGCCACGCTGCTGGGACGGGGCCTGCCCGGGTATCCGGAAGCGCTGGAGGCGCTGGGCGATCCGCCGGCGGTGCTGTGGCTGCGCGGCACGCTGCCGGAGCTGGCCACCGTGCCGCGCGCCATCGGGGTGGTGGGCACCCGCAAGGCCAGCAGTTCCGCACTGCAGCTCAGCGCGCGGATCAGCGCCGAACTGGCCCGTGCCAGCGTGGTGGTGGTGTCGGGGCTGGCGCGCGGCATCGACACCGCGGCGCACACGGCGGCGGTGCAGGCGGGCGGCGAGAGCATCGGCATTCTGGGCAGCGGCCTGGACCAGCTGTACCCGCCGGAGAACCGGGCGCTGGCGGCGCAGCTGACCGTGCTGAGCGAGTATCCGCTCGGCACCCGGCCGGCGGCCCACAACTTTCCGGGGCGCAACCGCCTGATTGCGGCGCTGTCGGCCGGCAGCCTGGTGGTGGAGGGGGAGCGGACCAGCGGCGCCATGATCACGGCCACCCACGCGCTGGAGTGTGGCCGCACCGTGTTCGCGGTGCCGGGCCGGGCCGGCGACCCGCTGGCGCAGGGACCGCATCAGCTGCTGCGCGAGGGCGCAGTGCTGACCGAGCACGCCCAGGACATCCTGGACGAGCTGGGCTGGAGCGGCCCTGGAGCGTTGCCCGCGCCCGAGCTGCCGGCCGATCAGGCGCGGGTCTGGGGCGAGCTGGCGCAGCCGGCCACTTTGGACGACCTGCTGTCGCGCACCGGCCTGCCCCACCCGGAACTGCAGATGGCCCTGATGATGCTGCAGCTTGGCGGTCACCTGGACGAGCAGGCGGGCCGTTACCTGCGCCGCTGAGCCCTCAGGCGAGGTGCTGCGGCCCGAAGTCTTTCTCGATGCGCACCTCCACGGCGCCCGGCACGCTGACGCCCTCGTTCAGCGGGTTCAGCAGGTCCTCCAGCTGAGCGGCGAGGCCGACGGTCAGCGCGCCGCCATGGGCGTGGACCCCTCCGTCCTGCAGCGGGTCCAATCGCACCGACCAGCCGCCGCCCGCCCAGCCGAGCCGCAGTTCCAGCGGCTGGCGGCGCAGCAACATGTCCACCTCCAGGTCGTCCAGCCGCACCCGCACCCCGCGCCCGGTCCAGCGCACCTTCATGCCCGACGCTCCTGTGTGGCTCTGGTCATGGCGGCAGTGTAGCGGTCGGGCCGGCGCGCCCTTGCGTGTTACCATTTCTGCGGTTCACACCCAGGAGGCGGCACATGCAGAAACTGTTGATGGTCGGTGCGCTGGGGGTGCTGGCGCTCGCTTCGTGCAACCGGGCGGCGGTGGTGGGCAGCGCCAAGACCTACGCCTTTGCCAACATGGGGCTGGCCAGCTACTCCAAGGCGGCCGGGACTGCCACCGTGACCCAGTTCAGCACCAACGACACCGGCACGGTGCTGATTGCCAGCGGCCTGCTGCCCAGTACCGCCTATGTGGCGCACTACCACGCGGTGGGCACCGCCAGCACCGACCCCTGCAGATCTGCCGGTCCTATCGTGGACGGCATGATCGGTGGCGAAGCGGTGCAGTCGGACGCGGGCGGCACCCTGACCCTCAAGGGCCTGGACACCACCTCGGCCCTGAGCAGCGCCAAGTACATCAACATCCACGAGGCGGCCAGCCTGGCCACCGTGCCGCTGTGCGCCGACCTGAGCAAGAGCCCGGTCAAGCAGTAACCAAAAAGGCCGCCCGGCAGATGCGGGCGGCCGAAACACTGGTCCTGCGCTTCAGGCGATCAGGCCGAGGGTGCGGGCGCGGCTGACCGCCTGGGTGCGGTCGCCGGCGTCCAGCTTGGTGTACAGCCGGGCCAGGTGGTCCTTGATGGTGTCGGGGCTGACGCCCAGGCTGCGGGCGATCTCTTTGTTGCTGTACCCCTGCGCCAGCAGCGGCAGCACGTCCGACTCGCGGGGCGTCAGGCGCGGCACGCTCACCTGCGGCAGCCGGTTGATGTCCGGGCGCGCCACGATGTCGCGCAGCTGACGGGCCAGCTCCTCCGGCGGCGTCTCCTTGCTGACGTAGCCGCGCGCACCAGCGTCGCGCGCCGCCTGCACGATGGCCGGCTCCGCGAAGGTGGTGATCAGCACGCACACGATGCCGGGCGCCTCCTGCTTGAGGCGGGCGCACACCTCGATGCCGGTCAGACCCGGCATCTTGATGTCCAGCAGCGCGGCATCCGGGCGGTGACGCAGGCAGGCTTCCAGCGCCTGGGTGCCGTCGCTGGCCTGAGCCACGACCTCGAAGCCCTGATCGCGCAGCGCGTACCCCAGGCCCATCAGGAAGAGCGGATGATCATCGGCAATGACTAGTTTCACGGGTGTACCTCCGGAGGAATGTGCTCGGACGGCGAGGGGGTGTGAGGGGCAGCGGACGGTACAGCACTTGGAAGATGAAGCGTCATCACGGTCTGATCGGCTTCACGGGTATAGAGCAGACTTCCTCCGTGCGCCTCGGCCACACGGCGCACGATGTACAGGCCCAGACCGGCGGTTCCGGCGGTGTAATGCTGACCGGCAATCTCCACCGGTTGGGCGTTGAACGGCTGGGCCAGCGACTCGATGCTGGAGGCCAGCCCCGGTCCGTCATCCAGCACCGACAGGCCCGCCGGTCCGGCCCGCAGCGTCACCTGCCGGCGGGCGTAGCGCAGGGCGTTGTCGGTCAGGTTGGCCAGGGCACGTTCCAGCACGGCGGCGTCCACCTCCGCGTCCCAGTGGCCCTGCGGCGCCACCGTCAGCCGGATACCGCGCAGTTCCGCCTGACTCTGCAGCCGGGCCGCCACCCGCTCCATCAGGGCGTTCAGGTCGGTGGGCGCCCGGTTCAGGTGCACGTCCTCGCGCTCGTAGCGGTGGGCGTCGGCCATCTGCTGCACCAGCCCCAGCAACCGCTGGTTCTCGGTGAGCAGGTGGTCGCCCAGCGCGTGCCGCTCCAGCTCCGGCAGCGGCCGGTGTGCCAGCGTGCGGATCAGGTGGCCGGTGGCGATCAGCGGGGTCTTGAGGTCATGGACCAGGGTGGCCATGAAGGCTCCGCGCCGCTGCTGCTCGGTGTGCAGCCCCCGCAGCAGCTGCGAGAACGCCTGCCGCAGCGCCACGATCTCGCTGGGATCGTCCGAATGGGCGCCGGCCGGCGCCTGCGCGTCGAAGGTCGCACTTTCCAGCTCGCTCTCCAGCCGCAGCAGTGGGCGCAGCATGGTGGCCGACAGGATCCAGCCCACCGCAGCGCTCAGCACGGCCACCAGCAGCAGCCACAACGCCAGCGGCACGGCGCCGCCGAACAGCCCCAGGCTCCGGCCCGCGCTGAGGGTCAGCGCGGCGTTGGGGATGAAGGCGAGCAGAAAGACCACCAGCGTGAACTGCGCACGCAAGGTATTCCACCGCCGTCTCACCGTCATCCTGCGGCAAGTGTACGGACCCCCCTCTGACAAAACCCACACAGCTCTCAGACTTCGGGGGTGGGGGGAGGGTGGCTCCGAAACAAATCCGAAAAACCAGCGCCCAGTGCAGATCCGGCAAAATGCATGATGAGGCAAAGAGCTGCGGCCCGTCTGTTGAACCAGACGGGCCGCAGCTGCAGTCAGGACACTTACAGGCTGATCAGGAAGGGATCTTCCAGCGCCTCACAGATGAAGCGCACGAAGCGGGCGGCGTCGGCCCCGTCAATCAGCCGGTGGTCGTAGGTCAGGCTGAGCGGCAGCATGTTGCGCGGCTCGAAGCTGCCCGTCTCGCGGTTCCAGACCGGCTCGAAGCCGCCCCGGCTGACGCCCAGGATCGCCACTTCCGGCGGGTTCACGATCGGGGTGAAGGCGTGGCCGCCGATGCCGCCCAGGTTGCTGATGCTGAAGGTGGCGCCCTGCATCTCGTCGGGCTTCAGCTTGCGGTCACGCGCCTTGCCGGCGATCTCGCCGATCTCGACGGCCAGCTCGGTGATGCTCTTGCGGTCCACGTCGCGCATCACCGGCACCAGCAGGCCGTTGGGCGTGTCCACCGCCACGCCGATGTGCACGTAGTCCTTGTAGATCACCTGATTGTTGGTGAGGTCCAGGCTGGCCCCGAACTTGGGGAACTTCCGCAGCGCGTTGGCCACCACCTTCATCAGGATGACGGTCATGGTGAGCTTGCCACCCGCCTTCTCGACCCGCGCCCCGAAGGCCTTGCGGACCTCCTCCATGCGGGTCACGTCGGCCTTGTCGAAGTGGGTGACCATCGGGATGGTGGTCCAGGCCTGGGTCATGCTGCGGACCGTCGCCTTGCGGATGCCGCTCATGTCCTCGGCGCGGATGGTGCCCCACTTGGCGAAATCGGGGAGCTTGGCCGCCTGGGGAGCGGCAACCGGAGCGGCTGCGGGCTGGGCCGCCGGGGCCTGAGCCGCTGGAGTCGGAGCCGGCTGGGCCTGCGGCTGGGGCACCTGACCGCCGCCCCGCACGTCCGCCTCACTGATGCGTCCGGCGATGCCGCTGCCGTGAACGTTCAGCAGGTCCACGCCCAGCTCACGCGCCAGCCGCCGCACGCTGGGCGCGGCATGCACGACCACCCGTCCGTCATAGGTCTGGGTGTTGTAGGTGCCGGGTGCCTTCGGGAACTGCGCGGCTGGCTGCTCGCCACCCACCTGGGCGCCGCTCGGCAGCGGCGCGCTCCCCACCTCGGTGGGTGAGGGGGCGGGCGTGGCCGGCTGGGCCGGAGCCGGGCCGGTGGGGGTCGCCGGAGCGGTGGCCGGGCTGGACGCGGGCGTGGCCGCCCCCCCCTGCAGCGTCAGGATGACGCCGCCCACCTTGACGGTGTCGCCCTCCTTGACCCGCACCTCCGCCACCGTCCCGGCGCCGCTGCTCGGCACCTCAACAACGGCCTTGTCGGTCTCGATCTCAATGATGGCCTGGCCCTCGGTGATGCTGTCGCCCGGCTTGACCAGCACCGTTACCACCGTGCCCTGCTCCACGTTGTCGCCTACTTCAGGCAGCGTCACCTCGGCTCCGGCGCTGGCGGTCGGTGCAGGAGCAGCGGGTGTGCTGGCCGCCGGCTCGGCCTGCTCCTTCTGGCTCTGCTGCTGTGCCTGGGCCACCCGGCCTGCGGTGCCGGTATCGGCAGTGGTGCTGCTGTCCGGTTCGGCCAGGTTGCTGTCCGGCTCGGTCTGCCGCATCGGCACCGCAGTGTCGCCCGCCGGGGCTGCTGCACCGCCGCCCTCGCCCAGCGTCAGGATCACGCCGCCCACCGGCACCGTGTCGCCCTCCTTGACGCGCACTTCCGCCACGGTCCCGGCGCTGCTGCTCGGCACCTCAACGACGGCCTTGTCGGTCTCGATCTCGATGATGGCCTGGCCCTCGGTGATGCTGTCGCCGGGCTTCACCAGCACCGTCACCACCGTGCCCTGTTCGATGTTGTCGCCCACTTCGGGGAGCTTGACGTCCTGTGCCATGCGGTACTCCTTTGAAAACGTCCGGCTGTCGTCCGGTCAGCGACCGGGGAGCAGCGGGGACTTCGGATGAAATGACGTGTCAACCGGGCCGAGGGGCGGGCAGGCCAGAGGCCGCCCTCCCGTCAGCGCTGGACCGGGCTCAGACGCTCCGGATCGATCCCGAAGTCGGTCAGGGCCTTCTGGACCACGTCCGGCTTGATCTTCTTGTCGCGCAGCAGGGCGTAGAGCGTCATGACCACGATGTGCTTGGCGTCCACCTCGAAGAAGTCGCGCAGCTCCTCACGCGCCTCGCTGCGGCCGAAGCCGTCGGTGCCGAGGGTCCAGAGCTTGCGGTCCAGGTGACCGTTCAGGCCGTCGGCCCCCAGCTTGACGTAGTCCGAGACGCTGATCAGCACGCCGGGCGCGTTCTCCCGGCTCAGCTGCTGCGCCACGTAGCTGGTCTTGGGCTCCGCCAGCGGGTGCAGCATGTTCTCGCGCTGCACCTCCAGCGCGTCCTGGTGCAGCGCCTTGTAGCTGGTCACGCTCCACAGGTCGGCGGCCACCCCGTAGCCTTCCAGCAGCGTCACCGCTTCCTGGGCCGCCACCATGCTGGGACCGCTGGCCAGGATCTGCGCCTGCAGCTTGCCGCCCTTCTCGCTGCGCTTCAGGCGGTACAGGCCCTTCAGGATGCCCTGCACCACCGCCTCGCGGTTCTCCTGCGGCATCGGCAGCTGCACGTAGTTCTCGTTCTCGACGGTGATGTAGTAGAAGACGTCCTTGCCGTCCACGTACATCTCGCGGATGCCCTCCTCCACGATCACCGCGATCTCGTAGGCGAAGGCCGGGTCATAGACGCGCAGGTTCGGGACCACGTACGCCTGCAGCATCGAGTTGCCGTCCTGGTGCTGCAGCCCCTCGCCCGCCAGGGTGGTGCGGCCGGCGGTGGCCCCCACCAGGAAGCCCTTGGTGCGCTGATCGGCGGCGGCCCACACCAGGTCCCCGATGCGCTGCATGCCGAACATGCTGTAGTACACGTAGAAGGGAATGGTGGGCACGCCGTGGACCGCGTAGGCGGTGCCGGCCGCGATGAAGCTGGCCATCGCGCCGTCCTCGGTGATGCCTTCCTCCAGCATCTGGCCGTCCTTGGCTTCCTTGTAGGCCATCAGCGAGCCGCTGTCCACCGGGGTGTAGGTCTGGCCGCGCGGGCTGTAGATGCCGATGCGCGGCACCAGCGCGTCCATGCCGAAGGTCCGGGCCTCGTCCGGCACGATCGGCACCACGTACTTGCCGATGTTCTTGTCGCGCAGCAGCTTGCTCAGCACCTGCACCATCGCCATGGTGGTGCTGACCTGCCGCTCGCCGCTGCCGCGGGCGTACTCCTCGTAGAACTCCGCGCCCGGCACCTCCGGCACCGGGTAGTTCACGACCCGCGCGGGCACGAAGCCGCCCAGGGCTTCCCGCCGCTCCAGCGCGTACTTCACTTCCGGGCTGTCGGCGCCGGGGTGGTAGTACTCCAGGTGCTCCACCTGATCGTCGGTCAGCGGCAGCTCCAAGAAGGTGCGCAGGTCCTTAAGGGCGTGGAAGTCCAGCTTCTTGACCTGGTGGGCCACGTTGCGGCCCTGAGCGCTCTCGCCCAGCGCGTAGCCCTTGACGGTCCGAGCGATGATCACGGTGGGGCTGCCCTGGTGCCGCGTGGCGCTCTCGTAGGCGGCGTACACCTTGTGCACGTCGTGGCCGCCGCGGTTCAGCAGCTCCAGATCGGCGTCGGACCAGCCCTCAATCAGCGCCTGCAGTTCCGGCGTGTTGAAGAACTTCTCGCGCAGCTCCTTGCCGCCGAAGGCCGCGTAGCGCTGCGACTCCCCGTCCACCAGCAGCTCGAAGCGCTTGACGATGGCGCCGTTGTAGTCCTTGCTGAGCAGCTCGTCCCACTTGGTGTCCCACACCACCTTGATGACGTTCCAGCCGGCGCCTCGGAACAGCGCCTCGAACTCCTGGATCACCTTGCTGTTCGCACGCACCGGCCCGTCCAGGCGCTGCAGGTTGGCGTTCAGCACGAACACGATGTTGTCGAGGTTCTCGTAGGCGGCAAACCGCAGCGCCCCGATGCTCTGCGGCTCGTCCATCTCACCGTCACCCAGGAAGGCCCAGACCTTGCTGTCGCCCTTCGGCTTGAGGCCCCGGTTCTCCAGGTACTTGATAAAACGCGCCTGATAGATCGCCTGGATCGGGCCCAGGCCCATGCTGACGGTGGGGAACTCCCAGTAGTCGGGCATCAGCCAGGGGTGCGGGTAGCTGGACAGGCCCGGACCCTCCGGGCTCAGCTCGCGGCGGAAGCGGTCCAGGGTGGCGGCGTCGAAGCGGCCCTCCAGGAAGCTGCGCGAGTACACGCCGGGGCTGGCGTGGCCCTGGAAGAACACCAGGTCGCGGCTCTCGCCCGCGCCGTGTCCCCGGAAGAAGTGGTTGAAGCCCACTTCCAGCAGCTCGGCGCTGGAGGCGTAGGTGGCGAGGTGGCCGCCGATGCCGTCGCTGGCCTTGTTGGCCTTGACCACCATCGCCACGGCGTTCCAGCGCACGATGTTGCGGATCTTGCGCTCCAGCTCCACGTCGCCGGGGTACTCGGGCTGCGCCTCCACATCAATGGTGTTGATGTAGGGGGTGTTCTGCTTGAACTGAATCGGCGCGCCGTGGAAGTAGGCGTAGTGATCCAGGTCCTCCAGCAGCCGCGCAGCCCGCTCGTCGCCGGCGTCGGCCATCACGAAGGCCAGCGAGTCCAACCATTCCTGCGTTTCCAGCTCGTTCAGCTTCTGGCGCTCCTGGATCGGCAGCCTCGTTCTGGGTGTGCTGGGTTTTTCCGGTGTTTTGGTCATGGCCTTCCCCCTTGTGCTGCAATCTGTTCCATCTTGACCCCACTCCTTCGGCGTGCCGTCCGCATCGGCTCAAGACGGTTTTAGGCAGTTTGCCTGTAGTCTAGGCCGCAGATTGGCCGGCGCCAACAAGGAAAAGCTGTCCGATTCACCGCTGCCGGTGGTCAATGCGGCAGACTGAGGGCATGACTCCACGTTCAGACGGCATCCGGTTCGACCGCCGCCCGCATCATGAGCATTGAACTCCGGCACCTGCGGCACTTCGTGGCGCTCGCGGAGGAGGGCCACTTCGGGCGGGCTGCCGAGCGGGTGTACGTGGTGCAGCAGGCCATGAGCAGCAGCATCCGCAGCCTGGAGGAGGAGGTGGGCGTGCCGCTGGTGCGACGGACCACCCGGCGCGTGCAGCTGACCCCGGCCGGCGAGGCGTTTCTGGAAGTGGCCCGGGCCACGCTCTCGGAGCTGGGGCGCGGCGTGGAGCGGGCACGGCAGGCGGCGCGCGGCGAGGTGGGCCGCCTGGGCATCGGCTTCGTCAGCGGGCTGGCGTTTGGAGGCCTGCCGGACATCGTGCGGCGCTACCGCGAACTGTACCCGCACGTGGCGGTGGACCTGCAGGAACTGACCGCCCAGGAGCAGGAGGCGGCGCTGCGGGCCGGCAGCATTGACGTGGGGCTGATGCTGCTGCCGGTCCGCGACCCGGGCCTGCAGACCGAGGCGCTGTGGCGCCAGGAGCTGGTGGTGGCGCTGCCGAGCTCGCATCCGCTGACCCGCCGGCGCCGCCTGCACATCGCGGACCTCAAGGACGAGCCGTTCGTGTTCTTCCCACGGGCGGTGCGGGCCACCTACTTCGATCAGGTGATGCGCTGGTGCGCGGCCTCCGGATTTACGCCCCGCATCGTGCAGGAGGCCATCGAGGTGCCTACCCTGCTGAGTCTGGTGGCGGCCGGGCTGGGCGTCTTCCTGCCGATCCGCTTCTTTGAGCGGGTCAGCCTGCCGGGCGTCAGCTACCGGCCGCTGCAGGACGCCCCAACCGTGGACATCGTGGCTGTCTGGCCACGCGAAGGCCACAGCCCGGTGGTCACGGCCTTTCTGGAGGTGGCCCGGGAAGTGCTGGCCGCCGGGCCAACCTAGCGAGCGGGGCCACCGGGAACACAGCTCCCCGGTGGCCCCGCTCGCCAGACAACAAAAAAGCCCAGCCGGAGCTGGACTTTTTGTGTGGTGCCGAAGATGGGACTTGAACCCACACGCCTCGCGGCGCTAGTCCCTGAAACTAGTGCGTCTACCAATTCCGCCACCTCGGCGCCCAGGGCTCCGCTAGATTATACGAGGGTCCCCAGGTTGTCAAGCGCTGTGGTGCAAACCAGTCCACCGCACAGCAGGACGGCCCGAGGGTGCTCCCCGGGCCGTCCTGCTGTGCGGTTCAGCGCGTCAGCCAGTCGAGGCTGCTCTTGAGCAGCGACGCCCTGGAAGTGGGCGTCAGGCCCTCCAGGCCGAAGCCCATGGTGATGGTGCGGTACTTGCCGGCGTCGTTCAGCACGATCGCTCCGGCCTCCTCGCTGGCAAACTGCGCCTTGACCTTCGGCTGCTGGGTCTTCTGGCCGCCCAGCGCCTGGGTCAGGATGCTGCCGATCACGTTCTGGGCGAAGTCCGTGACCAGGCCGCGCACGTCGGTGACCTTCTGGCGGGTACGGGTGTCGTTCTGGTCCACCCGAATCGACTGGGCGGTGATGGTGCCGGCGGTGGCGCCCGCCGAGCCCCAGGTGCCGGCCACCACGCTGCTGCCGATGTTGCTGATCACGTCCGGGTAGTACTGGTTCATGGCGCTGCCCTGGGCGTTGAGGGTGTAGGCCACGTTGCCGAGCGCCCCGCTGGTCACGAACTTGCTGGTGCCGGAGGAGTCGGCCACCAGCCGGGTCTTGAGGGTGCCCTGGTAGAAGCTGCTGTCCCCGATGTCGTAGCCGATGTCCTGACCGGTCACGATCAGGCGGCCACCTGCCGCCAGGTACTGCTGCAGCACCGCCTGGTCGGCCGGCTCGATGGTGTTCTCGTACTGCTCGCCGCTGGCCCAGATCACCACGTCGTAACGCTGCAGTTCCGAGAGTGGCAGCACGCCCCGGGCGCCCCGGTCCCACACGAAGGCCCCGCCGGGCGCTGCGTTGCTCTTGACCGCGTCACGCAGGGCGGCCGTCACATCGGCCCCCTGCCCCTTGTCGTCGTCCACCAGCAGGATGGTCGGCTTGCTGCCGTTGCCGGCGGCGGGCGGCGCGGGGGTGGGAGCGGGCGCTGGCTGCTGGGCCGGCGGGTCCTTGATGAAGCAGGCCTTGGGGGTGCCCACGATCGGGTCGCCCAGGGTCGCGTTGTTGCAGTTCACGCCATTCGTGCGGGTGCTGTAGTTGTACTTGCCGTTGGCCCCGTACGCCAGCAGTTTGGTGCCGGAGAAGTCGCACTTGCCGCCGCCCACCGCGCAGAAGTCGTATCCGCTGGGGCCGGTCGGCCGGGTGGCCGGCTGCGGCGCTGGAGCGGGGGCCGGCTGGGGCTGGGGTTGGGGCGCGGGCTGAGGCTGCGGTGCAGGCGTCGGGGCGGGCGGGGTGCTGCCGGTGCTGGTGCTCACGCCCAGCTTGGCCAGCGCTCCGGGCAGGCTGATCAGGCCGTAGCCGCTGGTGTTGTTCTTCTGGCCGCCGTTGGAGGCGCTCTGGTACAGCGCGTTCTTGATGCTGTCCAGGCTGCTGCCCGGCTTGGCGCTGAGCATCACGGCCACCGCGCCCGCCGCGATCGGCGCGGCCTGCGAGGTGCCGCTGCGCGAGCCGTAGCCGCCGCCCGGGTAGCTGCTGGTGATGTCCACGCCAGGGGCCACCACGTCCGGCTTCACGAAGGTGCCGCTGTAGGCGCCGGTCCAGTTGACCGGCCCGCGCGAGCTGAAGCTGGCCACGCTGCCGCCCTGGTCCACCGCGCCCACGCCGATCACGTCCGGAATGTTGCCGGGGCTGCCGGTGCTGCCGGGGTTCGGCCCGAAGTTGCCGATGGCGAACACCGGCACCACGCCGGCCTTGATCATGTTCTGCACCGGGGTCACGAACTCCTGGTAGGTGCCCTGCAGGCCCAGCGACATGCTGACCACGTTGGCCCCGTCGTTGGTGTCGGCGTTGTTGTCCGGGTCCAGCACCCACTGCATGCCGGCGATCACCTGGGCGAAGGTGCCTTCCGAGTTCGGCAGCACCAGCGCGCTGATCACCTTGGCGTCCGGCGCCACGCCCACCGTCTTGCCCACCAGCAGCCCGGCGGTGTGGGTGCCGTGCTGCTCGGTGTCGTGCGGGCTGCTGCCCTG
Source organism: Deinococcus sonorensis KR-87 (assembly GCF_040256395.1). Lineage (NCBI taxonomy): Bacteria > Thermotogati > Deinococcota > Deinococci > Deinococcales > Deinococcaceae > Deinococcus > Deinococcus sonorensis. The sequence goes on along the minus strand of NZ_CP158299.1, from coordinate 1,469,254 downwards.
CACCCGGTCGCCGTCGGCGTTGAACTCGGCGTAGGCGGCGATCTTGCCGGCCAGCTCCGGGCTGTTCGCGTCAATGCCGGTGTCCAGGTGCCCGATACGGACCCCCTGGCCCCGGAACCCGGCGGCCCAGGCCTGCGGCGCGCCCACCTTCTGCAGGTGCCAGGGCGTGCCGGCCGGCGCCGAGGACGCGCTGAGCGCGGCGGCGCGCGGCACCTGCACCCGGAAGTTCTCGAAGATCTCGTCCACGATCGGCAGGGTGGCGAGCAGCCGCGCCTGGCCGGGCGTCATCTTCAGGAACACCGACTGGTCCAGCCACAGCTCCGCGCCCGACTGCTGAATGGCGCTGCGCACGAAGCCGGCGGACGGCCCCAGCTTGTCGATGGCGCCCTGCAGCTGCTGGCGCAGGTTCTTGAAGGCGGTGCGGCCCCGGGCATCGTTGGCCAGCTTGAAGCGCACGATCACCCCGACCGGGGCGGTGGAGCCGCTCTGGGCTTTCTTCAGAATGCTGGGGTCCAGGCGGCCTGCATCGGCGGCGCCCAGACCGGCCACTGAGAGGGCCAGCCCCAGCATCACAATCGCTCTGTTTCTCATGCGGGCAGCGTAGCGCCCACCCCATGACCGGCCCTGAAGGAAGCCTGAGGAACGCTTAAGAAGGCGTCAGCTGGGCATCAGGACCTGGGGCGGCCCGGCCCTCACTTCAGCAGCACCGGACTGGCCTGCACCCGCACCCGGTAGAGGGCGTAGGGTTTCACGCGCTGATCTCTTCCCCAGTGGTACCCCCCCTGACGGTTCAATTGATCCGAAAGGATGTACAGGTACCCGCCGTGGAGGGCCAGCGTGTCGGGCCAGATCAGGCGCGGGTCGCGCACCACCGTGTCGAAGGTGCCGTCCGGCGCGCGGCGGAAGATGGCGTTCTGTTCGAAGTTGGTGGTGTAGATGCGCCCCAGGGTGTCCTCGCCCAGCCCGTCCGACACGCCCTTCTCGCCCAGGTCCTTCACCTGCGCGCTCAACTGCGCGTCGGTGACGCTGCGGTCGCGCAGGGCCACCGTGGGCACCGCGTACAGCCGGCGTGAGGCCAGCGGCGTGTAGTACAGCGTGGCCCCGTCCGGGCTGATGGCGATGCCGTCACTGTTGAGCGCCACGTACTTGGCCGGCCCGCCTTTGGGCCGCTGGAACAGCGCGGCCCCGTCAGTGAACGGCACGAACTGCGGGGTGGCCTTCACGCTGCGGTCGCCGGTCAGCCGCCGCACGCTCTGCCCGCTGGCCAGGTCCACCACGATGATGCCGCCGCCCGATTTCGCGCCCGAGTCGGTGATGTAGGCCACCCCGTCCTGGCCCTGCCCCAGGTCAATGCGCAGGTCGTTGAGGTAGGTGCTGGGCAGCACCACGTTGGCCGGGAAGCGGATGGTGCGCACCACTCGGTTGGTGCGGGTGTCGATGCCCACCAGCTTCGGCGCCTGCTGCCCCAGGATCGGGCCGAGGTTGACGGTGCCGGTGTCCAGCACCCATAGCCGGTCGCGGGCGTCCACCACCAGCCCCTGCACGCCGACGAAGCGGTCCACGTTCAGCGGCACCGTCTGGCTGTTCATGACCCCGCTGGGGTACGGCACCTCGCGCCCGTCCTTCAGCTCCGCGATGCTGAACGGCACCGGGTCCTCCCAGCGCGGATACGAGATGAAGATGCGGCCCTGGCTGTTGACCGCCACGCCCACCGGCATGTGGCCGTAGAAGGCGTGCACCAGCTCCAGTGGCGCGCCCACCTGCACCTTGGCGGCCGGCAGCGAGCGGGGCGCGGGAGCGGCAGACAGCGCCGGGGCCGTCATCAGGGCGAGGGTGGCGAGGGTCAGGCGGAGTGGGACGGGCAGGCGGCTTGGCATGTCTCACCCTTTCCCGCTCAGGTGAGCCTGCACCTCCAGCCCACTTCAGGCCAGTTGAGCCGGACGTTAGCGGAACCGGAGCCGACCTGAAGGAAGAGTCCACCTTTCAGAACAGCTCGTCCAGCAGGCGGTAATACGTCAGCCGCGCCGGGTCGACGAAGGAGCGGCCGTAGGTGTCCAGAAACAGCGCGGCCGCCTCCGGGCCGATGTTGTGGCGCAGGCTGCGCTCGGCCAGCGCCAGATCGGCGTGGCGGTCGGCCAGTCCGGCGCGGCCCACGTCCACGAAGCCTTCCACATACTCGCCGGCCATCAGCACGTTGGGCAGACACGCGTCACCGTGCGTGACCACGAGGTCCTCGTGCGGGGGGCGGGTGCGGCGCAGTTCCTCCAGCACCCAGGCCGCCCCTCTCCCCTGCCGCTCCGGGTCGAAGTCGGTCACGTCCACCAGCCCCGCCTCCACCCGCTCCCGGGCCAGCCGCAGCATGACGGCCAGCGTCATGGTGAAGGGACAGTCGCGCACCGGCAGGGCGTGCAGTTCCCGCAGGGCGCGGGCCAGCAGGGTCGCCACCCGCTCCGGGTGCAGCAGCGCGTCGGGGTGGTGCATCGGCACGCCCGGCAGCCGGGTCATGGCCAGGAATTCGCGGTCGGGGGTCAGCTCGTATCCCACCACCTGCGGCACCGGCACCCGCCCGGCCAGCCAGCGCAGCCGGGCCTGCTCCTCCTGAAGTGGCCGCTGCAGCGCCCGCCGGGGCATCACCTTCAGCACGTAGCGCTGTGAGCGCCACACCCCCGCCCCCGACATCCCGTCGGTGACCGGCTCCCAGCGGGCGGCCGGCACCACCCGGCGCAGCGTGTCCGGCAGCTCCGGCAGGCGGTCCACCGCTACAGCCCGCCCCGCACCACCCACAGCAGCACCAGCACCGCCAGCACCACCAGGGCCAGCCGCACCAGCTGCACCGTGCGCTGGGTGCCGGGGTTGGAGCGCAGTTCGTCGTCGTCGCGCTGGCGATGGTGGCGCATGCTCAGCCGCTGCCCGGCCCGGATGGCGCGCACCGACTCGTGCATGCGGTTCTGGCGGCGCAGCGCGACGCCCAGGTTGTGGTGCGCCCCGGCATACTCGGCGTTCAGCAGGATGGCCTCGCGGTACAGCCGCTCCGCTTCCACCGCGTTGCCCTGTTCCAGCGCCAGGTTGCCCCGGTTGGTCAGCGCCCGGTAGTGGCCGGGGTCGTGTGCCAGCGCCTGCATGAACCACGCCTCGGCCTGCTCGTTGTGGTCCAGCAGCGCGTGCAGCACCCCCAGGGCGTTCATGGCCTCGGCCCGGGTGAACGCCTCCTCCAGGGCCGGCTGCAGCTGGGTTTCCAGAACTGCCGGGTCGCTGATCTGCTGGCGGTCGGTGGCGTCCAGCGCCTGCCAGCCGGCCTCCAGCGGCGCCAGCGGCACGGTGGCGGCAAAGGGGGTGCGGTCGGCGGGCTCCAGCCCCTCCACGGCGGTCCGGTAGCCGCTCAGCGCGCGGTGGGCTGCGGCCAGCCGCCGGGCGCGCAGTGCCTCCTGCAGGGTGTAGAGCTCGTCCAGCGCCGTCTGCACCGGGGCGGGCGCGTGGCCCAGCCGGGCGGCGGCCAGGGCGCGCCGGTACTCACGCTGCCGCAGGTACTGCCCCCAGTCGAGGTTCAGGGCGGCGTCTGGGGAAGGCGGAGAGGCGGTCATGCCGCGAGTATAAAGTCGTGCGGGCGCGGCACCGTCCCTGCGGCACCATTCAGGCAGACGCGGGCCATTTGGTGCCGTGGCCCCGAGACGCTAGGGTAGGAGGCGGCTGGCCTGCGCCGGCCCTCCTCCTATGGACGCTCCCCTGTACTCCCCCCGCACGGTCCGCGAACTGCTGGACCGCCATCAGCTGCGCCCCACCAAGAGCCTGGGGCAGAACTTTCTGATCGACGGCAACATTCTGCGTCTGATCGCCGAGGCCGGCGGCGCGGAGGCCGGCGTGAACGTGCTGGAGGTGGGGCCGGGCCTGGGCGTGCTGACCCGCGAGATGGCCCAGCGCGGCGCGCACGTCACGGCTTTGGAAAAAGACGAGCGGCTGCGCCCGGTGCTGGAGGAAACGCTGGCCGGGCTGGACGTGACGGTGGTGTGGGGCGACGCCCTGAATTACGACTACAGCGCGCTCCCGCCCGGCACCCGGGTGGTGGCCAACCTGCCGTACTACATCAGCACCGCGCTGCTGACCCGTTTCATGCGCGCGCCGGGCATCGTCTCGGCCACCGTGCTGGTGCAGCGTGAGGTGGCCGAGCGGCTCTCGGCGCAGCCGGGGCAGGACGGCTACGGCTACCTGTCGGCGCTGGTGAGCCTGCACGGCTCGGCCCGGCTGGTGCGCGACGTGCCGAAAGGCGCCTTCATTCCGGCCCCCGACGTGACCAGCAGCGTGGTGCGGCTGGACTTCAGCGGAGCGGTGCCGGAGCCGGGGCTGGTACAGCTGCTGGAGCAGGCGCTGCATCACCGCCGCAAAACGCTGCGCAACAACCTGCGGATGGCCGGGCTGGACCCCGAGCGGCTCGACCCCGCGCTGCAGGCGGCGGGTCTGAACGGCCAGGAGCGGGCCGAGGACGTGCCGCTGGCGCAGATGACCGCGCTCTACATGGCGCTCTCGGCTGGCCGTGTTAGCATGGAGCCCAAGCGATGAGCGCTCGGCAGCGTCGCCCGGCCCAGTCGGCCGGGGCCGGACAGTGGTTCCGGGACGCGCCGGACCCGGAGGGAAGACCTTGAAGTTTTTTGTGATCGGTGACGTGACCGTCGACCACCTGTACCATCTGGACCAGCTCCCCGCCCCTGGCGAGGAGGTGACGCCCATCAGCGCCAGCATGCAACCGGGCGGCGCGGGCGGCACCATCAGCGTGGCGCTGAGCCGCCTGGGCCATACGGTGCTGCTGGGCGCGCGGGTCGGCAACGATCCCTTTGCCGAGTACGCCCTGAGCAACGTGCGCGCCAGCGGCGTCAGCGAGAGCGCCGTGCAGCGTGACGACACGCTGCTGACCAGCACCATCACCCTGATGCAGACGCCCGACGGCAAGCGGGCCATGATCGGCTACGGCGCCGCCAATCGGCAGCTGGACCCGGCCAAGCTGAAGAAGAAGGACATCGACAGCTCCGACGCGCTGATCGTGAGCGCCTACAGCCTGATCTCCGGGCCGCAGCGCGAGTACACCCTCAAGGCGATGCAGCTGGCGCGCAAGGCCGGGGTGCCGATCTTCATGGACCTGGGTACCGGCGCGGTCAACTCGGCCGGCACCGGCCTGATGGACAGCGTGGTGGACGCTGACTACCTGCTGCTGAACCAGCACGAACTGCTGGCCCTGACCGGCACCAGCAGCATCAGCACCGCACTGGCCACCCTGGGCAGCCGGGGCGCGCGCCGGGTCGTGGTGAAGGTGGGGGCCATGGGCAGCATCGTCTGGACCCCGGAAGAGACCGACCTGATCGACTCGGTGCGGCTGGGCGACGAGGTGGTGGACAGCACCGGGGCCGGCGACATCTTCGTGGCGGTGCTGGCACACGCGGCGCTCAGCGGGGCCACGCTGGCCCAGGCGGCGCGCGCCGCCAACGCCGCCGGGGCGCTGTCGGCCACCAGCGTGGGCGCCCAGACCCGCCCCATCACCACCGCCGACCTGGACGCCGCGCTGCAGTAGCCCCTGCGGGAAGGCCTTGCCCGCGTGCCGCCTTCTTTTGCTACAATGCCGAGGTTGCATGGTTTCCGCCCCGCCTGGACGCAACATCGCCGGGCGCTGAGCGCAGGAAATCCGCATAAGGAGTGAGCACATGGAACTGAAGGCGACCCAGCGCAAGACCCAGGAGAAGCTGCAGGACGGGCTGATGCCCGCCGTGGCCTACAACAGCGAAGAGAACGTGTCGTTCGCCATCGAGCGCAAGGCCTTTGACCGCGCCTTCCGTCAGGCGGGCCGCACCGGCCTCTTCGACATCACCATCGAGGGCGGCAAGAGCTTCCCGGCGCTGGTCAAGAGCGTGCAGATGGACAAGCGCAAGCGCGAGGCCATCCACGTGGACTTCACCATCGTCCACTACGGCGAGCCGATTGAGGTGGCGGTGCCGATCCACACCACCGGCAAGGCCCAGGGCGAAGTGATGGGCGGCCTGGTGGACGTGGTGGTGCACAACCTGCAGATCATCGCCCCCGGCCCGCGCCGCATTCCGCAGGAGCTGACCGTGGACGTGACCCGCCTGAACATCGGCGACCACGTGACCGCCGGTCAGGTGCGGCTGCCGGAAGGCGTGAAGCTGGCCGCTGACCCGGAGCTGGTGCTGGTCAGCGTGCTGGCCCCGCGCCTCAGCGAGGACGAGGCTGCCGCCGAGACCCAGGCCGCCCAGGTGGCCGGCATGGTCGCCAGCGGCGAGCTGTCCGAGGACGCCGCCGAGGCGGTGCTGGAAGGCAGCGCCAGCCTGGAGCAGGTCCGCGAGGACGCCAACGCCGACGAGGCTGCGGAACCGACCCAGGAGTAAGCCAGACCAGAGCGGGGGCACCGGACATCCGGTGCCCCCGCTTTCGTTTAGCGGCCGCCCGCCTCCAGAAAGCGCTCCCGCCCGGTCAGGTCCGGATGCACGGTCACGCGCCAGCCCTGGGTGTCCAGCTCGGCGGCCAGCTGCTGCACGTTGCGCGGATCGAGTTCCAGCAGCAGCGTTCCGCCCGGCCGCAGGGCCGGGCGCGCCTGAAGGGCCAGCCGGCGGGCCAGCCCCAGCCCGTCCGGCCCGCTGTAGAGCGCCAACGCCGGGTCGTGGCCCACCTCCGGGTCAGCTGTCTGGCGGTCGGCCTCCGGCAGATACGGCGGGTTGCTGACGATCAGCTGGAACGGCCCCTGCAGGCCCTCCAGCAGGTCCGCCTGCACGAACGGCACCGCCAGTCCGGTCCGCTGGGCGTTCTCGCGGGCCAGCGCCAGCGCTTCCGGGCTCACGTCGCTGCCCAGCACCTGCAGGTCGGGACGCGCCTGCCGCAGCGCCAGGGCCAGCGCGCCGGTACCAGTGCCCACGTCCAGCACGCGGGCTGCCGGCCAGCCGGCCAGCCGGGCGAGCGCCAGCTGCAACAGCACCTCCGTTTCCGGGCGGGGAATCAACGCCGCCGGCGACACCTGCAGGGTCAGCCCGCCCCACTCCACCGTGCCGAGCAGGTGCTGCAACGGCTCGCGGGCCAGCCGGCGAACAGCCAGCCGCTCCACCTGCTGCTCCTCCTGCGGGGTCAGGTCCCGGCTCCCCTGCAGCACCAGAGCGCTCCAGTCCAGCTGCAACGCGTGCATCAGCAGGGCGCGGGCGTCGTGCTGCGGCGACGCGACGCCCGCCGCATCCAGCCGGCGGGCGAGGTCACGTTGCAGCTGCAGCAGCTGCACGGCCGCCGTCAGCCGCCCACCAGATCGGTGCGTGGCCGGATGATCAGGCGCCGGGCGCTGCCCTCCCCCACCGACTCGGTGCTGACCATCGGGTGTTCCTGCAGCGCCAGGTGAATCACCCGGCGGTCCGAGGGCGGCATCGGCTGCATCTCGTGCGACTCGCCGCTCTTGGCCACCTGCACCGCCAGCCGCTCGGCCAGCCGGGTCAGATTTTCTGCGTGGCGGTGCCGGAAGCCGCCGGCATCCACCCGCACCCGCAGCTCACTGTGGCCCTGACGGCTCAGCACCGCGTAGCACAGCACCTCGATGGCGCCCAGCGTGCGCCCGTCGCGGCCCGCCAGCCGGCTGGCCCGTTCGCCCTGAATCTCCGCCTGCACCACCATGCCGTCCTGGCTGACGTTCACCTGCAGCTCCGGGTCGATCCGCCCGACCAGCCCCTTCAGAAATCCGTCCAGCAGCGCCGCCGGGTCGGCGTCCGGCTCGCCCGCCACCAGCGGGACCGGCGACGCCGCCGGGTCCAGCAGGGGCGGCGGCGCGTCGTCATCGGCCTCGCTGATCCCCAGCCCGGCCAGGTAATCGTCCAGATTCTTCGGGTTGTCCATGTAAGACAGTTTACAGAAAAGCACCTGACAATCCTGTGTTGAGCCGCTCAACACGCGTCCATGACGGCCCGGACCGTATGCTGGGGCGCATGACTGCCGCCGTTCAGTTCGCCGTGTACCTCTGCCCGCCCGCCGATGACCCGTACTACCGGGCGGGCAGCGACCTGCTCGGCTATGACGTGCGGGCCCAGCAGGTCACCGCGCTGCCGGGCTTCCTGCGCCCGGAGTGGCAGCGCCAGGCGCGGCCCTACGGCCTGCACCTCACGCTGGTGGAAGCCTACAGCTGTGACGCCTCGGCCCTGGCGCAGATCGAGGCGGAGGTGCAGCTGATCATGGCCAGCCTGTCGCCCGGCGCCCGGCTGAGCCTGCACCGGGGCCGGGTGGAAGCCTGGGAGGACGGCGAGGTGCTGGTTCACCGCTACGACCCCTCGCCACACCTGCTGATGCTGCAGGCGGTGCTGACCGCCCGGCTGAGCCGGCACGCCACCCACTCGCCGTTTCAGGACGAGCTGGCCGAGCATCCGGACCGCTACCCGGCCCGCTGGGAACGGGCGCGGATGCAGCTGCTGCTGACCCCGCGCGGGCTAGACGACTGGCAGCCGCACTACACGCTGGTGCAGCCGTACGAGGGACCGGACGCGGCCGGGCTGGTGGAGCACCTGCGCGGGCTGATGGACGGCTTCGGGGAGCAGACGCACGACTCGGTGGCGCTGTTCGTCCGCCCGGATGCTGGGAGTGCGTGGCACATCCAGGCCGAGTACCGGATCGGGGGCGAGCGTGTGGGCGAAGCGGCCCGCGCTCAGGGGCCGATGCTCTAGACTGTGGGCCGATGAGCCACCTGTCAAGGACTTTGCCCCTCAAGCGTGCCGCGCACGTGTATCTCGTTCAGGACCAGCGGCTGCTGCTCGTGGCGGAGCGGATGGACGACGGCAGCATCTTCTACGGTCTGCCCGGCGGCAAGGCGGGCCCCGGCGAGAGCCTCGCCGACGCCGCGGTGCGGCAGGTGCAGGTGGAGACCGGCCTGACCGTGACCGACCTGAATTTCGTGTCGCTGCTGGAGGGCGAGATGCTGACCGGCACCCGCAACGAGTGCTACGCGATCTTCGGCCGCTTCACCGCCCACTTCCGGGGCGAGTTGAACCCCACCGACCCCGAGGTGGTGGGCACCCGCTGGGTGCCCTTCGACGAGGTGATGGCGCTGGTGCGCTACGGCCCGCCGCCGGAGGTGGAGGAGCGCAACCCGCTGATCTGGGTGCCGACCCGCGACTTTCTGAAGGGCGAGTCGCGCAGCTATTACCCGATCTGAAGCATCACACCACGGAAGCGTGGCACGCGCCGGCATAGAATGACCGACGTGATTGGAAAAACGTACACGACCATGCTCGGGGACCGCGAACTGACCCTCGAGACGGGCAAACTGGCCAAGCTGGTCAGCGGCTCGGTGACCCTGCGCTACGGCGACACGCTGCTGCTGGTGACGGCCCAGGCGCGCGAGGAGCTCAGCACCCTGGACTTCCTGCCGCTGACGGTGGAGTTCGAGGAGCGCCACTACGCGGTGGGCCGCATTCCCGGCAGCTTCCCCCGCCGGGAGGGCCGCCCCGGCGAGCGCGCCATTCTGTCGGCGCGCATCACCGACCGTCAGATCCGCCCGCTGTTTCCCAAGGGCTACCGGCACGAGACCCAGGTGATCATTACGGTGCTCAGCGCGGACGGCCAGAACCTGCCGGACGTGCTCGGCCCGATCGGCGCCAGCGCCGCGCTGAGCATCTCGGACATTCCCTGGAACGGCCCCACCGCCTGCGTGCGGGTGGGCCAGATCGGGGGCCAGTACGTGCTGAACCCCACCACCGAGCAGCTGGGCCAGAGCACCATGGACCTGGTGGTGGCCGGCACCCGCGACGCGATCCTGATGGTGGAGGCCGGCGCCCAGACCGTCTCGGAGGAGGCGCTGGTGGGCGCCATCGAGTTCGCGCACGCCGGGATGCAGGGCGTGCTGAGCCTGATCGAGACGATGCGGGCCGAGCTGGGCCACGACAAGTTCAACTTCCAGCAGGACAGCGACCTGTCGCTGGACCACGTGCCGGCCCTGACCGAGGCGGCCCGGGCCAGCGGCCTGCGCGACGCGCTGCTGACGCCCGGCAAGAAGGACCGGGGCGCGCGGCTCAAGGCGCTGCGTGAATCGCTGATCTCGGCGCAGGTGCCGAACCCCGAGGCGGACGGCGCCGCTGCGCTGACCGCGCAGCTCAAGGCGGCCTTTGGCAAGGTGGAGAAGGCCGAGCTGCGCCGCCTGATTCTGGAGGAGGACCTGCGCGCCGACGGCCGCAACACCCGCACGGTGCGGCCCATCTGGATCGAGGCCCGACCGCTGCCGCGCGCCCACGGCAGCGCCATCTTCACGCGCGGCGAGACGCAGGTGCTGGGCGTGGCCACGCTGGGCACCGAACGCGACGCCATCCTGATCGACGACCTGTCGGCGGACAAGGAAGACAAGTTCCTGCTGCACTACAACTTTCCGCCCTACAGCACCGGCGAGGTCAAGCGGGTGGGCGGGCAGTCGCGGCGCGAGATCGGGCACGGCAACCTCGCCAAGCGGGCCATCCGGACGGTGCTGCCCAGCTTCGAGGAGTTTCCCTACACCATCCGGCTGGTGGGTGAGGTGCTGGAGAGCAACGGCTCGTCCAGCATGGCCACCGTGTGTGCCGGCACCCTGGCACTGATGGACGCGGGCGTGCCGATCAAGGCGCCGGTGGCGGGCGTGGCGATGGGTCTGGTGATGGAAGAGGGACGCTACCGCATCCTGACCGACATCCTGGGGTCCGAGGACGCGCTGGGCGACATGGACTTCAAGGTCTGCGGCACGGCGGAAGGGGTGACGGCCCTGCAAATGGACATCAAGATCGGGGGCATCACGCCCGCCATCATGCGCGAGGCGCTGGCCCAGGCCAGAGACGCCCGGCTGCACATCCTGGGCAAGATGGCCGAGGTGCTGAGCGCGCCGAGGGCCGAGCTGGCTGCCACCGCGCCGCGCATCATCACGGTGAAGATCAACCCGGAGCTGATCGGGAAGGTGATCGGGCCGGGCGGCAAGCAGATCCGCGAGCTGGAAGCGATGGGCGCCAGCATCAACATCGACGAGGACGGCACGGTGCGGGTGTTCAGCGCCGACGGTGCGGCCGCCGAGGCGGTCCGGGCGCGCATCGAGTCGCTGACGCGCACGGCGGTGGCCGGCGAGGAGTTTGACGGCACGGTGGTCAAGACCACCCCCTTCGGGGCTTTCATCAACCTGTTCCCCGGGCAGGACGGCATGCTGCACATCTCGCAGATGAGCGAGGAGCGTGTGAACACCGTCGAGGACGTGATGAACGTGGGCGACAAGCTGCGCGTGAAGATCGCCGGCATCGACGACCGCGGCAAGATCGATCTGGTGCGGCCGGAGCTGGAAGGCAAGATCGCGCCGCGCGAGCCGAGGGCGCCCAGAGAGGGCGGCGAGCGGCGGGGTCCGCCGAGAAGGTAAGCGAGCAGGGAACCGGGCGGGAAAGGCTGAGAGGCTTTTCCCGCCTGTTGCGTAGATGGCGCCGGCGACATCTGGATGAGGGGTCCGCTGCTGAGGCACCGAGCAATCTGCTGCCCCGCGCTGGAAAGCTGTGCCGGTTGAGGGACGGGATATTACGCCCCTCGTCAGGCGGCCTGTGCGGCCCGCTCCCGCTCAGCCCTGCCGGACATCCATGGTGTGGCCCACGCCCAGCCCGTGCCGGTACACCAGCTGCCCGCCCATGAACGCGCCGGCAATGCTCAGCAGCAGCGCCGTGCCGGACAGCAGGCGGCCCAGCTTGCGGTGATGCTTGCGCCGGGCCAGCAGCGAGCCGATGTTCAGCAGAAAGGCGGTCTCGTTGGTGAGACCGTGCACCAGACCGTCGCGGCGGGCCGCGCCCCGGGTGTTACTCCAGTCGGTCCAGCCAGTCACGATGGTGGCGGTGGCGCCTACCGTGCCGAGCAGCAGCACCGTGTCGGCGGCCCGGTCGGCCTCGGCGTTGCCGAAGACGCCCATCAGGTCCAGCATGCCGGCGGTCATCCAGCCGCCCAGCGGCAGATGCACCAGCGCCGGATGCAGCGGGTGGCCGATCGGCACACCGTGCAGCAGGTCCAGCACGCGGTCCGGCAGCCGACCCTCCACCTGACGGAGCAACGGCTGAATCGTATCGGCGGCGGTCTCGATCCAGTCCTGATCCAGCGTGGCTTCCAGGGCGTCGGCGGCGGTTTCGGACTTGGACATGGGTCTCCCTTTGGCAGCAGCGGCTGCGTACCACTCACGCTACCCAGCCGCGCCGCTGTGGGGCATGAGCCGAGCCGGAACGCGCCTTTACCTGGGCGGCATCCACGCTACTCTGGGGCCATGCGCCCCACCTACCTCACTGTGGCCCGTCACCTGCAGAAGGGACGGGAGGCCGCCGTGCTGGGCGACCCGCGCCACGCGGTCGAGGAGTACGCCCAGGCGCTGGAGCTGCTGCGCGGCCTGCCCCCGGAACGGCCCCGGGACGTGCTGCTGGCCCACACCCACCTGGCGTACTACCAGACGCTGGCGCCGCACGGTGGCGATATCGCCCAGGAACACCTGCACCTGGGCATCAGCTACGCGCGCAGCACCCGCGACCCGCTGGCCCGCGCCATCGCCGAGGAGTGCCTGACCGGCCTGGACGTGGTGATGTAACACCCGCTCAGCCGGGCAGCACCACCAGCCGGCCCCGGTGCTGCAGCACCTCCACCTGCACCCCGTAGGCCGCGTGCAGGTGCTCCGGGGTCAGCACCTGCTCCGGCGGGCCGCTGGCCAGCACCTCGCCGTGGTGCAGCAGGTACAGCCGGTCGGCACGGGCCGCCAGCGAGAGGTCGTGCAGCACCGCCACCACGCCCAGCCCGCGCTCCACCTCCTGCCGCAGCGTGTGCAGCAGCTCCAGCCCGTAACTCAGGTCCAGGTGGTTGGTCGGCTCGTCCAGCAGCAGCAGCCGGGGCTCGGCGCACAGCGCGCGGGCCAGCGCCACACGCTGCCGCTCGCCGCCCGACAGCTGCCGCACCTCGCGCTCGGCGAACTGCAGCGTGTCGGTGCGGCGCAGCGCCTCCAGCACCGCCTGCTCGTCCTGCGGGGTGTCGGCGGCCAGTGGAACCAGCCCCCACAGCCACCCGCCGGCCCCGCGCCCCAGCGCCACCACGTCGCGCACCCGCGCCTGCTCCGGCAGCGGCTCGCCCTGCGCCAGATACGCCAGCTGCCGCGCCCGTTCCCGGCGCGGCGTGCGGGCCAGCGGGCGGCCGTCCAGCCACACCTCGCCGCGCTCCGTGAGTTCCAGGCCCAGCAGGGCGCGCATCAGGGTGCTCTTGCCGGCTCCGTTCGGCCCGATGATGGCGGTCAGCTGCCCCGCCTCGAAGCGGGCGTCCACACCCCGCACCGCCGGCCAGCTGCCGGCCCGCACGTGGAGCGCCCGCGCCTCCAGCACACTCATTCGATCTGCCCCTGGCGGCGCAGCAGGTACAGGAAGAAGGGACCGCCCAGCAGGGTGGTCACCACCCCCACCGGCAGCTCGGTGGGGCGGGTCAGGGTGCGGGCCAGCAGGTCGCTCAGCACCAGCAGGCCACCGCCGGCCAGCGCGCTGATCGGCAGCAGCACCCGGTAGTCGCTGCCCCACAGCCGGCGCACCAGATGCGGCGTCACCAGCCCCACGAACCCGATGATGCCCGCGTAGCTCACCGCGGCGGCAGTGGCGAGGCTGGCCGCCACGATCACCAGCAGCCGCAGCCGCTCCACCGGCAGGCCCAGGCTGCGGGCGGTCAGGTCACCCAGGCTCAGCACGTTCAGGGCGCGGCCCAGCAGCACCAGCAGGCCGCCGCCCAGCACGGCATACGGCAGCACCACCCGCACCTGCGCCCAGCCGCCGAACGCCAGGTTGCCCAGCGTGAAGGAATACACCTGCCGTAGCCGGTCCTCGCCGTGCAGCATCAGGTAGGTGCCGATGGCGGTCATGATGCTGCCCACCACCACCCCGCTCAGGATCAGCCGGGCCGGTGGAAAGCGGCGCCCCGAACGGGCCAGCGCCAGCGCCAGCGCCACGCTCAGCATCGCGCCCACCAGGGCGGCCACCGGGGTTACGGCCGCCGGCCAGTCGAGCACCAGGCTCACGGTGGCGCCCAGCGCGGCGCCGCTCGCCACCCCCATCAGGTACGGGTCGGCCAGCGGGTTGCGGAACACGCCCTGGAACGCCCCGCCGCACACCGACAGGCAGGCACCCACCAGCAGCCCCAGCGCCACGCGCGGCAGCCGCAGTTGCCACACGATCACCTCGCTGCCGCTGAGCGCCTGCCCGCTCAGGCCGTGCCCGAAGGCCCGCAGCGTCTCGGGCAGGGAAATGCTGACGCTGCCCAGCCCCACCGCCAGCAGCACCGAACACACCACCGCCAGCAGCAGCAGCGCGGTCCGCCCTGGTCGCCAGCGCACCGGCCGGCTCAGCGCCGCCTGCCCGGACCGTTCCAGGGCCGACATGCTTACCGGAACAGTTCCGGGTGCACCAGCCGCGCCAGACCCGCCAGCGCCTGCGGCAACCGGGGCCCGGGGCGGCCCAGAATGGTTTCCAGCTCGGCCGGCAGCTTCAGCACCCGCCCGGACTTCACGGCGGCGATGCCGGCCCAGCCGGGGCGGGCCTTGGCGGTGGCGAGGTCCAGGCCCAGGATCAGCTGCGGGCTCTTCTGCACCACCAGCTCCGGGCTGATCTTGGGAAAGTCGCCCAGGCTGGCCGGAATGATGTTCACGGCCCCGGCCTTGCTGAGCAGCACCCCAATAAAGCTGTTCGGCCCCACCGTGTAGGGCGTCGGGTCAACTTCGTAGTAGGCGGTGGGCTTGCGAACGGCGGCGCGGGTCAGCACCTCGGTGCGGGCGATGTCGCGGCGCATCTGGATCACCAGGTTCTTGGCCTGCGTCTCGCGGTTCACGATGCGGCCCAGCAGCTGCGTCTTGCTGAACACGTCGTCGAACGTCTCGGGGTTGACCGCCACCACCGTGATGCCGGCGGCCGTGAGCGGCTCCGCCAGCTTGCCGTACTTGCTCACCACCACCAGGTCCGGCTTCTGGGCCACCATCGCCTCGATGTTCGGGTTGTACAGGCCGCCCACCTTGGGCAGCTTGGTGACCTGGGCCGGGAAATCCGAGTAGTCGTCCACGCCCACTAGCCGGTCGCAGACACCCAGGGCGCAGAGCGTTTCGGTGTTGCTGGGCAGCACCGAGATCAGGCGCTTCGGTTCTGATTGGATGGTGACCTTGCGGCCCAGGTCGTCGGTGAGGGTCAGCGGGTAGGTGGTGGCCAGCGCGCTGGAGGCGCCGAGCAGGGCAGGCAGCAGGAACGGCAGCAATTTCATGGAAGTCTCCTTCCCCAGCGCAAAAAAATCGCCCGCATGGGGGCGAAAGTGAACACCAGCAGGGCGCTGGGCGTTCCCCTTTTCGCGAGGGGTGTAGCCGGGCGCGGCACTCTGCAGCGGCCCAACGGAGGAGAGTCTTCGGACTGGCAGCCTGAGGGCCGCTTCACCGTTGCGCGACAGTGCCGGATTCTCACCGGTCTTTCCTCTCGCTCCGTCAGGGGGATGATGGCACGTTTGGAGGGTGGTTGTCAGCGGGCGGTGCTGGAGCGTTCCTGAAGGGGTTCCAGCGGGATGTTCAGGTGGTGACTGAGCATCTGCCGCGCCACCGTGTGCAGGCTGCGCGGGTCGTAGTCGCCGCGTTCCAGTGCGTCCAGCACCGCCGGGCTCACCTGCATGTGCCGGGCCAGTTCCGCCGGGTGGATGCCCAGCAGGCGGCGGCGCTCCCGGACCGTCCGGGCGGCCCGCGCAAACGGATGCTCAGGGTTCATGCCCCATCTTGGCGGCTGGCGCAGCGCCACACTGGGCCGCGTCTCGCGTTTGCCGTCCGGGAAGGCCCGGGACCGGGACCGTATACTCGCCGCATGGACGTGCTGTCACTCTACAAGCAGGCCGGAGCCTTCCACGAGGGCCATTTTCTGCTGGCCTCCGGCCGCCACTCGCCGATGTTCCTGCAGTCCACCACGCTGCTGCAGCACCCTACCCTGATGCAGCAGATCGGGGCGGCGCTGGCCGAGCGGGTGCAGGCGGCGGGCCTGACCCCGGATTTCATCATCGGGCCGGCGATGGGCGGCGTCGTGCTGGCCTACGAGGTGGCGCGCAACCTGACCTCCACCCTGCCGGACATCCGGGCCATCTTTGCCGAGAAGGACGGGCAGGGCGGCATGAAGATCCGCGAGGCCTTCACGGTGCAGCCGGGCCAGACGTTCGTGGCGGTCGAGGACGTGCTGACCACCGGCGGCAGCGTGCTGAAGGCGGTGCGGGCCACCGAGGCGCACGGCGCCCGCTGCCTGGGCATCGCCGTCATCATTGACCGGCGGGCCGACACGGGGCCGCTGCAGGGCTACCCGCTGCTCAGCCTGGAGCAGCTGTATTTCGAGACGTACCCACCGGACGAGGTGCCGGAGTGGCTGGCGGCCCGCCCGCTGCAGGAGATCTGAGCAGCCGGAGGAACCGGCAGATAGACGCTGCCTTTACGCCAGCGCCCGGTACCCGGCCAGCGTCAGGAAGTCGGCCAGCGGCTCCTGGGTGGCCACCTCCCGGAACAGCTCGGCGGCGCGGGCGTGCGCGTCCCGGCCCAGCTGTTCCAGTTCCTCGTCCAGCAGGCGGTCCACCAGCGCGCGGTCCACGGTGCGGCCGTCGTCCAGCTGGACGTGGTGGTGCAGCCACTGCCACACCTGCGCCCGCGAGATCTCGGCGGTGGCGGCGTCCTCCATCAGGTTGTGGATCGGGACCGCGCCGCGCCCCTCCAGCCACGCCTTGAGGTACTGCAGCGCCACGTTGATGTTCAGGCGCAGACCCGCCTCGGTGATCTCGCCCTGCGGCACGCCCAGCAGGTCGGCGGCGGTGACGTGCAGGTCCGCCTGCTTGCCGGACTGAATCTGATTCGGCTCGGGCATCAGCCGGTCGAACACCTCCAGCGCCACCGGCACCAGCGCCGGGTGCGCCACCCAGGTGCCGTCGTGCCCGTTCCCGGCCTCGCGCTCCTTGTCGCGCCGCACCGCCTCGAAGGCCCGCTCGTTGGCCGCCTCGTCGTTCTTGACCGGAATGAAGGCGCTCATGCCCCCGATGGCGTGCGCGCCGCGCCGGTGGCAGGTCTGCACTGCCAGCCGGCTGTAGCTGTCCATCATGTGGGTGCTCATGGTCACCAGCGCCCGGTTCGGCAGCACGAAGGCCGGGTCGGCGCGGAACTTCTTGATGACGCTGAAGATGTAATCCCAGCGTCCGCAGTTCAGGCCCGCCGAGTGCTCGCGCAGCTCGTACAGGATCTCGTCCATCTCGAAGGCCGCCAGGATCGTCTCGATCAGGACGGTGGCGCGCAGGGTGCCGCGCGGCACCCCCAGGTGGTCCTCGGTGAACGAGAACACGTCGTTCCACAGCCGCGCCTCCAGGTGCGACTCCAGCTTCGGCAGGTAGAAGTAGGTGCCCTTGCCCTGCTGCAGCCGCTCGTGGACGTTGTGGAAGGCGTACAGCCCGAAGTCGAAGAGGCTGCCGCTCATCGGCTCGCCGTCCACCGTGACGTGCTTCTCCGGGAGGTGCCAGCCACGGGGCCGCACCAGCAGGGTCGCCACCTCGCTGTTCAGGCGGTAGCTCTTGCCGCCCTGCTCCAGCGCCACGGTGCCCAGGTTGGCGTCTCTCAGGTTCAGCTGACCGTCCAGGTTGTTCTCCCAGGTGGGCGTGCTGGCGTCCTCAAAGTCCGCCATGAACACCTTCGCGCCGCTGTTGAGGGCATTGATGACCATCTTGCGGTCCACCGGCCCGGTGATCTCCACCCGGCGGTCGGTCAGGTCCGGCATCGGCGGGGCCACCTGCCACTCGGCGGCGCGGATGTGGGCCGTCTCCGGCAGAAAGTCCGGCCGCTCCCCCGACGTCCAGCCGGGCCTGCCGCTCGTCACGCGCCCGCAGCAGCTCCTGCCGGCGGGCATCGAAGCGGCGGTGCAGCTCGGCCAGGAAACTGACGGCCTCCACCGTCAGCACCTCGGCGTGTTGCGGCTGAACGGGCGACGGGTGCCGGAGGCCAGCGGGCGCGGTGGTCATGCGGCCAGGGTACGGGGCAGTTGACGGGTTTGTCAATTTGCAGCAATAATTTTTTATATAATGGAAATTCCAGATCCGGCGGCAGATGATACGCTCCAGGCACCTTGAGCAGCTCACCCCCGATTGATCCGCAGATCCTGGCGCTTGCCACCCACCTGCACCGCGAGCTGAGGCCCGCCTGGACGCAGCTTCAGCGGCCCCAGCCGTGGCCGCTGGAGGAAGCGGCCACCCCGCCCGCAGACGGCTGGACCGCGGCGAGCTGGCCCGCCTCGCTGCAGGGCCGCCGCTGCGAGCTGATCGTGGAGGCCAGCGACGGGGCCGCCATCGAGGCCGGGCTACACAGCGGCGCCGACGCGGTGGTGCTGGACCTGGACGACGTGTTCTCGCCGCGGCACGGCAACCTGGAGCGGGCCTACCGGCACTTCCAGCAGGTCGCCGCCCGGCCGTTTCCACTCCTGACCCGGGTGCGCCCGCTGGCCCACCAGGAGCGCCGGGTGCTGCTGGACGGCGCACCTGCCATTGCCGGCCTGCTGGACCTGGCCGCCTGGGCGTGGTGTTTCCGCGAGCGCGAGACGGTGCTGTACCTGCCGAAGCTGGACACGCTGCCGGAAGCGGCGCTGTGGCGGGACGCGCTGCAGCTCACCGAGCGCTGGCTGGGCCGGCCGGCCCACAGCTTGCGGGTCTGCCTGCAGATCGAGACGCTGCCGGGGCTGCTGCAGGCGGGCGCGCTGCTGCACACGCTGCGCGACTACGCTTACGGCCTGAATGCCGGCCGCTGGGACTACGTGTTCAGCTGCGTCAAGCACCGCCCTGAGTGGCCGTTCCCGGAGCGGGCCCGGCTGGGCATGGACCAGCCATCCATGCAGGCCTATGCCCGCCAGATCGTGGCGGTCTGCCGCCAGTATGGAGCCGAGCCGGTGGGCGGCACGGCGGCGGTGGCCCCCGACCCGCACGACCCAGGCCCGGCCCTGGCCGCCGTGCTGGCCGACAAGCAGCGCGAGGCGCGTCAGGGCTACACCTCGGCCTGGGCGGGTCTGCCGGAGCTGGTGGGGAGCGTGCAGGCCGGCTTTCAGGGGGTCCAGGTCCATCCGGAGCTGTCCTCACCCACCCGGGACGAACTGCTGGACATTCCCGCCGCCACCTCCCTCCCTGACGAGGCCGCCCAGGACGCCATCGGCGTGGCGCTGGCAGTGTTCGCGGCGTGGCTGGACGGGCGCGGGTACGTGGCGCGGCTGGGCCGGATTGAGGACACCGCCACCGCCGAGCTGAGCCGCGCCCTGCTGTGGAACTGGGTGCGGCACGGGCTGCTGACGGAGGCACGCTACCTGCAGCTGCGCCGCACCCAGGCCGACGACGAGATGCCGGCTGCCCGCCTGCTGGACCGGCTGGTGCTGAACGAGGCGTGTGCCCCCTACTTTCCGGAAGTGGCCGAGGCGATGGTTCCGGAGGCACCGGACGGGACCTCGCCGCTCTAGGATGACCGGCATGGCCCCACCCGACTTTGACCGGCTCACCCAGGACCTGCTGCGCCGCATCGATGAGCTGTGCCTGCTCACCGAGGTCCCCGGCACCATCACGCGCACCTTTCTGAGCGAGACCGCCCGCCAGATGCACGCGGCCCTGAGCGGCTGGGCCGCCGACCTGGGCCTGAGCGCTCAGGTGGACGAGGCCGGCAACTGGCGCGCGCGGCTGCCGGCCGCCGGGCCGGACGCCCCCACCTTCTACATCGGCTCACACCTGGACACCGTTCCGGACGGCGGAAAGTACGACGGTCTGCTGGGCGTGGCGCTGGGGCTGGCGCTGGCCGGGGCAGTGCGGGCGTCGGGTCAGGCGCTCCCCTATCACCTGGAGGTGCTGGGCTTCAGCGAGGAGGAGGGCGTGCGCTTCGCGGTGCCGTTCATCGGCAGCCTGAGCTTCATCGGGGAGGTGGAGCCGCTGCTCGCCCGCACCGACGCGCAGGGCGTGACGGTGAGCGAAGCGATGCAGCACTTCGGCCTGGACCCCGAGCAGCTGGCGCAGGCCGCGCCACAGACCCCGGCCCTGGGCTACCTGGAGTTCCACATCGAACAGGGACCGGTGCTGGAGGCCGCCGGGCAGCCGCTCGGCATCGTGAGCGCGCTGGTGGGCCAGCATCGGCTGGGCCTCACGCTGACCGGGCGGGCCAACCACGCCGGCACCACCCCGATGCACCTGCGCCATGACGCGATGAGCGCCGCCGCCGAGTTCATCCTGGCGGCCGAACAGCTGGCGCTCGCCACCCCCGGGCTGGTGGCGACGGTCGGCCGCCTGACTGCCCAGCCGGGCGCGGTGAACGTGATCGCCGGGCAGGTGGAGCTGACCCTGGACCTGCGCCACGCCGACGACCGGCTGCGGGCCGAACGCCTGGAGTCCCTGCTGGAACAGCTGCAGCAGCTCGCGCAGAGACGCGGCGTGCAGGCCCAGGTGCAGGTGCTGGCCGAGATTGAGGCGGTTCCGCTGGACGAGCGGCTGCGCCACACCCTCCAGGCGGCCGCCCGGACGCTGGGCCTGGACGCGCCGGAGCTGGTCAGCGGCGCGGGCCACGACGCGATGATTCTGAGCCGCCGGATGCCCAGCAGCATGGTCTTTCTGCGGACGCCCGGCGGCGTCAGCCATCACCCGGCCGAGGCGGTGGCGCCCGCCGACGTGACGGCCGCCCTGCAGCTCGGCTGGCACGCCCTTCATACCCTCACCCAGGAGCACCCATGAAACACCTCGGCGTCACCCGCAGCCGGCATCAGCCGGACCACGCGCTCTTTACCCCCGACACCTTCGTCCGCACGCGCCTGCCCGGCTGGGGCGAGGCGGCCATCATTCTGCACATCTCGCCGGTGATCGGGCACGGGGCACGCTTTACTCAGTTCTCGGCCGAACTGCCGGCCGGCGCGGCCGTGCAGCCACCGCCCGCGGGCCTGCAGCGCTTCGTGTTCGTGCTGGAGGGTCAGCTGGAAGTGGCGGCCGGCGACGAGCGCCGCACCCTGAGCGAGTACGACTACGTGTTCCTGCCGGCCGGCCAGGCGCACACCTTGATAGCGCAGGGGGCGGTCCGGATCAGCGTCTTTGAGAAGCGCTACGAGTCGCAGCCGGGCCAGGACGCGCCGCCCGTGGTGTGGGGCAACGAGCGCACGGCCCCGGGGACGCCGTTCGAGGGCGACGACCACCTGATTGCGCGCAAGCTGCTGCCGGACGAGCTGGGCTTCGACTTCATGGTCTCCACCATGAGCTTCGCGCCAGGGGCCAGCCTGCCCTACACCGAGATTCATTACATGGAACACGGCCTGCTGCTGCTGGAAGGCGAGGGGCTCTACAAACTGAACGAGAGCTACTACCCGATCACGGCCGGCGACGTGATCTGGATGGGCGCCCACTGCCCGCAGTGGTACGCCGCCCTGGGCCGCACCTGGAGCAAGTACCTGCTCTACAAGGACATGAACCGCCACCCAGATCAGCCGTAAGCACGTGGGAGAGCTGGCCATCCTGCAGCTGCTGGCCGTGTCGGTCCACCCGAACCCGGAGCGGGAGCGGCGACGCAGCAGCTGTACCGGACAGTCCACGGCCTGGTTGATCGGTCAGAGCAGGCAGGAAATTATCCCGGAGCCCGGTTAAGCTGAACCGCAGCGTCAGCGGAGCACGGGCCTTACGGGTCTGAAGGTCTACACAGATTGCAGGGCTGGAGGTGCGTACTGCCGCTGCAACCTGCGTGCCGTGGAGGACAGGAACCCAGCGCCAGACACCTCCGCCGGTTCAGGCGCAAACAGGTCCGGCAGCCCTGCGTCAGCCCAGCGGCTCCCGCTGGTACGCCTCCACGAAGCGCCGTAGCACGCCCAGGCCCACCTGCAGGCTATCCCCCTGCACCCATTCGTCCTCCCGGTGGGCGTTGCCACCTCGGTACACACCCAACGCCAGCGCCGGCAGCCCGTGTGGCACGGCGGCGTTGGCGTCGGTGCTGCTGGCGGCGGTCCGCAGCTCCACCCCGGACGGCTGGGCTGCCTGCCGGGCCAGCGCCAGCAGCGGACCGGAGTTCAGGTCGCCGCCAGGCCGGTCGCCCACCGGGATCAGCGTCACCATCACGCCGGCCTGCCGCGCCGCGCCCTCGATGGCGTGGCGGGCACGGGTGTCCAGGGTGCTCAGGTGCTGGGCGTCTAGCGAGCGCAGGTCAAGCAGCAGTTCGGCGCTCGACGCGATGCTGTTGACACTGGTGCCGCCCGACGCCAGCCCCACGTTCAGGGTGGTGCGCGGGCTGTGCGGCAACGTCAGGCTGTAGAGCGCCGTGATGGCCAGGCCCAGCGCGTGCAGGGCACTCGGCCCCTGGTCGCCCCAGGAGTGACCGCCCGGCCCATTGAAGCTGACCCGGTAGCGCCGCACGCCGACTGCGCGCGTGACGGCCACCCCCAGGTAGCCGTCCACCGCCACGAAGGCGGCCAGATCCTGGGCATGCTGCTGGAGCAGGTACTTGGCCCCGCGCAGGTCGCCCAAGCCCTCCTCACCCACGTTGGCGGCCACCCACAGCGGTCGGCGCAGCGTGCTGACGTCGAGTCCCGCCAGCAGCTCGGTCACGATGGCGAGGCTGGCGCTGTTGTCGCCCACCCCCGGCCCCACCAGCCGCCCGCCGCGCTCGCTGCGGACGCTGACGTCGGTGCCGGTAGCGAACACGGTGTCCAGGTGCGCTGCCAGCAGCAGGGCCTTGCCGTGCGTCGGCCCCAGCCGGGCCAGCACGTTGCCCGCTCCGTCCAGCTCCACTCGGTGACCGAACCCGCGCCACAGATCGGCGACCAGCAGCGCCCGCTCCCCCTCCTGGAAGGTGGGAGCGGGCGTCTGGGCAATGCGGGTCAGGTAATCGAGCGGCACGGGAGCCAGTCTAGCGCCGGAAATCTCGAGGGGTCCACGGACGCGGGAGCGGAAGTGTGGCCGGACCGGGCCACCGGGGCGAACGTTCCGGAAGGAATGGCCGAACTCAGCGGCGCAGCAGCTGGCTGCCGATCATGCCAGCCAGGCCCACCAGGCCAGCCTTCACCAGCGGGCTGCTGAGCGCCCCGCCCTGCGAGAACACGGCTTCCAGTGGGCTGCGGCCGTCCTGGGCCGGCGCCTGGGCGCTGCGGGTGTACGCGTCGGCCAGCGAGGCCGGATCGTTGTGGTTCACCTGATTCACCGGGCTGTAGGGGCTGTTGACCATCGCGCTGCCCACCTGCTCACGCTGATCCGGGCTCATCTGCGAGAAGTAGCCGTGCATCAGCTGCTCGCGCTCCTGCGGCGAGGCGTTCTGCAGGTACTGCTGCACGTACGCGGCGGCCTCCTGCGGGCTGACCTGTCCGTCGCCGTCGAGATCGCGGGCATCGGCCATACGCTGGTGCAGATCGTTGCTTCCAAACATGTCAAACCTCCTGGAGTGAACTGGGACTTGTTGAACGGGTCCATCATGGCAGGGGTGCCTTCAGAGCCTGATGAGGGCATGGCCTGAAGGTCTTCAGCTCCGTGCGCTGCGCTGCACAATGGGCCATTTGCCTACAGCGCGGCCGGCCTCAGGCGACTACGATGGAGGCACGATGCGTTCTCTGGTGCTGATAGGTCATGGGTCCCACCTCAATCCCGAGTCGGCGGCGGCCGTGTACCGCTACGCCGAGCTCCTCCGTTCCCGGCACCTGTTCGATGAGGTGGTGGAAGGCTACTGGAAGGAGGAGCCCAGCCTGCGTCAGGTGCTGAGGACCTGCGCCTACACCGACGTGACGGTGATTCCGATGTTCATTTCGGAGGGCTACTTCACTGAAACGGTGATTCCGCGCGAGCTGGGCCTGGGCCACCAGGGGCCGGTGCCGCGCGAGGGCGTGGCGCGCACCATCGGCGGGCGTACCCTGCGCTACACGCTGCCGTACGGGGTGCATCCGCGCATGAGCGAGGTCATCCTGGAGCGCGCCCGCGAGGTGCTGCCGGACGCGAGCGGCGAGGACACCGCGCTGGTGGTGATCGGGCACGGCACCACCCGCAACGAGAACAGCAACAAGGTGGTGTACCAGAACGCCGAGCTGATCCGGCAGCAGGGCCTGTTTGCGGAGGTGCATGCCCTCTTCCTGGACGAGGAACCGAAGGCGGCCGACTGGCGCGAGCGGGTGCAGGCGCGCCGGGTGGTGATGGTGCCGTTCTTCGCCTCGGAGGGCTGGCACACCCTGGAGACCATCCCCGAGGACCTGGAGCTGCGCGGCGAGGTCACACACTTCAGCGATCCTGCCCAGACCGTCTACTACGCCCGCCCGGTCGGCACCCACCCGGCGGTGGCCGACGTGATTGTGCAGCTGGCCGAGGAGGCCCGGGGCGCCAGCGAGCGCGGCGGCGACCGCGACCCGGAACACCGCGCCGCCTGGGAGGCGTTCCTGCGCCGCGCCGACCTGGGGCTGCGGATGGGCGAGATCCTGATTGCGCCGCACGGCAGCCTCTTTGAGGTGAGGCACGCCCTGGACGAGGGCCGGGCCAGCGAGACGCTCACCACGCTCGTAACGCCGGAAGGCCTGCGCGAACACACCCGCCTCTCGGAAACCGGGGAGCACCGGCCGGTCCATACCCTGCGCAACCTGCGGCGCGGCTGGCGGGCCGTGCTGAACCGCACTGACCTGATCCGCGCGGTCCACATCCTGTACCCGGCGGTGGTGGAGGAAAGCCACGCCTGCAGCGGCCACACCCTGCGTTCCACCCCTTGGGCCACCACGGCCCGTCGCCAGACCGGCATCTACGCGAAGGTGCAGCGCGCCACGCCGGCCCAGGTGGAGACGGTGGCCAGGGACGTGTGCGGCGCGTGCCTCAAGACCCGGGTGTGGGCCGGGCACCGGCTGAACCAGACCTTCATGGACGGCGTGCCGGGCGCCATCCCGTGCGCCGAGGCCTGCACTTTCCTGATCGCGGAGGTGCGCGAGGAGGTCAGCGGCAAGCGGGGCCAGAAGGCGGCGGCCCACGACTGAGCCGGCCCGGCGCTCCACTATGCTGAGCCGTGATGACTGAGACGACGCCGCCCCTGGTCGGGGTGCTGATGGGCAGCCGCAGCGATTTCGAGACGATGCAGGGGGCACTCACCCTGCTGGCCGAACTGGAGGTGCCCTACGAGGTGCGGGTGCTGTCAGCGCACCGCACGCCGCAGCTGCTGAGCCAGTACGGGGCGCGGGCCGAGCGGCTGGGCCTGCGGGCCATCATTGCCGGGGCGGGCGGGGCCGCCCACCTGCCGGGCATGCTGGCGGCCTTCACGCGGGTGCCGGTGCTGGGCGTGCCGGTGCAGAGCCGCGCGCTGAGCGGCCAGGACAGCCTGCTGAGCATGGTGCAGATGCCGGCCGGGGTGCCGGTGGCCACCTTTGCCATCGGGGTGGCCGGCGCGAAGAACGCGGCACTGTTCGCCGCCTCGCTGCTGGCCACCACCGACGCGGCGGCCCGTGAGCGGTACGAGCGCTTCCGGGCCCGCCAGACCCAGGCGGTGCTGGACGACCCGCACTTCGAGGGGCATCCGGCGGCGGGGACCGAATGAAGGCCCGGACGCTGGGCATCCTGGGCGGCGGGCAGCTGGCGCAGATGATCGCGGCGGCGGCGCTGCCGCTGGGCATCCGCACGGTGGTGCTGGAACCGGACCCGCAGGCGCCCGCCCGCTGGAACGCCGAACAGCTGCCCCTCCCCTACACCGACCCTGCCGGCCTGGAGCGTCTGGCCGCCTGCGACGCGGTCACGCTGGAGTTCGAGAACGTGCCGACCGAGGCCACCGAAGCGCTGGAGGGCCGCGTGCCGCTGCGCCCCTCACCGGCGGTGCTGCACCGCAGCAAGCACCGCGCCCGTGAGAAGGCGGCGCTGGTGCAGGCCGGCGCCTCGGTGGCGCCCTACCGGGTGATTGAGCAGGCCGAGGACCTGCCCGGCGCGCTCTCGGCGGTGGGCGGGCAGGGCCTCCTCAAGACCTCGGAACTCGGGTACGACGGCAAGGGCCAGCAGACCGTCACGGACGAGGCGGGCCTGCGGGCCGCGTGGGAGCGGCTGGAGCGGGTCCCGTGCGTGCTGGAGGGCCTGGTGCCGTTCGTGCGCGAGGTCAGCCTGGGGGTGGCGCGCGGACCGGG
This sequence comes from Deinococcus sonorensis KR-87, assembly GCF_040256395.1. Lineage (NCBI taxonomy): Bacteria > Thermotogati > Deinococcota > Deinococci > Deinococcales > Deinococcaceae > Deinococcus > Deinococcus sonorensis. The sequence goes on along the minus strand of NZ_CP158299.1, from coordinate 1,443,146 downwards.
CGGTGAACTGGCGTACGGGCCGCTGGTCGAGAACCTGCACCGGGGCGGCATCCTGCGCCGCAGCGTGTATCCGGCGGCCAGCCCGGACGCCACCGCCCAGGCGGCCCGCCGCATCGCCCGGCAGGTGGTGGAGGGCTGGGACGTGACGGGCCTGATCACGCTGGAGTTCTTTGAGCTGGAAAGTGGTGAACTGCTGGTCAACGAGGTGGCGCCGCGCGTCCACAACAGCGGCCACCTGACCCAGGACGGCGGCGGCCTGACCCAGTTCGAGGTGGCCGCCCGCGCCGCGCTGGGCCTGCCGCTGCGCGACTTTGAGCCGCTGCTGCCCTGCGCCATGGTGAACCTGCTCGGCTGGCCGGACGGCGAGGAACCGGACCTGGAAGCGCTGCTGCACCTGCCGGGCGTGCATCTGCACCTGTACCACAAGCAGAACCGGGTGGGCCGCAAGCTCGGCCACGTGAACGTGGTGGGCCACAGCCGGGAGGAAGTGCTGGCCCGCGCCGCCGAGGTGGAACAGCTGATCGGGCGGCCGTAGGGCCCCTCCGTCTCTCTTCGGGTTCATCTGCACTCGCTAGACTGGCCGGGTGAAACGACCTGCCCTGTTGCTCCTGCTGACCCTCTCGCTGGCCGCCTGCAAGAAGGACACGGCCGCGACCACCACCGACACCACCGAGGCGGCCGCCAGCACGCCCGCAGCGGCGAGCACCCCGGCCGCCACCGCCAGCACGCCCGCCGTGACCACCGCCGGGGCCATTCCCAGCGGCTACACGCTGGTGCCGTTCCTGAGCAGCACGCCGGTCCACACCTTCAAGAGCGAGCCGGCCAACACCCTCAAGGACGGCACCGACTACTACGCGCTGATCGACACCAACCGGGGCCAGATCCTGGCCGACCTGTACGAGGACCAGACGCCCGTCACGGTCAACAACTTCGTGACGCTGGCGCGCAACCACTACTTCGACGGCATCCTGTTCCACCGGGTCATCGAGGGCTTCATGGCCCAGACCGGCGACCCCAAGACGCTGGACGCCAGCCAGAAGGCCAGCTGGGGCACCGGCGGGCCTGGCTACAGCTTTCCGGACGAGATCCGCCAGAGTTTGACCTTCGACCAGTCGGGCGACCTGGCGATGGCCAACAGCGGCCCCGACACCAACGGCTCGCAGTTCTTCATCACCATGGCGCCCGCCACCTTCCTGAACGGCAAGTACAACCTGTTCGGCAAGGTGGTGCAGGGTGACGACGTGCTGGGCAAGCTGACCCGCACCGCCGACGCCAGCAGCGGCGCCGAGACGCCCATCGAGGGCGCGGTGCCGGACAAGATCATCAGCGTCCGGATCCTGACCAAGAACAAGTAGCGCCGGGGCTTGCCCCGCAGCACACGCCTCTCACCCGCAACATCCTTCAGAATGGAGCCTATGGATACCTACATCCCCGACGGCTACACCCTGACCCCCGACCTGAGCGCCGAGCGCAAGACCAGCTTCAGCGCCGCCCCCGAACTCGGCGACGGTATCGAGCCGGGCAAGCAGTACCGGGCGATCTTCGAGACCAGCAAAGGCCGCCTGGTGATGGACCTGGACGCCGAAGAGGTGCCCACCACCGTCAACAGCTTCGTGTACCTGCTGCGCCACCACTACTACGACGGTATCGTGTTCCACCGCGTGATTGACGGCTTTATGGCCCAGACCGGCGACCCCACCGGCACCGGCACCGGCGGCCCCGGCTACAAGTTCGGTGACGAGCAGACCACCCAGCGCCACAAGGGCAAGGGCGTGCTGAGCATGGCCAACGCCGGCCCCAACACCAACGGCTCGCAGATCTTCATCACCTTCACCGACACGCCGCACCTGGACGGCCGTCACACCGTCTTCGGGCGCGTGGTGGAGGGCCTGGACGTGCTGGACCGCATCACCCGCATCCAGCCGGGTTATCCCGGCACCCCGGACCGCATTGAGCGGGCCTACGTGGTCGAGAAGTAAGTCAACACTCCAGGCACAGACAGGCGGGGCCGCTCAAGGTGAGCGGCCCCGCCTGTGTGCTGCCCGGTGCTCTTACTTCACCAGGCCCAGCTCACGCACCGCGTCGCGCTCCTCGGTGAGTTCCTGGGCAGTGGCGTCCATGCGGCTGCGGCTGAAGTCGCTGATCTCCAGCCCCTGCACGATGCGGTACTGGCCGCCCTCCACCGTGACCGGGAAGCCGTAGATCAGGCCCTCCGGCACGCCGTAGCTGCCGTCCGAGGGAATGCCCATGCTGACCCAGCTGCCCTCCGGCGTGCCGAGCGCCCAGTCGCGCATGTGGTCAATGGCCGCACTCGCGGCACTCGCGGCGCTGCTGGCCCCGCGCGCCTCGATGATGGCCGCGCCGCGCTTGGCCACGGTCGGGATGAACTCCTGCTCGTACCAGCTCTGGTCCACCAGCGACAGGGCCGGCTGGCCGTCCACCGTGGTCTGCGACAGGTCCGGGTACTGGGTGGACGAGTGGTTGCCCCAGATGGTCATGCGCTGGATGCTGCTGACCGGCTTGCCGGTCTTGGCGCTCAGCTGCGACAGGGCGCGGTTGTGATCCAGACGCACCATCGCGGTGAACTGCTCCGGGCGCAGGTCCGGGGCGTTCTGCTGGGCGATCAGGGCGTTGGTGTTGGCCGGGTTGCCCACCACCAGCACTTTCACGTCACGGCTGGCCACGGCGTTGATCGCCTCGCCCTGCGGCTTGAAGATGCCGCCGTTGGCGGAGAGCAGGTCGCCGCGCTCCATGCCGGCCTTGCGCGGCATGGCGCCCACCAGCAGCGCGTAGTCGGCGTCCTTGAAGGCCACCATCGGATCGTCGGTGGTCACGATGCCGGCCAGCAGCGGGAAGGCGCAGTCCTGCAGCTCCATCACCACGCCGTTCAGCGCCTTGAGGGCGGGCGTGACTTCCAGCAGCTGCAGAATCACCGGCTGGTCCGGGCCGAGCATCGCGCCCGAGGCGATGCGGAAGAGCAGGCTGTAACCGATCTGGCCGGCAGCGCCGGTCACGGCGACACGTACGGGGTTGTTCATGGGAGCCTCCTTTTTTTCGCCCCATGCTACCCCAGCGCCGCACGGACGCCAGCGTTACCGGAACGGGGACGGCTACAGGTGACCTTTAAAGAACGTGACCGAGCGCTGCAGCGCGGTGCTCAGGTTGCGGCTGAGGTTGTGATTGTCGCCCGGGTAGACGTAGGCGGTGTAGGGCTTGCCGGCGGCCTTCAGCCCCCGTTCCAGCGCTTGGTGGAAGGTGGGCGGCACCTCCACGTCGGCGGTGCCCTGGTGCAGCTGCAGGGGGGCTTTCAGGTCCTTCAGGTAGCTGTTGGGACTGACCGCCTGCCAGAAGGTGGGGTTCTGGGCGGCGGTCCCGTACTTCTCGATCAGCTGCGCCCCCCTCCGCTTGGCATTGGGCGGAATGTACTCGGCGCCGGGGCCGCGCTTCCAGGCGGTCTGCAGCAGGTTGTAGGGGGCCACCACACCGGCCCAGATCACCCCGGCCTTGAACCAGTCCGGTTCCACCACCATGGCCCGCAACGACAGCGAGCCACCCATGCTGTGGCCCCAGAGGCCCAGCCGACTCGCGTTCACGCGCTGATCCTTGCGCAGGCTGGCCGCCGCGTTCAGCACGTCCACCGTGTACCCGGGGTCGTAGTAGCCGCCCACCGCCTCGCCCTGGCTGCTGCCGTGGCCCCGGTAGTCGCTCTTCAGCGTCACATAGCCGGCTCGGGCAAAGGCGTCCTGATAGGCCACATAGCGTTCGGTGGTGCGGTACTCCTCCGGCGGAATGTACCCGTGGTTGAACACGATGGCCGGCCAGCCGCCCTTCGGTGGCGTGCCGTTCGGCACGGTCAGCAGCGCGTTGATCCGCAGCCCGTCCGAGAGGTACGACACCACGTAGCGCTTGTAATTGCTGCCGGCCTTCAGCGTCTGACGCACCGTCAGGGCGCTGCCCGGGTAGCTGCGCTTGCGCATGTTCACGATGCTCAGCGGGCTGGCGCTGGCATCCGGGAACTGGCGGGACGCCGGGGCTGCAGCCTGCACCGGACCCAGAAGAGACGACACGAGCAGTGCAGCCGGCAGCACAGGGTGGAAACGCATACGTCCAGCGTGGCGGCTCTCCATGAGGAGGACCGGGCGGGTCGGCTGAATGTCGTGAGGACAACGGCGCCAGCACGCCGGCAAGCGTAAGCGGGCCAACAGTCAAGGCAACAAATCGGGACCGCCCCGAAGAGCGGTCCCGAGTCTGGTGCTGGAGATGGGACTTGAACCCACACGCCTCGCGGCGCTAGCACCTCAAGCTAGTGCGTCTACCAATTCCGCCACCCCAGCACGTGGTAGAAATGCCGTTCCGAAGGGAGGGCTTCAAAAGTGTAGGGTGAGGGCGGGGCTTTGTCAATTGCGCCCGGCCGGCCCGGGGTGCTACACTCCCCGGTGCCGCTGTATGGGGTGGAGGTCTTCTCCGGCTCCGACACGCGGGACTTCAAACATCAGAGGTAACAAGCATGGCGACAGCAGAAGTGAAAGCCCAGATCATCAAGGACAACCAGAAGAGCGACGGCGACACCGGCAGCACCAGCGTGCAGATCGCGCTGCTGACCGAGCGCATCCAGAACCTCGCCCGCCACCTGGGCGAGAACAAGAAGGACAAGCACGGCCAGCGCGGCCTGCAGCTGCTCAACGGCCAGCGCCGCCGCCTGCTGAAGTACCTGGAGCGCACCAGCTACGACGAGTATATCGCCCTCACCAACAAGCTGAGCATCCGCCGCGGCCAGCGCATCGTCAAGTAAGCGACCTGCGGTTTCAGAAGCGCCCTCCGGGGCGCTTTTTTTGGTGGGTCCGGCGGATGCTCTACTCTGCAGCATGCCTGCTCCGTCCGAACCGCGCCGCTTCCGTGCCGTCGCCGTGCAGCCGCAGTGGGGTGCCTCCGACTTCCTGACCTCTGCCCGGTTCCAGCGCTGGATGCGGGCCCAGCTGGAGGCGGCCCGGCCCCACCTGCACCCGCAGCAGCCCAACCTGGTGGTGCTGACCGAACTCAATGGCCTGCCGCTGGTGCTGCGCGGCGGCTGGCTGGCAGCGGCGACCCGGCGCTTTGAGTGGGCGGCGGGCCTGCTGCTGCTCCAGCATCTGCCGCTGGCCCTGCCAATCCTGTGGTGGGAGCGGGTCTCGCCCGTCCGCGCGCTCCAGCTGGCCCGCATCGACGAGCACACGGCGCTGTACCTGCAGACCTGCCGTGCGCTGGCCCGCGAGTACGGCGTGTGGCTGGTGTGCGGCAGCACCCCGATGCCGCACTACCGGCGGGAGGGTCGTCGGCTGCGGCGCGAGGACGCCTCGCTCTACAACCAGACGGTCATCCTCGCCCCGGACGGCACGCTGGTCGGCTGCACTGACAAGGTCCACCTGACGCCGGACGAAGGGCCAGCAGGTGTGGACCTGACGCCGGGGCAACTGGAGTGGCTGCGGGTCTTCCCTACCCCAGTGGGCGACCTGGGAGTGGCCATCAGCCTCGACGCCTTCCGGCCGGACGTGGTGACACGGCTGGAACAGCTGGGCTGCACGGTCCTGCTGCAACCGGACGCCAACGGCAGCCCCTGGACCGCGCTGGAAGGCCTCTATCCGGAGGGCCAGACGCCGCGCGATCAGCCGCTGGCGTGGCTGGAGAGCAGCTGGCAGGTGACAGCTCATTCCAGCACCATCCGCTACGCCATCAATCCGATGGTGGTCGGCAACCTGCTGGACCTCAGCTTCGACGGGCAGAGCGCCATCACCGGCCCGGCAGCCGAGGCTCCACACCCGCGCAGCTATGTGATGACGTCACCGCGTCCCGGTTTTCTGGCGCTCCTGCCGTGGGTGCAAGAGCGCGGTACCCCGGAGCAGCTGCGCGCGGTCGGGCAACAGCTGGCCGCCCACAGTGGCCACCCGCGCGAGAACCGCTACCGCAGCGGGGTCCTGCACGCCGATCTGAGCCTGCCGCCCAGCACCCGGCACCCGACACCCGCAGGCGCCCACGAGCAGGCCATAAGTGCGCTTCTGAACGGTGAGGCGGATATGGCACCTCCATCGGTTCTCCAGCACTGGCTGTGGCTGGTCGCTGGCCTGTTACTTGGTCTGGTCTTGAGTCCGCGTGCGGGGCATGGCCAGCGGCGCTGATTGCCCGCCGTGTTGACACCTTCGGCCTTTGCACCTATACTCCTCTTCGCGTCGATGGCAGACCGCCGGACACGTCCCACCCAGGCAGATCGCGTGAATGGGGGGTTGGCCGAGTGGTTGAAGGCAGCAGTCTTGAAAACTGCAGTAGGGCAACCTACCGGGGGTTCGAATCCCTCACCCTCCGCCAGACAACGCGCCGCACGGATGGAGAGGTGGGTGAGCGGCTTAAACCACAGTCCTGCTAAGACTGCGTACTCAAAAGGTACCGAGGGTTCAAATCCCTCCCTCTCCGCCAAACAACTCACCCGCATGTGCCCGTAGCTCAGCTGGATAGAGCGTCTGACTACGGATCAGAAGGCCAGGGGTTCGAATCCCTTCGGGCACACCACAGAAACCTCGTCTTAGACGAGGTTTTTTTGTTTCATCCACGCGCAATAGTCCCGCTTGTCGAGAGCTTCACTGCCTCTCGCTGGCATCCCAGGACCGTACCAACTCGCACGCAAAAACCCTAGTTTTGGGGAAAGTGGGCCAAGAACTCACCCATTCTCAGGGTTTTTGCAGCCTTTCCGCGAAGAATTGGCTGAGTTTTGCACATAACTGTGTAGCGGAATTTTTTACTCTGTTCTCCGGGATAGCGTTGTACACGCGTTTTTGAGAAGACGGAAAACGGTGGTTACACGTTTACGGAGTTTTTTGACGTTTTTTGGAGCTGGTGGCACCCTCAGAGAAAAGGTGGGATGACACGGCAAGCCGCCGAAGGCTTCGCAGGGACCGCTGAATACCACCGTGAAGTGCCGCGGTTTGAAATGATGGGGCACTAGAGACTCATTCGAATCTAATAAAAAGAAGCTGACTTTCAATAACAGCTTAAATGCAGCACTTTTCAGAACAGAGATCTTCATTTCCACATTTGGGATGTTGGTGTGCCAGGATAAAGCATGACCAGACGTCAGTTGTTTCAACCGCGATCTGTGAGCGTTTTACGGGAAGACGGCTTCGTTTCCTGCACGCGATGTAAACGGGTTGTCATGTTTGACAGACACACACGCCGCTTAAAACGAATGACGACCAGTGAAGCCGTCGCCTCCGTCACCATCGATGAGCTAGCTGACATGCTCCCCTGCCCGCTTGAGCGGGCTGTGAAGGTCCCCTGGTGGTTCGATCCCGTCGAAGGGTACCTGATGCCGCAACGTTTCGAGGGGCGCCCGGAGGTCCGGGTGACCTTTACATGTCAGCAACAGTCCCGTGGCACCCGTTGGCTGTTTGACTGCCCATCCTGTGAACGGCCAGTGAGACAACTATTTGGGGTGGCGACCCTGGACGCCGATGAGTGGGGCTGCCGGACGTGTCTTGGCTTGACGTATCCCAGCCAGAGCCGGCACAAGACCGTGGAAGGAGATGCGGCCCTGCTCAAATCCCGCCCCTCTGTGAGAACCCGCGACGCGGTCGTGAGGGCAGAAGCGCGAGATGAACGACGCTTCCGCAAGGAGTACAGGAGGTTCGCCGTTTTCCTGGGGCATCCTCTTGAGTTCTTTTATGACAGGGCGGCTGTCGAGCGACAGCTCGGAACTGGAGAAATTGTGCCTCTGGTGAGCCTGGAAGCTCACCGGCTCCAGCCAGACCTGACGTTCCCATCCGTTGAAAGTGAGAGGGCGAGAGCCTGCCTGGTGGCTGAGGAGCACATATCCGACGTTCACAGCCATTGTCAGACAGGCACACAGCCTGGCCACGAACGTGTTCAAGACGAACCCTCAGGACTTTATACAAAGAGGTCCGATCAAATTGACCGGACCTCCTCTCAGTTGTGCGTTGCCCCAATAGCATCCTCTCCCCGCAATCGAAGCAGCCCTTGGGTCTCAGGCGTTACGCTACCCGTTCGTTCTCCTCCTGGTGATCGGCACGCCGGGCAGCACTTCTGATCCGGAGCGGCTTGGGCGTCAACAGGTCGCCAAGGGCGAACGTGTGCCGCTCGTGCTCCTCTACGAAGACATGCCGGTAGATATCTGCCGTCGTGCTCGGGCGAGAGTGCCCGAGTTTCTCGCTGATCACCTCCATCGGCACGCCCATGCTGAGCATCAGGGAGGCGTAGGTGTGCCGCAGGTCGTGGAAGCGGACGTCTCCCAGCCGGGCCTGCTCCGCGATTTTTCCCGCAAGCTTGGTTAGAGAGTCCGGGTAAAGACGCTGACCCTTGATGTTCGTAAACACGTGGCTGGCACCTCTCAGGCCCTCTGCCTGCTGGGCCAGGAGTTGTCGGCGCAATAGAGACACCGTCTCTGGGGCGAGGTGCAGGTCCCGGATCCCCGACTCGGTCTTCGGCGTGCCCAGCGTAGCCTTGCCATTCACAACCGTGATGTTCTCGCGGACCCGCAGTTGCCCCATGTCCAGGTCCAAATGCGTCCATCTTAATGCACAGACCTCGCCCCGTCTCAGCCCACTCGCGATGACGAACTCGAAGAGCAGGCCCAGCCGGTGGTTGTGCGCCGCTTCCAGGAAGGCCCTGACCTCCTTCGCATTGAGGGCCCGGGCAGTCTTGCCCCGTCTGAAACTGGGCAGTCGGGCCACCTCGGCAGCATTCCGGAGCACGATTTCATCGAATACGGCTTCCTGGAGCGCTTGCCGAAGTATGACCCGCACCTGGTGCAGGAGCGACTTCGAGAACCCCTGATTGGCCAGTTCCACGTAGGCGGCGCGTACCTCACTGGCCTTAAGGTCCTGCAGCCTGTGGTGCCCAAGCAGGGGACTTAAGTGCCTGTCGATGACATACGCGTAGTTCGCCAGGGTCTTCGGCGCGAGAATCGGCCGCTTGAGGTCCAGCCAGAGCGGTAGCCAGTCCGCCAGCCGGATATGGCTCGGGATAGGCAGCCGTTCCGGTTGATGATCGGCCACTGGCAGCTCGTCAGGGCAAGGCGTGCTCATCGTCATCTTTCCTGCCCTATTTCCTCGGAGCGGCCTGGCCCGCTCATCCAATCCCAGGGTCACCTGCCAGCGGTCACTCCCACTCGACAGCTTCTTGCCACGGCCCTCGTCATTCATCCGTCGCTTCATCATGTTTTCTCCCTCCCAGAGAACGTGCTGCTCTTCCGGGAGTTGGATGTTCGCTCTAACCGGGAGATACATCCAGGGCAGCTCAAAACTCTAGACGGGGTCTATCGCCGTGTCTCTAAAGTCGCCTCTCCCCTGCCGCCTTCGCTTGCACGGGCAGAGGGAAGGCAGCAGGAATCACGAGGGTGGAGCACTACGGTCCTGAAGGCACTGAGGTAAGGGTCCAAGTACAACACTTGCCTTATGTCGTAGTCACCCACAACGCCTCGAGGCGCATATCAGGACGCCCAGCAGGATCGCTGCCTGCCGTGGACACCCTGGCGCTGGTCAGCAGGAGCCACTTCCGGCCGGAAAGGCCGCCAGAATCGGATAAGGGGTATTCCACCAAGCTCGACGAAAACGGCTGACCTGCAAGACCCGGAGGGTGGGGCCGGCACCTATCGTACCTGCCCCACCCTCCGGTCAACCGCTACTTCTCGGCGCGCGCCTCAATGAGTCGATCAATGAGGGCGCGCACCTCCGGGGCGACGAGGTACAGCGCGACCAAGTCAATGTGCAGATACGCCAGCGTGCGCGCCTCGCTCGGCAGACTGCTGTTCAAGGCATCGTTCATCGCCAGGGTCGTGCGGTAACTCAGCTGCACGACGTCATCCCTCAGCGTCGGAGCACCGCGGGACGGCAGACCACAGGATTCAAGCAGAGCCGCGACCGGTTCGAAGTCCGCCGCCGAGGGCTCGTGAATGTTGATGGTGTACCTGGCGTCCTGGAGCGCCCGAACACGCCTCCTGAAGTCGGGCAGGCTAAGGTACGCGAGGGCAAGCGTCACCTGTAGGGCGTTGCGTGTCCCACCTTTCGGCGCGGCTTTCTTCCACGCCCCGCCGAGTTGGCGAATGAAAGCTCCGGTGACGCGGTAGCTGACTTGCGTCTTGTCCTTTTCAATGGGGTGGCGGGTCAGCCAGGGAACGCCGAGCTGCTGGGCCTGCTGGCGCAACCGCTGCAGGGCATCTTGGCTCTGCTGGTCCGACAGCAGGCGCGGCGGGGTCATCGTCTCCGTTTTGGTGGGGCGCCGCAGATGCTGCGCTTCGAGGCGGTCCAGGTCGCTCTCCGCCCCCCGCACGAGGCGCAGGTGGCTCAGGAGCTGGCCGGTGAGGTCGTGCTGGGGCGGCCGGGTCTGCACGAACAGGGACCACAGTCCGGCCTTGAGGGTGAGGCTCTGCACCTCCTCGGCCGAGAAGGGCGCGAGGTTCGGCAGGAGCCGGGTAAGATAGGCGCGGGCCGCCTGTAAGTTGAGCTGGTCTTCGGGCTGAGTCATGTGCTCCTCCTGCCTGCACGTTCTGGCGAGGCAGCACACACTGGATCAGACGCCCTCACATAGTCAAGCCCGTCCAGCACAGCGTTTTCACAGGTTTTCCACTGCGCGATTCGCTGCCCAGACGGCGAGTGCGGTTCGGGTGGGCCGCGATCCCCGTCAACCCGGCGGTCGCCTTCAGCCCTTCTCCTTGACTGCCTGGAGCTGAACCTGGCTGAGACGTGTCCGGAGAAAGGCGCTGTAGTCGTCCTTCATTGGAAGGTCGCGGTCGACCTTCACCCGTCGGCGTTCTGCCATGACACGCTGTCCAGTGAGGGGGTTCATGCCTTCCTTGCTGTAGGTCTCCCAGTACAGGCCCACGCCCCGCCGCTGCCAGGCGGGCAGGCCGTTGAAGTTCACGCCCCGCTGGTACAGCAGCTCGTTCTTGAAGGCCGTGGTCTGGCCCTCGAGCGCGCGAGTGGCCTGAGCGACGCTGGCCCCCTCCTGCCGGAGCGTCCAGTACGCCCAGCCGTTCAGGGCACAGCGGGCCGCGTCCGACGGTCGGCGCCAGAGCGATCAACCAAGCGCTGAAGACGATGGTCAACCAGCATCGGGCGACCATTGAGAAACAATCGTTGTGTGGGCGTCTCCCAGAGGAACAGGGCGGAAGGATCACGCATATCACCGAATACGGTGTAGCCGGGGAGCGTGAGGCCATTTGGCAGGGTAACTGCAATGGCCACGAGCAGGGCGTTTCCCGGTGAATCAAGCCATGCCGGGTCCATGCCCTAGACCGGATGAGGTTGTCGACGACTTCGACGTCGCTATGGATCGCCTATTGTGAGTGTATGTCCACAGTCCGGCACTGGATCTTTCAAGCGAACCCCAAGTGGTACGACCTCGCGAAAGTGGTTCAGACAAAAAAGATGGGAAATGTGGATGATTGGGCGGCTATTCAGTACATCCATCAGATGCAGGCGGGTGACAAAGTTGCTCTCTGGCAGAGTGGTAAACACGCTGGTGTCTATGCTGTCGGTGAGCTCCTCGATGCACCACGCCAAAGAGAAGGCCACGCTGAGTGGCAGGTCGCCGCGGGTCGTGTCGAAGAAGATCCAGGCTTCGCAGTCAAATTCCGTTTGACAGCCCTATACCCGTTGGGCATTCCTCGTAGTGTGATTATGACGGACATACGTCTTAGAGAACTCAGCATTCTGAAAATGGCCTCTGGGACTAATTTTAAGGTTACTCCACAGGAATGGGACGCCCTCGAAGACATCATTCAGAAGTACCAGTCGGAGGGCACTAGAAGCAATATGTCGTCAAGCTCGTCCTACAAGCTCACTGACAGTGATGGCCAACTGCTGGATGCAGCCTTCGATATCGAGGATTCAATGCTGATCCTTCATAGCCGGGGTGGAACCAAGGGCAAGAACGCACAGAACCCGGACTATGCTAAAGCGCTTAACCTGCTGCTGAGCAGGCTGGACTCAGCTGGTCTGCGGATCAGTCGGGCATGGGTTGATAGCAGTAGAGGTCAAGCACTCCCGATTAACGACCGGTTGATCCTCTCTGATGCCGATACGGGCCTGTCTCTACAGGAAACATTTACGCGCATGTCCCTGGCGATGGAACGGATTGGCCGCGCGCCAGACGCGCGTGGCCATGGAAATCGGACCAAACGGATTCGCATCCAGATTGAAAGTCCACCACCACTCTACGAACTTGTATCGATCCTGGGAGCTGTTTCCATTTCTGGAAATGCCGATTCAGGACAACGCCTGCCGGCTTCCGTGCTGGAACAGGTGACGCCAGTACACATCTGGAACGCTGTACAGAGACTTCGTGCAGGCTACACCGATCATGGCTTCGGGCCATCCACCGACTATGACATCCTCCTCGAGGATGGCGAACGTTTCCCCCCAAAGGCTGTATTTGGGGTAGCCGCTTCAGAAGCTCTAGGGTTCAAGGTGCTCCCGATACATTTCTCTGGTGGAGAGAGCTCAACAAGTTTTCGCCTCTTGAAGCAGGCGGGATTCATCCCGGTGCCAAAAGCGGGAACCATAGAGATCCTTCCGCTCCTGCCGTCACCCGAGGATCTTGAATGGACGGAAGGGGGCAAGGTGCTGGTGACACACCTGAGGTCTGAACGCTCTTCCGGCCTTGCGCAAGCCAAAAAGGCCGCTTTCAAGCTTCAGCATGGCAGACTGTTCTGCGAGAAGTGCAGGATAGATCCTGTAACTGCATACGGAGAGCATGGGGAAGCCTGTATCGAGGTTCACCACAGCAGGATTCAGGTCAAAGATATGGCCGGAAAACATGTCACTGTGCTCGATGATCTCCAGTGTCTCTGTGCCAATTGCCATCGAGTGGAGCACAGGCGTCTGAGGACAGAAGCGTAACGGGCTGTTTTATTGTCCACACGCTAGATCGAGATCAGCTTCCGGACTGTGCTGTTTATACACCCTGGGTGTGTGATCTCCTCGCCAGCCTGGTCTGATGGTCCATGACAGCACGTTAACTGCCTACAACCTCGATGCGCCGATCTTCCTGCACCTCAGTCCAGGCGACATCCCGAACCAAGAAACTCTACGCCGTGTCGGTCAAGGGAAGTGGACTCGGTCATCCGGCATGATGGAATATGACTGCCGCCCCGGCACCGGTGATGAACCGCGAACCCACCCCAGATGACTTCCTGGCGCTTGTGACCATCATCAACCCCAACGTCGTTATGCCCCACACCCCTGAAGCTTTCGCCGATCGGACACAGGAGATCCAGCAGCAGTCCGGCTTCTTTCAGTACAGCGAAGCGCTCCTCAGCCAAGAGGGTTGGACCTATTCGCGGTGCACCTCGAAGATCAGGATAGAGATCTTAGACCACACAGATATGCGCCGACCTCCTGAGCTCGCCAGCCCTTATAGTCACACCGTTTACCCCTGTGCTCACGAGGCCGCAGCAGGGCTCAGCAGGGGCCAGGGCCGCACTTCATCCGCCGTGACTCCACAGGCGGACTCGAGAGCCGTTACGGTCCGTTCCAACTCTACGAAGAGGGCATGCAATCGGGGCCTTGAGCGCACGTCGGCCGTATCGACCTTCAGATAGGTATCGGCCAGAAGGCGGTAGTACTGCAGGGTCCCGTCCCGACCCTGGTTGAAGCGGGTGAACACCACAGGTCCCGACGCCAGCAGGTCACTCAGGATGGCGCGCGCATTGTGCAGCTTGTCCGAGGCGCTCACCAGCAGCGCGCTTGCCTCTTCTCCCGGCAGCCTGGCGAGGTATTCCAGCTTGCGCTCTCGCCAGGGGCGCTTTTCCATGCTGGCCTTCGGCGCGTCATCGGTCGCCCCATCCACCAGGTGGGCAATCAGGACACCTTCGTGGAACGTTTCGACAATCTCCTGCCGCAGCTCGTCGGCGTCACGCCCAGTGTTGTTCGGTCCGTCCTCCAGGGCATCGTGGAGCAGGGCCGCGATCGCTTCCGGTTCGGTCGCCCCATATTCCAGGGCGATGCTAGCGACACCAAGCAGATGCGAGATGTAGGGAATGCCGGGCTCCTTACCCTTGTCGGTGCCCTTGCGGTACTGACCGAGGTGGTAGCCGTGAGCGAGCTCGAGGGCCTTCAGGAAATCGTCGGTGAGGGGGAAGGTCGACATGTCCCTACCCTATCGAATCCCTGGGAAGCGCCGGAACACATTGGCTTCTCTTCTGGCATTAAAGCAACTTGCAAGGAGTTCCACGCTAGCAACGGCAGCCGACCCTCCGCCTGCAACCGGGATGAGGCAGATACGCGTTTCGGTCGATGCACGCCGCCATCGTGATGAGCTAGCGTTGGGCATGCGTACAACCGGGGGTCCAGCTTCGTTACCGCTCTGAGGAGGGCGGTAACCATGGCCAAGGACAATTGGAAGCGGGACCGGCACGAGCGACTCGAAGCCCGGCGGCGTTGGCGGATGCACGCTTGGTTCTTTCATGAATGGCGCAATCACTGGTGGACGCGTGGACCTCAACGGACTCACCCAGCGCCCTGGGGAGGGGGCGAGGTGTGCAGTTGGGCACGGCAGCAGGACGAGCGGGAACATGAGCTCATGTGGCTGCAACGGCAGCTGAGCGTAGCGGTGCACCTCGGGCAAGGCCGATACACCCGCAGATATCGGCGGCAGTGGCGCCAAGCTGGGCGAGCGATGTGCCGGTTGCACGTGCTGGGTGAGCATGACCGGGCCGAGGACCTCGACCCTCAGCCACATCGCCTGGGGGTGCGCTGGGAGATTTATTGAGGGTCCAGGTAGGCTGGGCTCGCGCGTGACATCGTCCCCACTGGCACGCACGAGCCTGGTGAAGCGTTTTGCAAGACCGGGGCCATCCACGCGTAAGTAAGGCGCTGTACTTGTCCTTCATCGGGAGGTCTCTGTCGGTCTTTACCCATCGGCGTTCCGCTACGACACCCTGTCCGGTGAGGGGGTTCACGCCATCCTTGCTATAGATCTCCCAGTACAGGCCCACGCCCCGCCGCTGCTAGGCGGGCAGGCCGTTGAAGTTCACACCCCACTGGTACAGCAGCTCGTTCTTGAAGGCCGTGGTCTGGCCTTCGAGCGCGCGAGTGGCCTCGGCCACGCTGGCCCCTCCTGCCGGAGCGTCCAGCACGCCCAGCCGTTCAGGGCGCAGCGGGCCGCGTCCGACTGTCGCCAGCGGAAGTAGTCCACGACGTCCTGAGCGGTCACGCCGATCCAGGCGCGGCTGTCAAAGGTGACGCGTTCCCCGCAGGCCAGCGTGAAGGTCGCGCTGGCCATCCCAGCACTGAGACTGACCAGCTTCTCCAGCTCCCGGTCGAACATGGTCCAGGTGGGCGGGAAGAGTACGCTGATCTCGTCGCTCTCCGTGTGGGCATAGACCCCCTGGAACTCCTCCAGCAGTGCTTGGGCGGTGGCGACCATCAGGGTGTGAAACCGGTCGTCAAACGGTTTGCTGAAGCGCTCCTGGGTGAACCGGGAAAAGCCGCGCCTGCCGACCCGCAGGACCACCCAGGCGCCGGAAACAATCTTCAGGCTGTGATAGTACTCGAGGGCACGCAGGCGTCCCTCAAAGGCGTCGGTGTTCATCCGGACGGAAGGCTCTCCGAAGGCTCCTTCGGGGGTGAGGTGGACGGCGTAGAGAGCCTCGAAGCCCTCGTCGGGAGGGGCGTCTGCTAGCGGCCGGCGGTGGCGGAGATGGCGACGTCCGGCACGCGGGCCTGGCCCAAGCGGAGGGCGTTCTGTGCTCTGGCCGCCGCGACATCCAGGGAAACACATAGCCGGAGACCACCGCCCCGAACGCATGCGCCAGGGCAATTGCTCCGGCCCGGTCGTCCACCGTGGGATTGGTGTTGTCCAGCACCACCGACGTTCCGCTGGACAGCGCCTCCTCAAGCAGGTACTGCTGCCGACGGGTCTTATTCCGGTTGTTCGGGAACAGGTCCTTGCTCACGTGCGCGTGCGTCCCCGCGAAGTGATTCCGGTAGAAGGTGGTCTTGCCGCCTCCAGGTAACCCCATTAGGATCACCAGTTCGAGCGAGTGGGCGGCCGAGGTCACAGGAGGCTGGTCATCGGGGATACCGTGACCCGAACTGGCGCAGCAGCCGCATGCCTTCGCAAACCACTGGCGCTTAAGCCGCCCGGCGGCGCTGAAGGAAACGCACCACCTGCTGAGCAAAATCACGGCGCAACCCGAGGGCGTGCAAATCGGCAGCAGTGAGTCCCATCAGGACATTCAGATCAGTTACGCCCGCGTCTTCGAGTTTGCGCAGACTGGTCAGACCGATCTTCGGTTTGCGTCCGAGTTGTTGTTTGCGGATCAAGTCGAGCAGACCTCCCAGCGGCGAGCAGCGCTTCAGACCCTCGATCAGCCCGTAAGTCTGCCGTCTCTGACGCTTCAGGGCCACCTTCACGCGGCGTACGCGTGCGTCGTTGGCCGCACAGTGTTCCCGTAGATAGAAGTAGAAGCAGTGAACATCCAGCAGGTGGCCCAGACCACCAAGCAGCCACAACAGGTCGTCGCGCCAGCGTTCCTCCAGGCCCGCCAGGTTCTTGATGCTCCAGCGGAGCTCAACATCTCCAACCGCCCGGCCCCGGGAGCGTTCGAACAAGACCGCCGCGCGGGCCAGACCGAGATATGCGAGTTTTCTGGCCTCGGCTTTTCCCTTCCTGCCTGCAGGGGCGATTCCCAAAGAACCGAGGAGTTCATCGGCCCGACTGGTTTCAGGTGCGCCACGCATGTAGCGGGCAAGCAGGGGGGCGTCGGCCCCGAATTCCTCACACCAGCTGTCCACCTTCTGAACCAGTGCCTCACTGAAGCGCCAGCCGAGATTGGGTGGACGCTCATGCAGCAGATTGAGTAGCAGAAGCGTGTCCATCGGACGCCAGTGCTCGAGCAGGTCGTCGGACGCTTCGGTCAACATCAGGTCCCGGAGCAGCTGGGCGTACCCCGCCGCAAACGGGAGGGGCACCACGGCCCGTACGGTCCGTCTGCCGAGCAGTGTCAGGGCGAAGCGAACCGGACCACCAACGGCACCTGGCATTGGAGATTCACGGTAGGCGAGCTTCTGGCGTTCCAGCCAAGCGAGCGCGCCGCGCACCTGCCCGGCCAAGCGGGGGCCACCCAACGAGTGCCGCAGCAGATCTTCCAAGTTGGCGGCCGGCACTGGATTGACCTGGGCCGCCAGCAAGGTGGCGACCACCTGCTCTGCGGGTCCGCGTTCGGAGTTATCCAGTCGGTCGAACGCAGACGTCAAGTCGGCGAACTGCGGATGGTGCAGCGCGTGCCGAAGCTCTTCAGCCTCCCAGCCGTCGGTAGACTTCACCACCACTGCACCAGTTCCAGGCGTCTGGCCACGTCCGGCCCGGCCGAGCATCTGAAGCAAGGTATCCACCTCCACGCGTCCGACCCCAGGAAACGCAGCATCACGGACCAGAACATGGGTGCACGGCAGGTTCAACCCCATGGCGAGGGCAGTGGTGCTGACCACCACCCGGGTCTCGCCGCTCAGAAAAGCCGCCCGAACCGCGTCTCTCTGGACCTTCGGCAGCCGGGCATGGTAGGCCGAGGCCACTTCTGTTCCCAGGGCTGTGCACAGGTGCCGCGCCAGTTTCTCGGCCGAGGCGGTCTGGTACACAAAGACGAGCGCCCGGTGCGCCGGGTCCAGCAGTTGCGTTTGGAGCCATTCGGTGGCGACGTCATCTGCTTTCCCTTCGGGCAGTGGCGGAACGGGTAGCACGCTGAGGGAGAGCGGTGACGTCCGTTGCGTGACGCGCACCACTTCGCAGGGAGCCAGCCAAGCCTGCGCCGCATCGGTGTTGCCAACCGTTCCAGACAGCAGCACGAACCGTGGCGGCGAGGGCATGGCCTTCAGGCGGCTGAGCAGCAGTTCCAGTGTCGGGCCGCGCCGGGGGTTGGAAATCAGGTGCGCCTCGTCCACCACCACCACGCCGATGCCCTCAAACCACGCCTGATGCTCCGGACGGCGCAGTAAGGCCTCCAGTTTCTCAGGGGTGGCGACGATGAGTTCGCCGGTCGCTGGCAGGTCGGTGAAGTGCTCATCTTCCAGGCGGTAATCGCCGGTCGACAGCGTGACACGGATGTCCCGTCCGAGCAGGGTGCGGAGCTGGGTGATACGGGCCACCCACTCCTCGTGCTTCTCCTGCGCCAGGGCACGCAGCGGCTCGAGCAGCACCGCCCGTTGTCCCTGCCTTAGGGCGTCCAGGCAGGCGAGGTCACCCACCAGGGTTTTCCCGGCATTGGTCGGTGCGGACACGATAAAATTGCGCCGTTGCGCAGATCCGATCAACCCCGCTTCGAGGGCAGCTTGCTGCACTGGCTGGAGCACACCTCCGGGAACCAGTACTGTTAGCGCCTCCTCCCAAAAGGAGGGCAGCGGTGCCGGGACAGTGGTCACAACGCCTCGGCCCGCAGTTTCGCACCCTTGGGGTAGCTGGCGCAGTTGGGGCGCAAGTCGCAGGCCTCGCAGGTCTGTTCATCGACTGGAGTCGTCGGTGCGGTCCACTGCGCGCTGTAGGCCAGTGCCCGCTCCACCTCGATGGCATCTACGGTGTCATGAAAGTCGGTCTCAACCTCGTGCACGCGCGCCGGGTCCGGATGGACCGGATAGAACAATTCGGGGAACCGGTAGGCCTTCCCCTTGGCTGCCTTGTAGCTGTCATCGTCGGCCAGTTCGCCCAGGAAGACCAGCACGCAACGGGCCGGGGGGCGACCCGTACGCAGTTCATAGATCCGAGCGTACATCCGCATTTGAAACTCGTAGTCGCGCAGGGCGGGGTCCCCTTTCTTCGGCCGCCGCCCGGACTTGTAATCCCAGATCTCGACATCATCGTGGTGGGTAGGAAACGGCAACTCCAAGTCCTCACACACGGCACCTGCGAGCACATCCACCACCCCGCTGAGCACATACGGCTGACCGTTGGGGGTCGTCATGGCCCGTTCCAG
Organism: Deinococcus sonorensis KR-87; assembly: GCF_040256395.1. Lineage (NCBI taxonomy): Bacteria > Thermotogati > Deinococcota > Deinococci > Deinococcales > Deinococcaceae > Deinococcus > Deinococcus sonorensis. The sequence goes on along the minus strand of NZ_CP158299.1, from coordinate 1,424,197 downwards.
CTGGTACTCAGTCTCCTGGACATGCTTAAAAAAAGAGTGCCCGGCGAGTTCCACGAAGCGGGAGATGAGCAGTGCCACCCGTTCCCGTTGCCATGAGGCGTTGTACGGTCGCACTCCGGAACGCCATAGACGGTCATGCGCCTGATCGACCAGCACCTGAATATCTGCCTCGGCGGGAATTTTCCCCGTGACCTTATACTCGCGGTTGATGGCGTCGAGCACGTCGTGTGTCAGCGTGCCGAAGTAGGCCTGCGTGTCGCTGCTGGGCGCGAAGCCACGCACCCCGAATATGCCGTACTGACGCTTGCAGCGCTTGTAAGCCAGGATGTCACCGGTAGTGCTGTACTTGCGGATGTGCTCCTCCGAACGCAGGGGCGGGATGCTCCACCCGCCGGCCTTAAGAGTGTCAGTAAAACTCATAGCAGGTGCGCTCCTAGGCCGGCGAGGTCGGCCCTTTTGCTGATCTTGCCGCTGCCGAAGGCAGCGCCCATCACCCGGTCCCAACTTGGGGCACACTTGGGGTGTAGTTGTCCGGCCACCACCAGGAGGCGCTTGGCCCGCGAGTACGCCACGAAGAACAGGCGGATGGCGTCCTCGGCGGCGCGTTCCTCCTGTGAGCGTCGGTGGGTGGGCTTGGTCGGATGTGCCGAGAAGGTATGGAACTGGTCTTCGAGTTCGTGTGTGTCGGAAACAAACGGCTGCTTATCCGGGCGCAACACAATCACTACCTCGAACTCCAGCCCCTTGGATTGATGGATGGTCATCACGTTCACCGCACCCGGCTGGAGGGTCATTTCAGAGTCTTCTGGATCGTTCAAGCCATCGTGGATGCCCTCGACGAATACCGAGTAGAAGTTGTAGACGGTCCAGCCGTCGACCCGGCTGCCGCCGCCGGGGTCGCTCGCCAGCTTGATGCGGCCGTCGCTGAACAGCGCCTCGTACTCGGCCATGATCAGGTTCAGCGCCTTGATGCGCTCACCCCCCTCAGCGTCGCGCAGGTCACTGGCGAAGGGCTCCTGGCTAAGCAGCTTGAAGAGCAGCATCGACAGAATCACCTGCTGCCCTCCCTTCCGCTTCAGGAAAGGATTCGCGGGGTCGATGGTGGCGGCCGCGATGGCGCTGCGCGAGTCGATGACATAGGATTCCAGCTCTGGATACAGTCCGCCGTCGATCAGCTGCACGAAAGCGGCCCGTGCGTCCTGGATGTATTTCGGCACTCCCCTCGGTAAACCCGCCACCAGGTTCGCCTCGGCGTAGTCGGGGTCGAGAATCAGACTGAACGCCCCGACTAGCGCGAGCAGGCGCGCGTCGACGTGTGCCCGGCGGCTGCGCGGGTTGTAGACAGACAGACCCTGGGCCCGGATGGCATCGACGTACGGGCCGACCCCGTGAGTGGTCTCGCGGGTGCTAAAGGTCAGAAGGGCAATCTGGCTGGGGTCGGACACCAGCCCGTCCTGTATCAAACCGGCGACCAGTGCCGCGACCTTCTGGGCCGCCTGTGGGTTGGCGCCTTCGGCGATGGCCGCGACCGCCGGGTAGGTTCCGGTCATGCCCGACTTCGCTACCAGCAGGGGCTTTCCGGGCGCCCGGACGCGCACCACTGGGTCAACCATCTCCGGGTGGCCGCCGATGTAAGCGTTGACCCAGTCAACGATTTGAGGGTGGCTGCGGCGGTTCTCAGTCAGGTAGAGCGGCACCGGCTGACGGCCCAGGAAGTGCCGGCAGGCCAGGTCGAAACTCGTCAGGGCCTCAACGGTCGCTCCGCGGAAGCGGTACAGGCTCTGGTCATCGTCGCCCACCACCGTCAGGTCTCCCCGGGTGCCTGCAAGGTGGAAGTAAATCTCCTCCTGGATAGGGTTGGTGTCCTGGTACTCGTCCACCAGCAGCGTGAGGCCCTGATCGACCCACCCTTGTCCGGCCGGCGACTTCAGGTAGTCCAGGAAGTGGCGTTGAAGCAGCCCTTGGTCTGAGCGGTGCCCTTTGTGTAAATTAGTCAGGTAGGCGTCGTAGGCGTCGGCCAGCACCACAAGATGCGGCTCGCCCGATGAGCGCAGCAGGGAAAGGTCGACGCTATTTTCCGTCATACGGTTGAACAGCTTGCATGCATACTCGGCCCGCTTGGCCTTGTTGGGCGGGAAGACGTCCGCGCCCTTGATGAACTTGAAGCGCTGCCAGAAGGTTAGGTCGTCGCAGTCCATCAGGGGATTTCGTGAGCGGCGCACGAAGAACTGCTGGGTCAACTCGTCGCCCAGCAGGCGCACCCGCAGCGTCTCGTGGTAGCGCTCGCGCTGCAGCACCTCGCTCGCCAGTTCATGCAGGGTGCCGAGCATCAGTTGCGACAGGTCGATACCTTCCGCCGCCTTTAGGCCTGCATCGACCATCGCCTGCCGGGCCTGAATCAATCGCGTACGCAGTTCGGTGGCGGCCTTACGAGTAAAGGTCGTGAGCATCAAGCGCTGTGGCGGGACACCGTCGACCAACAACCGCTTAAGGACTAACCACACCAGGGTGTGCGTCTTACCGGTACCCGGCCCGGCGATCACCCAGAGTGGCAGCGCGAAGTCATGCTCCAAGGCCTGCTGCTGGTCGGAACTGAGCGAGAGAGAGCCGTCAGGGAGCCTGGGCATAAAAGCGTAGAAGTCGGTTAGGGAAAGGGTTCCTGGCAGGGCTGGCGAGGTCAACGTTTGGACTCCTTTGCGTTTGGGCAACCATACGGGGCACTCTATCTATGCTAGTCCTCCCGGCCCCACGGCAGTACCGGATATTTCCGGTTCAGTGGGGGTGCGTTCTGTTTCAGGATCTCAGGAAATAACAGGGACGGCGACGGTATAAACTGATCAGCCTGCCCGCCATGTCTGGGCACCCCAAGCACACCCCAGAGAGGCCAACGCACCCTATGACGAACCAACTTCCCAGCATCATCGTGATCAGCTCCTGTACTGGGGCCAAGCTTTCCAAACCCGAGGGTCAGTTGACGCTGGACGATTTCCGCCAGGGAAGTGAACACGTCAAGGAGCGCGAAGGGGCCCTGAAGCCTTACCTGACCTCGGCCAAGCGTATGTACACTGGCCAGCAGCATGTGCAGGTGAGTCAGGCCTTCGACCTACTAAGCGCCAACAAGGACCTAACGAGCACCCTAAAGATCATCAGCGCTGGGTACGGGTTGATTGACGACAATACGTTGATCGCGCCGTATGAGACGACCTTTAACGACCTGAGCAGCAGGGAAGTGCTGGCTTGGAGTCGGCAACTAAAGATACATGACGACTTGAATGTGGCCATCCGCGACTACGACATAGTGGTGTTCCTGCTCGGCGAAAATTACTTAAAGTCGGCGCAGTTGCCGCTGGTAAATCGGTCCGAGCAGAGCTTCATCTTCCTTGCGAGCGGCGGCAGTGCTCGCAGCATTCCCAAGCACAGCGTTAGGCAGGCAATCATGACGCTGGCCAACAAAGATGCAAAGCGGTTCGGTTATGGCTTGGTGGGTCTAAAGGGCTTCCTGTTCTACCAACTGGCCCGGATGGTGGCCGAGAACCCCGAGGTGCTGCGGCTTTGGCACGCTGACCCCCAAGCTGCCATCAACGCGCTGGAAAGCTGGCAGGAAAACCGCACCGCCACCCCCTTACTCAGCCTGCCGGAATCCGAACCGTTACTTGCTGCGCGCGTCGACAACACGGCCACCCCTACTGACGGCCCACGGCTGGTGCCCGGCATTCACCGCAGCAACCTGGGATTCAACCCCCTAGGCCTGAGCAGTGAGGAGTTCTACCCCAGGCCCCAGCACCGACTTACCGAGAGACCGAGAACGCGCTTTACGGTGGTCATCAACAATCGTGACAAGCTAAAGATCACAAAAGACGAGCACGGCAATCCACTGCCTGCCCCCCGAGTAGATCGCATCTGGAAGTACATCGAGGGCTACGGTACCCCTGACGGCCCGCGCGGCTACTTGACCAGCTTGGCGTACCATAACCCCTCCAACGAGCCGTTGCCAGAGACCGAGGAAGGCAACATCTACGATTGCGGGGCCTGGAGTTACAAAAACGAGCCGTACCCCATTCTGAAAAAAAAGGACGGCCCTTTGACGCCTGAGAGAGCCATGCGGTTGTATGAGGCAGCAGGCGCACGCAAGGGCATCGACATCATCGTATCGCCAGATATGATGATTCTGGACAGTGACACCTTGAAAAGGGCGGCGGAGAAAATCGAGGTGTCACTGCAATTTGCGCAGGAAATGATGCCGCTTGCACAGGGACACCGGCTGATGGCAGTCACGCATGGCACTTTTGAGCAACGGCATTATATGATGGAAAAGTACTTAGAGATGGGTTATACACACATAGCTTTGGGTAGCTTGGCGATGAAATCTAGTCGCGATCCACAGTTTGTTTATAAATGTGTGAGCGATGCGGTTAAATATCGAGAGAATTTTAAGGGTATATACATACACGTTCTAGGTGTTTCCAGCATACGATGGGCGGCTACGTTAACTCACCTCGGAGTAGACTCTTTCGACGGCTCCAGCATGTATATGGAAGCCTTCACAGGGGGCAAATACTTACAATATTTGCCAAGCTCGGCACGTCTCATAAAAAATCACAAAATTGTTACAAACGCTCCATGGAGCAACGAACTGCCCGTTTGCAAATGCCCAGCCTGTCACGCTATGCGAGCTGAAGGATGGGACACACGAGCTCAAGGAGGCAGTAGGAAAGATTTCCAAGATAGACCATATAATGGAGGTAACGAGGCGAACATGGGCAGGGCTGTACATAACATAAATATGTACCTAAGAGCACTCAACGAATCTCAATATAGAATTTATAATGGTGATGATTCACTTATAATAAAATCAGATTTTAGCAGCCAAGCTTTTGGCTCAACTCTCACCAAACCCTTACTTTTTGAAGCTACTAGAGAGCTCAATTAATTCGCTTACATCATATATTCCATCGAATCCGGCTTCATAAAGATTAATCTTGCTTTCAAGAGGCCAATCGCCGTCTATTACTAGATAGTGTTTACCAGGATTGGGCTCTGGCTCAAACAAACCATCGTCATTGCACTTTATGTGGATCGATCGCAAACGACAAGCAATTTCTTTTGTTTTATCGGCGATGTGTTTTGCTCCATAAACCGCCTGTGTTTGTATTATAATACCTGATGTTGCTTCACGGCCACTTACCTCTGTTGTCAATGCCGAATTACTCCATTCGCGCAGAGTACTTAGTTTATTGAACGATCCTCTTAGAGGAGGGGCATTCTCATCAAGTCCTGGAATAGCATTATGAAGCAGCTTCCGCATTGGCTCGAGATCAGGCGATGAGATAATTCTCATCGCCTTTTTATAGCGATAATTCTCGATCACCGTTTCCTTGTCACTATGAGGAATTCCGCTTATAGATTCCCAGGTAATCATTGCAATTAGGGGCCAAATCACTTCGTAAAACTCTTCTCGCGACATCGTCGCTTGCGGTCGGATATCTGGCCCGATGTCTCGTCCTGCTAACAATCGAGCAACCACATTTTCTGGTCCGCCTTGATATGAATATGGATTGATCTCTTCACCCACATGCTTAAAGAACAAAGCAGGAAGACGCGACGTAATGGTTTGCACACTACCTAAATTATGAGCCGATAGAAGTACATCTAGGACCCAATTATGCGAATCTAACACTATTTGCTGATGAGGTGCATTCTGTCCAGGAGTGAGCATATCTGCGGATAGCTTGTTTACAAAGCTTTGCTTTTCGCCTACCCCGATATAGTTATCAAAAACATATTGAATTTTTCGGGAAATTCTTTTTGGCTCAGCGAGATCTGCCAGCACACTTGTCATTCCACGAGCTGATCTGTAGTCTTCAAACAGATCTAACATAGCTTTAAAAAGTGCTTTAGCTTCATCTTCAGGTAAGACGGCAACATCGCTAATAAAAATTTGAAAATCTTCATTCCATTCGAATATTTCTATACCACCAATTTTCAGTAGAAAAATTGGGCGCCTATCTGCCATCTGAATGGGTATTGATTGTAATGCATCTAAAACACTTTGAGATTGAGATACGGAAACACTCAGGCCTAGATATTTCAACCAATCACTATCTCGAAATCTAGCATTTCCTCGAATGATGTTCCAAGTCGCCGCATCTGCATCAGTTTCAACGAGCCGAGAAATCATTTCACGCACAATAAATGCATGCTGAATGCCTTTCCTATATCTCGTACGCGTACTACGCACCTTAGCTAATACCGCACGCTCGCGACCCCTTCTGGTAATAGATTGTAAGTGATTAATTACATTTGAGCTATAACGTGGATGTGGATCACTATTCATACCGTTCCTAAGGAGATTTAATACTAAATCAATCTCTGCTCGTGCGTTTCCATCTGCGTTGAAGTATTTAGTCCAGGAATCGACCAAAGCTTGACGGCGGAGAAGTGGAGACTGGGGAAGCTTCTCGGGTAGATACGACTCATATTCCTTAATAAGCCAGTAATGCAGAGGGAAAAGTAAGGTTGCATCGAAACACCCTACAAGAATAGAGCCAATAGAAGGATCCCAACCATGTAAGAAGATCTTCTTTTGGGTATCGGTAATAAGCTCCGCCTCATTGCCCGGAATTGCCTCAAATACTAAGTTGATAGAAAGAAATTTGTGTCCAAATGCAATCTTATATTGCAGATGTTCTTCCTGAGTTCGCCAAAACTTGTACTTAGAACTGCGAGGATTACTCCAATGCGTAACATGTAAGCATGCAGCGGGTAATCCGTTCTCTAATACAAAAAAATCTGGATTGTACCATGGACCATGAGGAAGCCCATCCGTGGAGTGAAAGGCAATACCTGACTCCGAGTATTTATCCAGTAAATCAGCCCCCATTTCACCTTTTAAACGATGCGTTCCAAACAAGTACTGGCGATCTACTTTTGCTGACGCCTCGTTTGCGTAACCTAGACGCATCAATAGATATTCGACAAAAGCCTCGTATGATTTTCCCGATTTATCTGCCATGTCAGAATCCGTCCCGTTTGACAAAACTGGTATACGTAGGAATTTGGACCGGCAATGGCAAGTCCTTGTAACTCGCCGCTACTAGTACCTGACCCTTTCCCATCACTTGTAGTTCCCGTTCAAATCCTGAAAGGTCTGCACTAGCGTTACGTATCGCTTCTTTCCGCTCGGTCTCGTTTCCCAGCGCCATGATTAACTCAGTATTGATCTGCGTTAGCACGCCTTTATCTATCTCGCTCACCTGCTGGCTTACCACAGTCAACCCAATTCCGAATTTACGCCCCTGGCGGCTGATGTCTCGGAATACGCTACCAAAGCGCATGCGGTCGGGATTGAGAATGCTTGGCGCTTCCTCAATCACCACATTAACGAACGGCAACGTGTCCGTGCTGCGCACCTGTCCATCAAGCAAGTAGGGTAAGCGCTCGTCATCAAGGCGGCGCACAAGCTCGTCAGCCAGGGTACGCTGCCCCACCGTACCGTGCGAGTCGTCGTTACCCAGCGTCTTGCGCAGGTTGCGCTCCAAGTCTTCACCATGCTCGGTGCTCCTTAAAGCGCGGCGCAGCGCGAATAGCGCGCGTGCGATGACGGTGGTCAGCAGAAACTGTTCTAATTCGGTCATTAGGGTGGTATCGATAATCAGTACCCGCCCGGCTTCCAGCGAGCATAGGATGTCGGGTAGTAAGCTGTCGTACTGGTCACCGAAATCAAGATTGAATGGCGTGATTATTCGGGTCTGGCCACGCCGTAGAAATCCTAGACGGCGCTGAACGGCGCTCACGGTGCCCGCTAGGTAGCCGGTGTCCTGATCCTCAGGGTTGGTCATGAGGGTCTCTTCGATCCAGCGTTCACCGTGCCGCGCGTACTGCGCTCCAGCGTAGGCGGTCTGCTGCTCGGTGTACTCGCTGATAGTGACTAGATCTTCGGGCGTGATGTCGGCGCGGCTGAGCTTCAGGGTGCGCTCCATACCACCCCCTGGCAGCTCCTTCGCGGTCAGGTAATAGAAAGGGCTAGCGTGCTCGTCGCATTCCTGGGGTGTTAGGCTGGCAATCAAACCCCGGTAGCCATCGGCCCCACCGGTGCTGGCGTGCCAGGTCCGGAACTCGTCGTGCGGATCGACCGCGAGTAGGCTGGCCCGCTGCACCGGGCAGGTGCGGTTGTAGTTCAGCACGCTGGAGAGGAGCACCATCATAAGGTTGCTCTTGCCGCTGCCAGTGCGCCCAAATACCCCAATGTGGTGGCTCAGGGCGTAAGCAGGCAGATAAACCGGTACTGGGATGGCTGCCTCTCCAGCCAGCAGGTGCCCCATGAACAGCCCGTTCTGCCCGAGTTGCTCCCCCAGCAGCGTCTTCATGACGGCTGGCATAGCGGGGTTCTCCGCGTCGACCCGGAATACCTCGGTAAAATGCTCGGGCAGTCGGCGCGGTCGATGAAAGCTCCAGCTATCCTGACCCTGCTGCTTCTGTTCAGCGTAGCCCAGCACACTACCTTTCAGTTCCAGCAGCAGTGCCTCTGCTAAGCTCTCGCTAAAGTAGCTGTCGGGCATAGTTAGCTTGTTGCGAGCGATGTCACTGGGGTCCAGTTCACGCGACAGCACGTTAGCGTACTCGGTGGCTCGGAAAATATAGATGCGCGCTGCCCCACGTGTGCTAGGCAGTAGGAACAGGTCGCCGACCGCGACGTCGGTGTTGCTCGCGATGACTTTCAGTTCGCTTGTACTGGCGGTCGCCAGAATACCAAAGCGGGGGCCGATTTGTAAAAGCAAAGCTTTTAAGTTAATCATTTGTCGAACTCCCATCTGTATCGCTGCCCTGCAGAGGGTGATTTTCTCCATGCGAGTTTATTACTTTGCAAATAAATATTCTTCTACCATCTTTCGGATCGGAAGCACAAATTGTTCTAATCAACACGATTTCTAAATTTCTCGGCAACAGTAATTCTTTCTCAGAAGTATTATTTATGTGCAAAGCGGGTAATCCTCTAGGCAGATAGATAGCCATAAGAAATCGATTATCATCTGGCCAGGAATATAATTCATAGCCGTTGCTAGAAAGTGTAAATCCTAAAGCGACTGCTCTTGATAAAGACACAGCAATAAAATTATTATTTTTTAAAATAGGAGTTTTCACTCCTTTGATACCACGGTAGACCAGAACTTCGTTCTGCAGAAGAGTCCTCTGCATCGCATTTGAAAGGTTGTCAATTGATCGAAGTGAATCTTCAGAGGTGGGGTCAAGTCTAATTCTGCTTGCGTAGTTTCCATCTCTCCACTTCTGGGCCACGATCAACTCTTCGCCACTGAGGGATGAAGACCTGCCTTTTTCATGTTCGGACAACCATTTATCAAAGCTTGCGTGAAGAATATCGACTTCACTTTTTCTTATTCTGTCCCATGGCACTCCAAATGATCCACTTTGAGATATTTTTGCAAATTCATCAAGCAATACCTTCATTTCTGCTGCGAGATCATTTATTGAAGGGGGGGTGCCCGAAAATTGTTCCATCATTAAAGAATCGAAATTATCCACATCTTCTCCCATCTACCTATGCCCTTTTAATATATTGTCGTCGCGAAAAAGCTTACGATTCATCCCAGCCGTGACTGCCGCATCAATCAGTTGAGTGCGCAGTGTGTACCGCTCGTTGGCAGACAGGCTGGCGTGGTCGTGAGCGGCTTTCATCGGGTACGGGTAACCGTAGGACCGCTGGTCATGCCCGGCATAGTCCAGATGCTGAAAGAGCGTGCGCTCGCGTTCCCTGGTTTCGGCCTCAGTCTCGGCCTTAAGGTGCGAGTCCCAGTAGCCCCAATCGAGGTCTACCCGCAAGACGGTGGCGTTGCGGTGAAAGCGAACGAGGTACGATACTGCCCCAGGCGGCGGCACGGCGCGCCCGTCAGCTGGTGGGAAAACCCAGTCATCCTCACCGGGAATAGGCAGGCGCAGGTACCAGTGCTCAACGCTGCTGGCGTCCGGTTGCCCCTCGTCACGCGCTTGCCCAAGAGCCAAGCGCTCGACGTCGTCCACGCCCGGCAGGCCGGGCGCTTTGCTGACCGCCACGAAGGCCGTGCCCTTCTCGCGGGCTACCACGCACACCCGCCGCTTCAGGTGCTCGAAGAAAAGGCTATTGGCCCCACTGGTGCTCATCGGAAGTGCGAGGGTGCTGTCGTACAGCAGGTAGTCGGGGGCTGCGGTTCGCAGCATCCTCAGCGCCGCACCCAATTCGCCCACCGTCTGCAATTGAATGGCGTGATTGCCACTCTCGGACGCCTGAGGAATTACCAGCCGGTCGATGATCTCCTGAGTCGGCATCCGAGCGTACATGGACTTCAGGCTGCGGTAGTCGGAGCCCTCGATGGTCGCTTGAATGCTCTCGCCGGTCATCGCCTCGAAGGCCGCCAGCGTTTCCTGTCGGGTCACTTCATAGGCGCCGGGTAGCCAGGCGATGTTCACCAGTGCCGCCCATGCCCGCTGTTCCTTCAGCCCCTGCCCGGGAGTGGGATGAGTCATATAGGTGGTGGCGTGGGCGGTGGTCAAGTATACGAACACGTCGGCGTAGGTGAGCATCGGGTAGTCGCCGGACCCGTCGATGCCCGCGAAGGTCAGAGGCCCGGTCGCGGGTGTGTGCTCAAAGAACTGGAGGCGGCCGGCAATGCTCCGGGCGGCATCCTCACCGATCAGCGCCTGCGTTTCCCACGCCTGCATCTTCCGGGCCACATCCTGCAGCTGGGTCTGAAAGGCTGGGCTGTGTGACAGACCGGAGCGCATCAGTGCTCCTTCAGCAGCCGCTCGAGGGCCGGGTAGAGCACCTGTAAGGCGGCGGGGTCCAGGCCGTTTACCCAGCCTTTCACCTGCTCCAGGCGGGCCGAATGAGTGCTGGGCGCGTCGGTCAAAAACAACGGCGTGGCGTACAGGTCGAGATTGGGCGGCAGGTACAGCAGCGCGCACAGGGTCCGCAGGTGTTCCGGGCGCGGCCGATTTTCGCCGCTGGCCCAGCGGGACACAGTATTGAGCGAGACACCTATCTGCCGTGCCAATGTGCCGTGGGTGCCATAGGGAGCCTGACCGAGCAAATGACGGAGGTTCTCTCGCAGGAAATCGAGGTCCTCTTCGGCCAGCACGTTGATGTGCTCCAGATACTCGACCTCGAATCGTCCCTCAATCTCGGCCACGAGTTTTGCTGCCGGCGGGTTGGCCGTCAGGTCGCGTAAGGGTTTCCCCAGACGGGCGAGCCGCTGCGACCAAGTCAGGTCTGGCCAGCGTCGCCAAGCTAAATACCGCCAGTTGAGTTCGAACTGCGTCATCTCACGCACGTCACTCTGATCCTCCAAATTCCACGTTTGTCTCTTGCTTTCGTGAAGCTTGCTCCTTCATTGTGACATCTATGACCTGGTTTGCCTCACCCGCACAGGAAGAGATCGCCGCGAGCGCCCTTCTGACCTCCGGGTATTCCTGCGTCCTGCAACTGCCGACCGGGGCCGGCAAGACGCATTTGGCATGGCAGGCCATGCAGGAGGAGGTCACTTCGGGCGGCCGGGCCGTGTTCGTCGTGCCGCTGCGGGCGCTGGCCGATCAGGTTCACGTCCGGTGGAGTGCCGAGCGCCCCGACCTGAAGCTCGGGGTGTACACCGGCGACCATTCCGGGGGCGTCCCGCTGGCCGAGGCGCAGGTGCTGATCATGACCCCGGAACGGCTGGACGCCTGCACCCGCAGCTGGTCGAGCCACTGGACCTGGATCCCGCACGTGAGCCTGTTGGTGGTGGATGAATTTCACCTGCTGGGCGAGGGCCGACGCGGCGCGCGGCTGGAAGGGACGCTGCTCCGCTTCGAGCGTCTCAACCCCCTGTGCCGCTGGGTGACGCTGTCCGCGACTCTTGGGAACCGCGCGGAGCTCGCGGACTGGCTAGGGGCACTGGAGTACGGCAGTCCATGGCGTCCCGTTCCGCTGACCTGGCGGGAAGTCACGTACCCGAACCCGGAAGCGAAACGGGGCGTCCTGCTGCAGCTGCTCCGCGAGGCACAGGGAGGCAACACCCTGGTGTTCGTGCAGTCCCGGCGGCGGGCCGAGGGACTTGCCGTTGCTCTGCGCGAGGCAGGATTCGCGGCGGACCATCATCATGCGGGGCTCGCGCCAGAAGCCCGGCGCGCCGCGGAGGCAGCGTTCACGTCCGGAAGCACGCCGGTGCTGGTCTGCACCTCCACGCTGGAACTCGGCCTGAACCTGCCGTGCCGGCGGGTGGTGCTGTACGACCTCAACAGCTGGGACGGTAAGACCTTCGCGCCCCTCCCGGTCCGCAATGCCTGGCAGCGTGCCGGGCGCGCCGGACGGTACAATCTGGACGACGCGGGCGAGGTAATCACCGTGCGCGCCGCTTGGGACCGACATACCCCCGCGTACGCTGCCGGCATGTTCGAACCAGTCCGGTCCGCCCTGTCCCGCGAGTCGTTCCTCCTCGAGCAACTCGTGGCAGACATCAGCAGTGGCCTCCTGCGCTCCCGCGAGGGCCTCGGCCGCTACTACGCCCGTACCCTGGCGGCCAAGCAGAGAATTCTTCCGCCACTGAAACCTCTGCTGGACCGGGCCTTGCAAGCCGGGCTGCTCACCGAGCAAAGCGATGAGCGCCGCCGCCTGAACGTCACGCCGGCCGGCCGGGTCGCGGCGCGCCACCTGCTCGCCCCGGAAACGGTGCTGCGCTGGGCGCACCTCGCGGGCTTCATCACTCCTTTCGATCTGCTGTTGTTTACTCTGACACTCCCCGACATGGAAGTGCGCCTCCCCGTCGATTTCGAGGACCTCCCGGCCTTGCGCGCCGACCTGGCCCGCGTGCCGTCCATTCTGCTGCGCTCATCCCCCGCCGAGGTCACCCGGAAGCTCGGCGTGACCGGCCGGGGTCTGTTGCATGCGCTGCACACCGCGTGTGCCGTCTGGGCCGTGCTGCACGGAGAGGAGGAGGATATCGTCGCCGCCCGCGCGTCCGCATACCCGTTCGAGTTGCGGCGCCTGCGTGAAGAAGGCGTACGGATCCTCGCCGCCGCCGGACAGTGGCTCGCCAGCACTGCACCCGATCCGGCCGATCCCACCCGTGATGGCCGCGCGCACACCACCCTCGTCCGGCGCGTCACCCTACTACGCACGATGCTGAGCGGCCCCATGGGTCTGGACGCCGCCACGCTCACGCGTGTACCCGGTATCGGCGTCGGGTGGGCCAAGGCCCTCTGTGCTCACGGGATCCTCGATCTCGAGGCTCTCGCCGCCTCTCTCCCCGGGGACCTGCGCGACGTTCCCCGCCTCGGCACCAGCCGGGCCGCGCAGTGGATCGCTGCCGCGGAGGAACTTGTGAAGGACTGGGCCGAGCTCGACATCTGGGCCGACGCTGCACCTCCGGCCCTTCCTGTTACATCCACGGCGCTGAATACCCCGGTCGACCCGTACCGTCTGAAACGCGCCTCTGACCTGACCGTGCAGGTTCTCGACCACGGCTTCCGGGTCACTGGCGGGCAGGAACCCCACCTGATCACCCGGCGCAGCGACACCCTGCGCTGCGACTGCGCGGACCATGCCACCGGCCACACCTGCAAACACCTGCTCGCTGTCCGACTGCGCCGCGAACCGGACTTGCGTGCCGCCCTCACTGCCCTCCAGCACGACCAAGCGCCCGACTGGTCCTTCGAGCACCTCTGGATGAACGCATGACCCGTACCCTGACTACCCGCAAGGGTCCCCTGCACTTCCCGGCGTTCGTGCCGGTCACGACCTTCGGAGAGAAGTACCCCCTCGACGACCTGATCCGCCCGTACCTCCCGCGCCTCGCCCCGGCCGTCATGGTAAGCGCGTACTTCCTGAGGGACGCGCGAGACGCCCCGGACCTGGGCATTCCGCTCTTCGTGGACTCCGGCGGGTTCGCCAGCGTGTTCACGAACGCCACGGTGACCCGCACGCGCGCGGGACTCGGCGTCATCGACTTCCAGGGGAGGCGCATCAGCCCGCTGGACGTGTTGGAGTTGCAGGAACGCGTCGCAGACGTAGCCTTCACCTTAGACCTGCTGATCCCCCCGAGCCTTTCCGCCCGAGACGCCCGGCGCTACCATGCCCTCACCCGCGCAAACGCTCTGTGGGCCCTCAACAACCGCCGCCGCACGGACCTCCCTCTGTACGGCGTCGTTCAGGGCTGGAATGTCCAGGCCGCCGCGGAACTCGCGCAGGAGTACCGCGAGGCCGGCTTCGAAGGGATCGCCATCGGGGGCCTGGTGCCCCGCCTGTCGCAACTGGACACAGTAGACGCGGTCATTCAGGCGGTCCGCACAGGGGCAGGAGCCTTGCCGGTGCATGCCTTCGGCATCGGGCATCCGGATCACGTGGCGCGCGTATCGAAGTTGGGCGTCGACAGTGTGGACTCCAGTTCGTACGTGAAGTACGCCGCCGCCGGACGGCTCTACACTGCTCCGCAGACCCGGCACGCAAACCTCACTCCGCACGAGCGGTTACACCTGGCGCTGTGCAACCTCGCGGCCGCCACCGGTTCAAGCCTCCCGCTGCCCACGACGCGCTTCCGCACGCTGACCACCCGCACCCTGGAGCACTGACGTCTCCCCGCAGGCGATCCGCCGAGAACGCGCCGGGGAGGAATGTGCGAAACTCTGGTGAGCGCAGACCGCGCTCACCCCTGGGTATGTAAGGCCGCACATGCCCCAAGGAGCTCCCATGACCAAGCACTCCGGCATACCCTGTACCTCACCCCCTGCCAGGTGGGACGCGCCAAGCGCCCCGCCTGACGTTCCTGAAGGGCCTCGCCCAGACTCAAAACCTCCAATAGGTTTCGAGCCTGGGCGCTGCACGTCCCAGGATATGGTCGGCTGAAGGCTGACCCCGGCACAGCGCGGTCCTTGCGGGACCCTATCGCCGCACGCACTCCTGAACTCCCAATGTCGCCCTGACACATGACCGCGGTGGACCTGTGCCGTCTACCTGCCTCCGGACGGCCCACGCTTCGCCCGCGTGCTCGCCATCCGCGCTGAACGCGCGGTAATGGTATTGAAAAAGGCCGCCCGTTCCTGGAATGAATGCGGCCTGAAAGGTTTTCCATGACTCACCGCACCACCCTACTGATCATCCTCATTTCCGTGTACGTCGGCGCGGAGCTCGTTAGCAACGTCACCGCCGGCCGCTTGGTGCAACTTGGAAGCCTGGTGTTTCCCGGCGCGATCTTCCTCTACTCCCTGACCTTCACCCTGCGGGACGCCATTCATACCGCCGGCGGCTGGTCTGCCGCCAAGGCTCTGCTGTGGGGAGGCCTCGCCGCGAACGCCCTGCTTGCCGGATACGGCCTGCTGGTCAATGCCTTACCGAAACCGGGGTTCTTCCACGACGACGCGTATCAGGTGGTATTCGGCTCGACCGTCCGGGTAGTCCTCGCCAGTCTCGCTGCGTACCTGGTTAGCACCGCGCTGGACGCCCTGATCTTCGAGCGGCTCAAGGCCCGCGGCGTGACCACGCAGGTGATCGCCTCGAACGCCGTCAGCACGACCCTCGATACGGTCATCTTCATCACGCTAGCCTTTGCCGGCACTGGCGCGCCGCTGCTGAATCTGATGATCGGTCAGGTCATCCTAAAGATGCTGATCAGCCTGCTGTTGATCCCGCTGGTCCGCTGGGTGCGCACGCAAGTCAGTCAGTCTCAAGCCACTGAGACCGCTGCCCCTCCTATCGAAGTCACCGCATGATGCCGTGGACGCTGAGCACCGAGTTCACCTTCGACTCGGCGCATACCTTCATCGGCTACGACGGCCCCTGCGGTCAGCCGCACCGCCACACCACACCTACCAAAGCAGATGCGGCTGCAGCCCACGACGCAGTCGACTACCACCGTCGCTGTGTATGGCGTCCCTGAGGGGCGCGTGCACGGAGAGTGATTCAAGTCGTCGTCCCTTCGTCAGAGGATGGCCGTATAGCATTCAAATAAGGGGCACGTTCAAACCTGCCGAGCGTGCCTCACCGTCAAACAATCACAGTACGATCTCATATTCCTCGCTGGCGTTCCCACGCCACCCGTCGTTGAACACGTAGTACGACGCTTGACCCTCAGGATGCTGGATGGCATGCAGCACCGGCTCTCCGTCCAAATTCTCGATCACGTACAGCCAGAACCGCTCGCCGTACTTCCGCGCTGCTGCGAGTTGGTTGCGGCTCAGCGTCACCCCACGCTCGCCCCACGGTCCACTAACCGTCTTGAGCTCGATGTACCGTACCGTTCCGTCTTCTGCACGGGCGAAGATGTCATACCCTGCACCGGTATCACCCGAACAGTCCTCCGGGGTGCGATCATGGCGCCGCTCGTACTCCATCGCGTACTGCATGCCGCGCCGATCCACCTTCTGCGCGTGTGCTTCCGCCATGACGTCCTCACGCGACCCCGAATACGCGTACACGTAGTTCCTGAACTGCTGCTGAGGCGCGCGACCACCAGACGAGCCATCTGATGTTCGAGGCGCGCCGCCTGAGGCGGAACGATGTCCTTCTCGACGCTCGGACGGTGGCTCGCCGGCGAAGGGAGTCGGTCCATGCGGCCGCGAGGACGACCCGCCTTGGGCGTGCGGTGTGCGGTTGACGCGCTCACCCCCTGTCCCGGTTCCCTGCGGTCGAGATGAGCCTCCGGACGTGGTTTGGACCGCGCCTGCGCTTTGCGGTGACGATTCTCCGCGAGCGCCAGAAGGCGACGATGAAGAAGGAGGTGTTTGTCGCTTGTCTGCTCCAGATGCCGTCCCGTCTGCGGTTCCACCCGATGTTGTTGCATTGTTCGTGGGTCGCTGCCCGTCCGTTAGGGGCACGTCGTCCTGCTCGGCCCGGTCACGGTGTGGAGCAGAACGGTTCGTGGAGACCGCGCCAGGCACGTACCGGGGTTTAAACTCCACCGGCAAGTCTGGGTACTTTCCGAAATCCAGCAGCTTCTCTGCTTCCCCAGGGGAGGCACTCGACCACACAGAGAACAGCGTGGTCAGCGCCGGACCTGCCGGGAGTTGAAAAGCATCGGCCAGCGCGCTGCTAGCGAGTTCGGGACGGAGGTCAGCAACCAGCAACCGCTCTTCTCGCGCGTCAAACGCAGCTTCGAGCATGCACGAAGAAACGATCTGAAAGCCTGTACCCTTCGCGACAACAGTTGCGTCAATCTTGCCGGCCTGCATGAACCGCACTCGTCCAAGAAGGGCTTGGTGCTTTTCGAGCACCGTCGACCCAAACTCCTTGAACAACAACCGCAGCAGCACCGCCGTGTACCGGACGAGGCGGTCGTCCTGACCTGGCAGCGGATGCAGCGCTGCTCCCGCCTGCGGGCGGTACCGTACCTCGTGACTCGCGCTGAGTGTCGCGATCCCAAGCGCTTCAAGAAACGCCCTGTCCGTGTGCCCTTCGCGAAGATACACGTCGTGCCTGCGAGGGAAGCCGAACTGGTCGTGCCACGCGCCCGGCATGTCTCGATGCAACGCGTTGTGCGGGTACGTCAACGATCCGTGCCCGGTTTCTGGTCCCATCACGGGGACGAGACGCTTGCCGCGCAGCACTTGCACGAGCTGCTGCTGTTCCTCGGCCTTCAGAACGCCGTATGCGCGGCCCAAAGCGTGAAAACACCGTTCCGCCACATCGAAATCGTCCGCGTTAGGCGTATGGCCGTCTGGGTACGCCGCAGCGATTGTGAGCAGCACGTCCCGGTATGTGTTCGTGTCGGGGGCGTCGGGCAGACCAAGTCGCTTGACGAGCTGTTTGAACCCGCTGCCCTTGAAGGTGTGCCGCCACCGTCCCAACCCAGGGTCCCTAAGGAAGAACGCCTTCGGACAATCGAACTGTGGCTTGCCAGAACGGTCGCGGTACGAGAATAGCTTCAGCCGCTGCAACACTGCGACCTCCACGTCCTTAAGCCGCTCGGCCTTCCGTTCAAGCCAATTGAGCGCACTCCCCGATGGGCCCTGCCCTTCCTCGTTAAGCGCCTTGATGTGCGCTGTGACCTGTGTGAAGTTCGGGTACGCGAACTGCAACGCTTTGAGATTTTCCAGGGCAAACTTCTTCGGCAGGGGCACCGCACAGTACT
Organism: Deinococcus sonorensis KR-87; assembly: GCF_040256395.1. Lineage (NCBI taxonomy): Bacteria > Thermotogati > Deinococcota > Deinococci > Deinococcales > Deinococcaceae > Deinococcus > Deinococcus sonorensis. The sequence continues at coordinate 1,406,111 of NZ_CP158299.1, read as the reverse complement.
CCACACCAGCGGGTGTGCCGATCAAGTCTTTTCGGTTGAGGGTGTACAACTGCCTTGGCAGCCTCCAGTGAGTCCGCTGCTCATTCGGGAGCCACGGCACCACCGCGAGGAACTGCGCCAGGACCGACGAGGGTCGGTTCAAGGCGTAGTCCAGCACCTTGGCTCGCAGCGCCACAGCGGCGTCCGTGATGGACTCGTTCTGCCTAAGCTTGAGCTGATTCGCGACGTCTGTGTCCCCGACGCTGGTGCGCACTCCCAACTCGACCATCAGACCGCGCGCTCCGGATGAGGGATAGGCATCCTGGTTGAACGACGGGTAGGTATTGCCGAACAGTAGGTCCATCACGTCGTTCGCAAAGTAGACCGCGCTGGGGTGGTGCCACGAGCCGTCGCTACACTCCACGCACGCCCTCGCCTTCCAGGGCGTCAGGTCTACACCCTGATAATGTCCGGCGAGATGAGTCAAGACCGACCGGCGAGCTTCGGGGTGCACGTCAAAGAACTGTGGCAGCAATACGCCAAAGTAAGTAGCGGCGTCCAGCGCCTCGAGATTCAGCCGCTCCAGCAGGTCCGGGAAGCGCTGCAGGGAAGCCACATTGAGCACCTCGCGCACCCCGAACGGGTCTTGGACACCTTTCGGAAGCACGAGGTGCTTGCCGTGCGCGAAGGAGCCGCGCTGTGTCTGATAGATCGGCAGGGAACGCAGGTCCCTCCCCCCCATTTTTGTGTCCTGCTGCAGGAACCGGTACGCGCCGTTGACATCCCAGCCGCTCTGCACGTGAGTCTCGACCGACTCAGGCGTTTCCTGCGACAGGGCGGCACACAGGTTCTCGGGGCGATAGTCAGGCACGCGTTCACGCAACCAGGGCGGCGCGATCTCCAGCCATGCGTCGGAGATGCGCTCCGCATCGGTAAGCCATGGACGGACGGTCCTGAGGAACAGTGGCGGGCAAATCCAGGCATCCTGCAAAGGACGAGCCCGGCCATCCACGGTGAGGGCGAGGTAGGACGCGTCGAGTTTGGCGAGGCACTTGTCGACCTCGCTGCGTTCGCGTGTGTAAAGCGTATCGAGGTAGGCGAGGAAGACGCTAAGGACCTCGACCGCTGAGTGCTCCTCCTCGTCGAGCCAGTCGGGAGACGAGCCGAAGAGAAGTTCGAGCGCTATGAACAAGATTTTCGTGTTCAGCTCATCGGCCTGCAGCTTGCTGAACAGCTTTGCATACCGAGTGTGTCGTTCCGGCGGCAGGACCCATTCGAGGTGTCTCGCCAGCACATCCGTCAACAGCGCGTCATGCGCGTACTTCACGATTAGAAAGTCATTGTGCGACACCCATGAGCCATCCCGTCCCTCGTACAGCTCGTGCTGTCGGAACGCCTCGTAACAGGCGCCCCACGCGAGCTCCACGAAGCCCGCAAGTGGTGAACCCGTGCCTTGCAGAGCACGTGCGCCCCGCTCAACACCCACCGTGAAGTCGTACACCGCTTCCGCGCCGCTCGACTTGAGATCCAGAAGGACGTGCGGCATCGCGGAGGCCGCCTGCTGCAGCAGGCGGTCATTCCATTCGCGTTTGTCGGCCTCGTCCCACAGGAGGCTTTTGCGGTCCGTGTTGGGGTAAAAGTCCGCGTTGATGTGGAGAGGTAGGTGCGACGCTTCCCGGGTGGGCAGGTAGGCATACAGACGCCCCTGAAAGTCCGATGTGGGACTTAGGGGGTAGGCGAGCGTCAGGTCCGTCTTGCGTCCGCGGCTCCGGGCCGCCTCACGCAGCTCGGGGGTGAGGTCGACGTCGAGGCGTCGGTACGTCGTAGTCACTCCGCTGCTCGCGACAAGACGGATGGTGCGGACGTCTGGTCGTTCGATCTCAAGAGTGAAAGTCGGCTGTCCGCCTTGCAGGAGTGTGAGGGTGGTAAGACGACGCAGGAACACGGCGCATTCCACGAAGGCGATCTGGGCATCCTCAACGAAGCCGGGCAGGTCGTCTCGCGAGAGGGGTTGCGCCTCAAGACCGGTGCGTACCGCAGAGGGCGCATCAGCCCAGGGGAGGCGGAATGTGGACGGCCATGGATGTTGAACATTTTTACGCCGATACGTTCGGGCGTCGAGCGGGGAGAGGACACGCTGCTCACCGCAGGAGTACACCTCGGGTCGGTCAGTGATCTGGTAGACGCTGACGAAGCCCACGCCGAACGAGCCGATGGTGTCCTCGTCGTAACGTTTGGAGCCCGCGCCAATGCTCGAGATCGCGGCGAAGTTGTCCTCAGTAAACTCACCATCGTTGCCGACCCACAGGGCGTCATCGCGGAAGTCGAGCCAGAAGCGGGTGGCAGGACGGCCTTGGAGGTCGCGGGCGTCCTCGGCATTTTGCAAGAGTTCCTGCACGACCGTGCGGAAGCCTTGCAGAGTCTTAAGGTCCTTGCGGAGGCCACCAAGAAGATCGTAGCCGTAGGAGAGAACCTCGTCGGGCATGTCGGTAGTCATACTGCCTATCGTACGGACGACTAAAGCGCGGACGGGCCGAATATACGTGTAGTGACTGCCTCAGGTTTGAGGATCCTGCGGATGGCGTTAAAGCAGGCGGTGCTGTGGGGCGTATTGCCCAGCAATCCCGCCAGCCTGGTCCGGGCTCCGCGGACCCGGCCCAGGGAAATGCAGGTCTGGACACCTGAGGAAGCCCGGCACTTCCTGGAGGTGGCGCGCAGCGATCGGCTGTACCCGTTGTTCTGCTTGGCGCTCAGCACCGGAATGCGCAAGGGCGAGTTGCTGGCGCTGGCCTGGGAGGACGTGGATCTGGACCGGGCCCGGCTGACGGTCCGGCACACCTTCATCCGCAACATCGATGGAGAGTGGGTGCTTGGCGCGCCCAAGACCAGGGCCGGGCACCGCACGATTCCGCTGGGCGAAGATGTGGTGCAGGTACTGCGAAACCATCTCGGGGAGGAAGAACGGTGGTTCGGGCCCAGGGGCAAGGGTCAGCCAGTCTTCACCCGCTCGAGCGGCTCACGGCTGGATCCGTCGAACGTGGCGAGGATTTTTCATCGGCTGAGCCGGGAAGCCGGGCTTCCCCGGATCCGGGTGCACGACCTGCGGCACACGGCCGCCAGCCTGCTGATTCGCCAGGGCGTGTCGCCTAAGGTGGTGAGCGACCGGCTGGGCCATGCGGACGTGTCCTTCACCCTAAGCGTCTACACCCATCTGTACGACGACCAGCGGCAGCAGGCAGCCCTGCCGCTCAGCCAGCTGCTGGGCAGCGACCTCGGCCAGGCCGGACGAACGTCGTCACCGAGCTGCAACGGCTGCTCACCCTTCTGCCCCGCAGTGGAGGATGACCTCCCTGAAATTCAGACGGAGTTCTGTCCCAGTCTGGTCTGCCTTTGCGTTCCACCTGGTCCTGGATCGACCTGAACATACAGCCCTGTGACGTCTTCCGGAGTGGCCTGTTTCCCAGACAGGGCGCTTCCTCGGCAGCAAGCAGGCCGTGAGGCCTTCCAACCCTTTACTTTGGGCCGTTGGGATCGAAGCGGTACGCTGCCAGCTCACCTGCTAAACGCAAGGTGTCGCGCACGTGTGTGCGCTTGCTCTTTGAGGGGTTGAGCGACTGTCCGCTGGGATGCCAGGTCGTCAGCGTGGTGATCTGAGGAAACAACCCGGCCAGTGGCGTCCAGCCTTTCCTGGCCGGCATCCCCATCGTCACCACCACTCGCAGGTCAGGCAGCAGGGAGATCAGCTCCCTCAGGTGCTGTTGCCCCTCGATCACCTCGCCCAGCTTGACCGGGCGGATTTTGTCCCCTGTCCCGACGTACCAGGGCACGATGTTCCATGCCAGCACCCAGCGGCGATCCAGGCCAGCCTCCTGGGTCAGGGTGAAGACGTTTTTGGCCGTCGGATCGTTGTTGTCCATGCTGATAAAGCCGCTGCCACCATGCTGCCGCGCAGCTTTCGGACCAGGAGCTTCCAGAAGGTACAGCACCCTCGCCCGCACACCCCCTCCGATGGGGTCAAAGTGAGGAATGTCGAGACCTTGTTCGTGGACGCTCTCCTGCAACTGTTCGATCCACTGCCTGAGCGGAACGTGGTCCGGGTGAGTCAGCAGCTGGGAGCGAATGGCGATGGCCTCAGGGGTACGGAGTGAGCACGGTGCTGTGGGCAAACCGCCAGAAGCATCAATGTTGGTCAAGGTAACGAGAGTCTAGCCGGTCACCCGGCCTGGGGTTCCAGGCTGTTGGTGGAAGGTCGGGCATGGAGGCGGAAAGACTCAGAGCCTGGTGACGACCTGATACCGCTCCCCTGGCTCTTCCTGCGCAGGGCCGGTCATGTTTGGCCGGATGACCTACCTTCGACCTGTAAGGTGTGAATTATGAAAAGAGCCAGGATCCTGATATTTTCCGGCGTGCTGCTTGTCGGAAGCGCTGCTGCCGTCACAGGGACCACGGTCATCCAGACCCAGAAGGCGGTCCAGGCTCAGCTCGACGCCTTGAACGACCAGCTCCAGGCGTACGGGGGACGGGCCACCGTCACCAGCGCGCACCACACGCTCCTCGGCGGGGATCAGACCACGACGCTCACTTTCAAGGACACGCCGGAAGCGACCATCACGTTGCACAGCACCTACCGCAACGGTCCCTGGCTGCCTGGAGGCCAGTTCGGGGCGTCCCTGGCCACGACCGACGTGACCTTCAGCAAGGCTGTTCAGGCGGTCGTGGACCGCGCCACACACGGGCAGCCGGTTCGCCTGCAGACCCTGGTTCACTTCGGCGGCCGCAACACCACGACCGTCAACATTCCAGCAGGAGACCTGGAAGACGGAGGAACACGCCTCACCTGGACGCCCCTGGTCGCCACCCTGGAATCGAGTGGAGACCGCGTCCAGACCAGCAGCAGCCCGCTCGATCTGCAATGGACAGCGGACGGGGCCTCTGGGCACATCACCGGTGTCCGTCACCAGGGCGACTCGCGCCTGAGGTCGGACGGACTCACCCTCGGCGACAGCACGCTCAGCGTCGATCGCGTGGACGTCACAGCGCAGGGCGAAACAGCCACCGCCCGCGGCCTGCGCGGCACCTTCCGCAGCGCCCTCGAAGGTGCCACGGTCAAGGCCAGCGTCGGCTACACCCTGGACGCCCTGAGCGTGCCGCAGCTGCCGGATGTCCGGAACGTCAAGCTGATCTGGAGCCTCGGGCATCTGGATCCCTCCGCCATGAAAACACTGACCCAGCTGCTGCAGAAGGTGAACGATAAGACCACCCTGGAGGCACAGCCGGAAGCGTTGCTGGAGCCGGCCGCCCAGTTGCTGCACGCCGGTCCGGTGCTCAGCCTGGATGAGCTGTCGCTCGATGCCGGCGGTGGCCATGTGGGCCTCCATGCCTCCCTGTCCTTCGATGACCCCACCACCATCGACCTGCGTCATCTCGATCAGGACCCGATGGCGCTGCTGGGCCATCTGCGCCTGAATGGCCGCTTTGACGCGGACGAGGTGGCGCTACGGACCCTCGGGAACGCGACAGGGCAGGACATCGTGGCCGTCCTGAAAGACGGCGATCTGGTTACGCAGGCGGGCGGGAAGCTCAGCAGTGTCCTGACGTTCAACCAGCAGGGGTTGCTGGTCAACGGTCGGCTCGTCCCTGGAACCAACCTTAACGCGGCGATGCAGTAACAGCTTCCTGGAACGACAAGTCAGCCAGGTGGGATGAGCCCCGCACTTGGAAAACTCAGCCGCATCAACTGCCGGCGACCGGCCGAGGTCGCCTCCAATTGAATAGGGGTGTCCAGGCAAAATCGCTCGACCATAACCAGACCATCACAACAAGCTCAGAGGAGAACAAACATAAATCGTTCTCCAGCGAGATGATGCCCCCCAAGTGGTGGCAGCTCCCGACCACACATTTGGCATTTGCTTAAGTTCTTCAAATATATACTTCAGCGGATGCCCGCTGCCCAGAACAGTTTCCTTGCTTTGACGAACGGTGGATCGTCACTCCTCCAGTCCACTCCACGGCGAACTCCAGCCATGCTGCTCCTGCTCTCGATGGGGCTCGCCAGCGCCCAGTCGACCCAGGGCAAACCCGAGCTGGACCGCGCCAGTCTGCAGGCCGGCACCGCACAGCTCGTTCAGACCATCGAACGCGCCGTAGCCGAGAATGGCGGTGACCTGAACCGTCAGAACGTCCATCTGGTGATCGCCTTCAGCACCGGACACTACAAGACCGACCCGCTCGGTGCGCAGGCGGCGCGCGAAGTCGCCACCCGCCTCGTCTCCTCCTTCACTGTGCCCGGCGACCGGGTGAGTTCGCGGGCGTGGGAGCTCGATACCTGGTCAACCCGTGACCCTGCGTCCCTGAGCATTCCGATCACCCAGGACCGGGCCGCAGATCAGGCACGGGCGGCCAGCCTCTGGCCGACCACCCTGGCCGTCGGCAGCCTCGGCGGCCACGATACCGAGCGCGCCGCGACCAGCCTGGCCAAGGAATTCGCCAACGACGCAGGAACCGTCCTGGTGCTGTTGACCAACACCGCGGCCAGCGTCGGGGCCAGTGGCGCCAACGCCAAGCTGATGGGGGCGAACGCACCCGAGTACCTGGACATGCTGAAGCACTGGACCCGTGTTCAGGGCACCCAGGACGGCGCGACCATGAACCTGCCGTATCTGGTGCACGTCCCTGCCCGCGACATTCAGGGCCAGATGCAGGCGGTGGTGTTCGTGCCCAAGACGTTCACGTCCGCGAGCCTGACCAGCCCTCGCCCGGACCTGCTGAAGTCGGTCAGTGCCGCACCCGCCAAACCCAGTTCATCGTCCTCCGGAAAAGGAGCGGTGGGTGTTGTCCTCGGACTGATCGTGCTGGCCGGTGCAGGGTTTGCAGCCTACCGAATGCTGGGCAGCGGTGGAAAGCGGCGGGGCAGCGTCCGGGTGGGCGACCAGGAGTTTGCCCTGCAGGACCTGCCGAAAAACCGGCCGTTCTGTGTGCTGGCCGGTGCCGGGTACAGCGCCGATACCGACATCGCCGTCGTCCCGCTCCAGGGCGTTCCCCCGGAACCGCTGGCCGAACTGACCCTGGTGGGGCAGGAGCTGAAGATCCGGACCACCGGAGAGGTGTTCACGCTCGACACGGTCGGCGGTCAGGTGCCGACCAGCAGCACCTCCACCCTGCGCCTACGTCCCGAGGCGCCCGACACGCAGCTCGAATTCAGCGGCGAGGTCAAGGGCCCCGGTGGCGTCCCCCGCACCGTCCAGCGCAACCTCACCATCTCGTACCTCCAGGGAGTCTGAATGAACGACATCACGACCTTTATCAACGCGGCATGGCCACACTTCGTTCAGCTCGACTTCTGGATCACGGTGGCCATCACCATCCTGGTGTGGTACGGCCTGGCTGTGGGGCTGGCCCACCTGTTGGCCGGGGCCGGTGGCCGTGAGGCACTGCAGGCCGCCCGGCAGTCGATGCCGCTCGCCCTGCTGCTGGTGATGGTGGGCCTGCTGATCAGCGAGTACTTCCTCTTCAACCCCAACAACTTTCCCTACCTGGTGGCCGTCGCGGTGGCCACCCTGCTGCTCACCCTGCTGGTGCTGACGGTCTTCGGCCGCCTCGGAAAGGACAATTGATATGGCTCAGGACATGCGGGTCTTCAAAACGTTGGTGATCGGCCTGGGCAGCACCGGCACCGAGATTCTCGAAGCGCTGGCCGACCGGGTCGACTGGGAGGTCGGGGGGCTACGCCGCGCGCCGTGGATCGAGTTCCTGGCCATCGAGACGGACGTTGCCAAACCCAACCGTTTCAACGGCACTGATGACTTCAAGACGTTGGGCATTCCCGCAACCGCCTGGCGAGACTTGGTGCACCGGCCGGAAATCTACGAGCAGAGCATCGCACTTAGCCAGTGGGCTGATGCAGAGACGCTGCAGCAGCTACCGGCCCAGAGCATCGACTCAGGGGCCGGACATATCCGGATGGTCGGACGGCTGGCCCTGCTTTATCCGCCAAACTACGCGGAGATCAAGAATGCGATCTCGCAGCGCCTGGCCCGGCTGCGCAACCTCACGGACGCGCAGGCGAAAGCGGCTTTGAACGCCAATAATGCTGGCCTCGAAATGAACGTTCAGTTTGCGGTGAACGAGGCGAGCGGCCAGACCGGGGTGCGGGTGATCGTGGTCGGAACCCTCTGCGGCGGGACGTGCAGCGGCACGGCCAGCGACGTGGGAATCCTGCTGCGCACCATCCTGAACGATGAGGAAAAGACGCTCGGCATGTTCACGTTGCCGCACCCTCAGCTGGGCATCGCCCAGAAGTCGGATGCCGAGATCTGGAAGACCAACGCCTATCACGCCCTGGCCGAACTGAACCAGTACCACCTGCACACCGACACCGAACGCTACAAGACGGTGAAGTTCCCGGACAAGCACGACGGCACGCCGGTCGTCCCGAACGACACCATGCCGTATGACCTGGTGTACCTGCTGCGGCCCACCAGCACCGCAAGTATTGATCTGGCCCGACTGACTCAGGCCATCGCAGACCGGATGTTCCTGAACGTCTTCGTGCCCAAAACGGACCCGATGGCGTTCATGGTGAACGCTGGGCCCGTCGCCGTCAGTCAGGGCCGCGCCTTCGCCTTCTCGACCTTCGGGCTGTCCACCATCGAGTATCCGATGCGGCGCATTCTGGAGGCCCTGAAGTACCGGACCCTGGTCCACGCGGTGGACCGCTGGAAGGACCGCAAGACCGAAGGCAACCTCGACCTCGCGCTGGATGACCTGGGCCTGACCATCCCGGCCCTGACCGAAACCCTGCTGCTGGACGACGGGGGCGCGTCGGTCCGCTCGGTGCTGGACGCCAAGCGCGGGGAGATCATGCGCGCCGCCCGGAATGGCAAGCCGGAGGCGGCCCGCAAGGCGCTGCAGGAATGGCGCGCCGCCTTCGAAACCCGCGCGGGTGACGGCCTGGCCGGACTGGTGCACCGGACGGTGCACGCCAACCGCCGCCGGGCAGCGGACAGCGTCCTGCAGAAGATCCAGGGTCGCGTGTCCAGCGCGCTGCTGGATTACGACCAGGGGCCGAACCAGCTGCTGGACGTGATGCAGGCGGTTCAGCCCCGCCTGGGCGCCCTGCGCGGATGGGAGCCGGGCGAAAGCAAAGCCGGCGGCGCATCGGGCGTGCTCGACCAGATGGAAGCGATCCGCACGAACACGCTGCTGGGCCTGTTCTTCCTGAAAAAGAAGGCATCGGCCCCGCTGTACGGCGCCCTGACCCGCGCCCTGGACGACGAACTGAAGGCACGCATCAACGCCAAGATCCGCGAGGCGCTGCAGGACACCGGCAGTGGACAGCGCGCTGAAGCGGGCACCCTGACCGTCATCGACGAGGAGACCCAACGCATCGTCCGCCGGCTCACCAACCTGCGCAAGCGGCTGACCAATCAAACGGACCTGTGGCGTGAGAAGCGCAGCAAGCTGGAGAACGACAACGCGACCGTCAACGGCGTCTCGCTGTTTGAGCCTTCACCGAACGGCACGGTCGATAAGGAAGAGGAACTGGCCATCGACGACCGGCAGAAGGAAGCCCACGCGGCGCGCCTGATCCGCTCGTGGGACGCGCTGGTAAAGGGCGTGCTGCCCGGTATCAACGACCCAGACTGGCTCCTCGGTCCCTGGTCACCTGGCCAGGACAACTTTGAACGTCACCAGCTCAATGAGCTGGAGCGCATCGCGGTCGAGCCGTTTGAAGGCACACTCCGCAGCGGTGGGAAGGACGTGGTGCGGCGCCTCTACGACCGTCGCAGTCCCAGCTTCAACCCGGACAGCCAAGCGATGCATGCCGCAACCAGCGCCCAGCTATTCCTGCAGCTGAATGCGCCGCTTGGACAACTTGATCCAATGACTCCGCTTCCCAGTCGCAAGCTTCTGATTGGGACTGGCCTGACCGATGATTTCACCAGAGCGGTACAGCCCTGGATCAGTAAATATCCCCAAGCAGATGTCGTCCCTGGAATCGATCTGTATCGCGTGGTGATGCTGGAGGAGTGGTACCGCTTCGCCCTGCGGGGCGCCGACGACGTGCGCGAGCTGTCCTACAGCCAGCCGACCCGCTTCAACACCTACTTCACCCGCAAGCGCAGCGACATCGACTGGACGCCCATCAACGACCACGAGATCCGCAAGCTGCAGGAGGCGGAACAGCTGGTGTTCCTCTCGACCCTGCACGGGGTGACACGCCTGGACGGGGGCCATCTGGTGATGGACTGGCCCCAGCAGCCCGGAGAGGCGCCGGAGCCGGAGAAGCGCCGCCGCAAGCTCCCGCCGCGCTTCGGGAAGGCGGCCCGGAAACTGGCCTTCGAGCCGCGCGACACCTTCGGACGCAGCCTGACCAATGCCGCGACCTACCTCAAGAGCGACATCGAATCCAGGACCCGCAACGTCATCGCTCAGTCCACCACACCGCACGAGGGGCGCAAGCAGTACGTCACCTGGCTGCACGACCAGCTGCGCAACAGCAGCGCCCGCGCGGTCGGCGACTGGAACGACAAGGCGGCCCAGTCGGTGGTCCTGCAGCACCTCACGGCCGACGACGACCTGAGGCAGGCCCTGCTGGAGACCTTCCCACCAGACGAGAACCTGATTCAGAGCCTGTACAAGGCGCAGGGCGAACGCCTGCCCAAGAGCCTGACGGCCCGCCAGGACGGCTTCTACTGCCGCGTTTGTGGGGGCGAAGTCGGCGCCACCGAGGAGGACGTGATTCGCAACGGGCTGCGCTGCAGCTACCACCCGGACGAACCCAACCACCCCTTCGGCATGCCGTACAGCCCGTTTCCGGGGGCCTGAGCCGTGAACGACTTCTTTTCGGCGTTCCTGAACCTGCGGCTCGAAGGCTGGCTCGCCCTGCTGCTGTGCATGCTGCCGCTGAGCCTCGTGTTCATCCGGGCCCTGCTGGCTGCCGCCCAGCTGCGCCGGCAGGAGCGCGATCACCTGAAGCTGGTCCGCGAAAAGCTTCAGCCGGCCCTCGACACCGACGACCCGCCCGAGTCCGACGAGACGGCGGAGGACGTGCGCGCCGCCGTGGAAACCTTCCCGAAAGGCAGCGCCGTGCGCCGCGCCGTCGTGGCCGTCACCCGCGCCCGCACCCTGGCCACCCCGGACGTGCAGGCGGCCACGCAGGCGATCACGGCGGCCAGTGAGTCGCCGCTCGCGGCCGCCCGCAACATCCCGAACCTGCTGATGCTGTCGGGCCTGCTCGGTACCGTGATGGGCCTGGCCGGCTCGATCGGCAGCCTGGTCGAACCGATCCGCAATGCCGCGTCCGCGGCGGATCCCGGCGACCTGGCCCGCGCGCTGGGCAGCACCATGAACGTCATGCGCGGCGCCTTCGGGGCCAGCCTGTGGGGCATCCTGCTCTCGCTGAGCAGCGGCGTGCTGTACAGCCTGGCGGTACGCCAGCAGGAGGCGCTGCAGGACGAGCTCTCGATGTTCGTCCACGCCGAGCTGGTGCCGGCGGTGTTTCCGCGCGCGATCAGCGGGCAGATGGAACGCATGGGCCGCTACCTGCGCGACGCGGGCAACAGCTTCCAGGACATCCACAAGCGGCTGCAGGAGGTGGCCGGGCAGCTCGAGAGCGTGCTGGGCCGGGCCGGCGAAACCCTGGACCACAGCCTGAGCAACTTGGCGAACACCAGCCAGCAGATCTCCCAGGTGTTCACCAGCATGGACCAGTCGGTCGCGGCCCTGACCGAGGGGCTGAGCACCGGCGTCAATGACCTCGTGCAGGCCCAGGAGGCAGCCGCGACCTCGCTGCGGGTCAACAGCCGGGAGCTGGGCGACCGCCTCACCCAGCAGGCGACCACCATCGAACGGCTGCAGGACACGCTCACCACCAACACCGACCGCCTGCTGGAACGCGTCCAGACGGTGGGGGACGGCCTGAGCCGCGCCAGCAAGTCGTTCGAGGAGGCCGGCGACGTGTTCCGGACCGAGCAGAGCAATTACGGAGCCCGGCTGGACCGCAACTTCGAGACGCTCACCCGGACCCTGGCACGCGGCGAATCCGTGCCGGCCGGCAACGACTGAAGCGCCATTCCATGAGCCTTTCCCGACTTCAGTCCGACAGCAATCCCTACATCGCGTTCAGCGATCTGGCCCTCAACATGGTGTTCGTGCTGGTGTTCTTCGTCGGCGGCATCCTGGCGGTCGGCCAGGCCGGCTGGGAGCAGGTGAAGTACCGCAAGGCTCAGGACCGGGTCGTCGCCGCGGTGCGGGCCGCCCCGTTGCCGGCCAGGCCCCTCCTGCTCTCCCCTGCCCAGCGCAACGACCCGCCCGGCGCTCAGCGCTGGGTGTTTCCGGCCCAGCAGATGTTCCTGGGGGACACGGACCAGCTGAGCCCCACCGGCCAGCAGGTCCTGGTGGCCTTCGCACGCGTACTGCGCGCCGAGCGTGCCGAATGGAAGCGGGTCCGGATCGAGGGGCACACCCAGACGTCCCAGCCGAACACGCCCGAGCGCTGGTCGCTGTCGGCCGGGCGGGCCAGCGCGGTGGCAGAGGCGTTCTACGTCAAGGGCGGCATCAGCCCCAACCGCCTGGCGGTGGCGGCGCGCGGCGGACAGACGCCGTTCGACGGGGTGAAGTTCGATCCGCGCAACGAGCGGGTGGAGATCGTCGTGGAGTACGCCCAGAAGCTCACCAACTGATATGGCCAGCCTGACTCCCCTGCAGGAACTGGCGCAGGCCAACCCTCCGAGCCCGGCAAGGCTGGTGGCCCTGGCGACCTGTCCGGACGCCAGGATCCGCGAGGCGGCCCGGACGCACTCCACCATGCCGCCCCTCCTCAAGCACCTGCTGGAAAGCGCGGAAGGGCGGCCCTCCAGCCTGACCCCCGAGCAGCTCGACTGGCTGTCCCAGCAGGGGCCCTGGGCGGCTGACGTCGCAGCCCGGAACATCCACACCACCGACCGGGCGCTGCGGTACCTGGTGATGACCGGCCACAGCCGGAGCGTCCTGCGGCACCAACGCACCAGGGGCACCGAGTGGCTTCTGGCCCTGGCCCGCAGCGACCTCTCGTTGGCGCAATATCTCAGCCAGGACAGCAGCGTGCCGCGGATGCTGCGCTGGCGGGCGACCGGGGTGCTGGCCAGCCACGCACCCAGCGCTCCGCCGACCACTCCAAGCGAGCCCGACCCCTCCCCGACCGTCGAGAGTGTCCGCCGGAAACTCCGCAGCCGGGAGCCCGACGTGACCTACACCGACGAGGAATGGCAGCTCGTCCAGGAGCATGTCGCCCTCCAGAGAACCGCGGCGCACGCCCGGCAGGTGCCGCTCCACTGGCTCACCTGGCTCGATGAGCAGCACCCGTACGGTCAGGCACGGGAAACCCTGCTGGAGCGGCTGGAACGCTGCCCGGCGTCGGACTCGACCTTCCGGCAGCTGATCGACTCGCCCGACTGGGTGATCCGCGCGGCCATCGCCCGCAATCCGGGGCTGCACCCGGAACGAAGGCGACAGCTGAGCCAGGACCCCGACTGGTGGGTGCGGGCCTGCGTGGCGGAGAACCCGAACGCGACTCCGGGCGACCTGCAACGCCTGATGGAGCACGAGGATCAAGAGGTGATCCGCGAGCTGGTGGCAGCCCATCCGCACGCCCCCACCGAGCTGCTGGTTACGCTGGCGCACGACGGCGAGCCAAGCGTGCGTCTGCAGGTGGCGCGCAACCCCGGTACGCCCCCGGAGGCGCTCGAGCAGCTGGCCACCGACCCGCGCGTCTCGGTGCGGGCCGCGGTGGCCGCCCATCCCCTGACCAGCGAGCACACCTGGCCCAGGTTGATCGCGGACGAGCAGCCGCGGGTCTCGACCGTGGCGCGCCTGCGTCGCCCGCTCAGCAAGCCCGAGCTGCTCGCCGCCGTGGCCAGCCGCAAACGCCTGATGAAACTCGCGGTGCTCAGCCATCCGACACTACCGCCAGAAGTGCTCGAGGCGCTGGCGACGGACCGCCACCCGCAAATCCGCGCACAAGCGGCCCTGCATCACGACCTGCCGGCCGAGGCCCGGCAGGCGCTGGCTTCGGACCCGGCCCCGGATGTCCGCCGGCTGGCACTGATCGCCGATCCCGAGGCGGCCGCGGCGACGCTGGCCCAGGTCTCTCGTCACGACGTCCGCGTCCGCCAGGCGCTCAGCCGACACCCCCGCACGCCCGCCGACCTGCTGGAGCAGCTCAGCGACGACACCTTCGAGGACGTGCGCCTGTCGGTGATCCTGAACCCCAGCGCGCCGAAAGGTGCGCTCCAGCGGCGACTGCCGGAACAGCCGTTGCGCCCGGTCATCCGGCGCCACCCCCTTTACGGAGAAGTTCGCGCGGCGCTGCACGACATGGAGTATCACGAGGCCAAGCACCCCGAAACCTCCCCCGAAGCCCTAAGCGCGCTGGCGGGCAGCGACTCGCTGGGCGTGCGCCGCCAGGTGGCCCGGCACCGCGCCACCGCTGAGGACACCCTGATGGCCCTGAGTGGCGACGTGGAAGTGGAGGTCCGGCAGGCCCTGGTCAAGCGCAGGCAGCTGTCTGAGCGTCTGCAGCGCCAGCTGGCGCTGGACAGTGATCCCACGATCCGTCTGGCGCTGACCAAACGGGAGGACCTGGAGGTCGAGGCCATCACCGTGATGCTCCGCTTGCCGGACCAGCCGGAGGACATCCTGATCAGCCTGCTGCGTCATCCGGCCATCCAGGCCGGGCAGGTGTCGAGTCTGGCACAGCACCGCGAGGTGGTCGTGCGGGGCAATGCCGCCGCCCATCCGTTGCTGCCGGTCGAAGCCCAGCACCACCTGGCGAACGACACCAACGACTTTGTGCTGGGCAAGTTGCTGAGCAACCCAAACTTGAATTCCACGACGCTGCAGCGGCTGGCCGATCGGGGACACGCGCCGCTGGCAATCATCAAGCACCCCCAGGTCACCACCTCCATGCTGGAGACGCTGGCCTACGACGAGGGGTACGCCCGGCTGCTGCGCACCCGGCAGTTTGTCAACCGACTCCCGCCACGAGTGCGCGATTGGGGCCCACTCCAGGGCTGGCTGCGCCGGCAGGGTGAGCGGGCCTCACAACGCGCCTTCGGCAAGATGAACGTGCTGGTGGCCATCATCCAGCATGAGCGCAGCAGCGAGCAGGCCGTGCGCTTCGCCCGCCGGCTCCGTCATCCGGAAATCCAGAAGGCCCTGCACGAACGCAAGCTTCGCCTCAAGACAGAAGGTGCCCATGCATGACCTCCCCAGCCCCGGCGATCAGGTCGCCGGGAATTACACCGTGACGGCTGTGCTGCACGCTGCTCCTCATGTGGCCTGGCTGCAGGCCACGACCAGCTGGGGGGGCCGGGTGCTGATCGAGCGCTTCAGCCCTCCCGAACCGGACACGCCGACCGGGCAGCGGGCGCGACAGGCCTTTCTGCGGGCGGCCCGCGCGCTGGCGCAGGTCGGTCACCCAGCCGTTGCCCGCGTGACCGACCTGGTCGACCAGCATCAGGAGGTCTATGCGGTCGTCGAAGACCATCCCCACCAATCCCTCGGAGAGCGGCTGAAAGCAGGTCCGCTCTCCCCCACCGACCTGACCGTCTGCGTACAGCAGCTGTTCGCCGGCCTGGGCGCGACCCATGCCCAGGCGGCCCTACATACGGCCATCACCCCGGAAGCGATCGCGTTCGGTGAGGACGGTCAGGTCCGGCTGCAGCGCTTCGGGCTGAGCAAGCGGGCGCTGCAGGACATCGGACAGAAGACTGACGACGACCCTCGCTACCAGGCGCCGGAACGGCTGGGTGGGGGCGGCTTCACGCCGCAGACGGACCTATACGCGCTGGGCGCCGTCCTCTTCGAGGCAGCCAGCGGGCACGTGCCGACCACCGCGCGCGCCAGGGCACAAGGGGTGCCGCTGCCCCCGTACCCGGAAGGCGTCCCAGAGGCCGTCCGAACGGCGCTGAACGCCGCCGTGGCCCTGGATCCGGCCCAGCGCGCGATCAGTGCCAGTGAAGTGCTGGAACGGGTGGCCCGTTCTAGCACACCGCCGAGAGTGCCGGACGCCCCTCCGGCGGAACCGGAACCCGTCGCCGAGCCGGTCCCGCCGAGCCCACCCACCCCGCCCCCACCTCCAGTTCCTCCACCGCCTGCCCCAGGATGGCGGAAGGTGGCCGTAATCGCCGGAGTCAGTGTGGCGCTGTTGCTGGGCCTGACTGCCCTCTGGCCCCGGACCTCGGCATCGACCGCCGAGGCCGCAACAGCTCCTGCATCGGCCCTGGAAGGGTCTACTGCAGTGGCCGACGGGTCGTCGGCCACCACGGCCGATCCGACCCCGGCGACCCTTGTGCCCGTGGCCCTGCCGATCACCGTCGTGACCGCCCAGTCGCTTAACGTCCGCACCCAACCCGACGAGACGAGTGCCGTCAGTACCGTCGTGCGGTTTGGAACGAACCTGGAGGTGCTCGAGGAGCAAGCCGACTGGCTGCACGTCCGCGCGGACAGCGTGGACGGGTGGGTGAGCCGGGCACACACCTCCCTCCTGCACACCCCGGAAGAAACTGCGGCCCTGCTCACCCACCTAGCGGCGGGCGGGAACGTCACGCTGGCCGCCGGGGTGTATTGGCTGGATCAGCCGCTGACCCTGACCAGCGACGTCAACCTCGTCGGTGCGGGACAGGGGGCGTCCTATCTGCTGGGCCGCTCCGCTGAGGACACGCTGGTGCTCGAACGGGCCAACGTCCAGCTCGGCCACCTGACGGTCGGTCATGTGGGAGACGCTTTCGCCCGGACCGTATACCAGGTCGGGGGCAATCTGGAGGCCAGCAACGTCGTCCTGACCGGTGGACGGCGGGATTCGGAGGAGGGCGCTTACGGCAGTGGGTTGTGGGTGGCCGAGGGCGGCCATGCTGAACTGACTGACGATCTGCTGACCGCCAATGCCTTTGGCCTGTACGTCAGCGACGACAGCACGGTCACAGCCAAAGGGGTCAGCTTCAACGGCAACAGTGACGGTGGAGCGCTGTTCAAGGACAAGAGCGGCGGGCAGATCTCCGACAGCCGCTTCAATGCCAATCAGGCGCACGGACTGCACGTGTTCGGCGCGGCCCACCCGATCATCACCGACAGTGTCTTCCGTCAGAACCGGGGCCGCGGCATCACCGTCTACGGGGCGGCGACGCCGACCATCGCGCACAACACGGTCGAGGACAACCGGCTTCAGGGCGTCGGCGTCCAGGAAGGCGCGCAGCCGACCATCACCGAGAACACCATCCAGGGCAACCGGCAGAGTGGCCTGACCTACTTCGACAACAGTGGGGGCGAGGCCCAGAACAACACCATTCAGGCCAACCGCGTCGCCGGCATCAGCGTGACGGAGTATGCGGCGCCCACGCTGTCCGGCAACACGGTCGAGCGCAATGGGGCGAACGGCATCGCCTTCTCGGATGCCACCACCGGCACGGCGGAGGACAACACGGTCCGGCTGAACGACAATCCCGGTATTTCCGTCTGGGGCGACGCGCAGCCGCAGCTGAGGGGCAACATGGTCACCGATAACCGTCAGAGCGGCATCGTGATCGCCGAGCAGGCCCGGCCCGAGGTCGTCGGCAACACCATCAGCAACAATGCCCTGTACGGCCTGATTCTCACGGGGAAGGCCCAACCCACCGTCAACGAGAACACGCTCGAGGGCAACGGGAAGGGCGGCATTTTCTACAAGCAGATGGCCGGCGGAAGCGGGTACGGCAACACCTGCAGCGACAACGGCGGGGCGAACCTCTCCGCCCAGCTGGACGACGGGAATCCAGGCCCCAGCTTCTCCACGGACGGCTGCTCGCCATCGTATTGAACTCAGGCCGTCAGCTGACTCTGGAAAGACTCAGGGCACCAGGGAGCAACCTCATGGAGAGCCGAACCCGTCCGTTCAGACCACGGCGCGACACTGAGGGAATGCCCTCTCCCCTTCCTTCTCCCGACCTTGAGGCGTTCCGCGCACTGGTGCGGCGCTACCACACCCTGGTCCATGAGGTGATTCGGCGGATAGAGGCGCAGTACGGAGCTGCCCACATCGAAGACGTCCTGGAGGACCGGGTGCCCTGGGTCGGGGAGCTGCCCGGCCTGACGTTCCACTTCCACGGACTCGGTTTCACGGCCGTCCTGGACGGATACACCGTCAAGTGGGACTGGCTGGGCGACAGCATGAACGACATCAACATCTGGGCGCTCGCGCAGCTCACCCAGGACCATGAGGCCGAGTTTGGCGTGTGGGCCAGCTATCCGGTGCTTCTGGCGTACGCGCGCCGATGGGCGGAAGAGGGCGTGTTGGAAGCGGTGGAGGCAGGGCACACCTACCGCTTCACGGATGACGGTTGAGCTTCAGGAGGTGAGGAGACCGGTCGAACCCTTTCAGGAGAGAAGTCACCTGGGAACCGTGGCCGACAGTCCATGCAGCACCGACTGGGTGCCTCCTCTGCTCCACCATTCGTGTTCGTTCTGCTGAGCCGCTTGTGCGCCAGAGCAGTTCACCGGGAAGGAGGGCAACCAGCCAGTTCCACAGAATTTGAAACGCAGAACAGAGAACAGAGTCCGGCGCACGTATTCACGTCCACACCTCTCCCATCTTCAGCACCCTACAAAGGAAGCGCTAATGACCCAGTTTCCCCCCATCAATCGTCAGGCCCTGATCGCAGAGGCGCACACCATCGTCGACATCCTCAACCAGGGCGGTTATGAAGGACCCGCCGGGTACGTCTGGCTGCAGCCGGATCTGGATCGGCTCGCTGCGGGAACACGCCATTACAGTGCTGCTGAAACGCAGGCGCTGAGCAAACTGCCCCCTACGCAACACGCTACCGGCCACACCCGCATCTCCGTCACGCGCGAAACCACTCTGGCGGCCGCCCACAGGATGCTGACGGAGAGCCGGGTGCCGGTTGCGGCCCTGAACTTCGCTTCGGCGACCAACCCAGGAGGTGGGTTCCTCACCGGTTCCGCGGCGCAGGAGGAAAGTCTCGCCCGTGCAAGTGGTCTGTACTCTGCCCTGCTGCAGTACCCCGCGTATTACGCGTCTCATCAGCAGGCGGGAAACCGACTGTACAGCGACCAGTTGATCTTCTCTCGGGACGTGCCGATCCTCCGGGATGCCGCTGGAGCCTGGCTGGCTTCCCCCGCGCATTTTGATGTCCTGACGGCAGCGGCCCCCAACCTCCGCAACCTCAGCGAACAGGAGTTGGCGCAGCTTCGTCCTGCTGCAGAGGCGGCGCTCGCACAGCGCGCAGCGCTGGTGCTGGCCCTTTTCGCCCATCATCGCTGCAGCCGACTGATCCTGGGAGCATGGGGCTGCGGGGCCTTCCGAAATGATCCGGAGCATGTCGCTGGAGTGTTTGCGCAATTGCTTCAGGGGCCGTATGACAACGTGTTTGACGAGGTGGTGTTTGCTGTCTTCGCGACCCCCGCAGAGGAGCGCAATTTGCGTGCCTTTGAGCGGCACCTGTTGCGCTGAACCCACTTGGGTCTGTCTGACGGAACTCATCTGAAGTGCGTAGATTCGGGGATGCACCGCACGGATCTAACGGCGCAGCAGTGCGTTGCGTTGCAACCCAGGCTGCCGAAGAACCCGAGGCGCGGCCAACCCTACACGCCACACCCGAAGGTACTGAACGGCATCCTGTGGCGAATCAAGACGGGCGCTCCCTGGCGGGATGTGCCGCGTCGGTATGGGCCTTGGCAGACCTGTTACGACCGGTTCGTCCGCTGGTCGAGAGACGGCACGTGGTTACGCCTGCTCCAGATGCTCCAGGCGACGGCAGATCAGCACGGCGAGATCGACTGGGACAAGGCCGCTGTGGACCGTGCCCATATCCGGGAACAGCGGAGCGCGACTGGGGCCAGGAAGATCGTTCCTACAGCAGAAAAAAGGGGAGCTGCGCTGACGAATGGCTCAGGATCAGCCGAGGTGGACGCACTAGTAAAATCCACGTCTGAGTGAGGGTCGTGGACGACCCTTGGCCGTCCTGGTGGCTGCCGGGCAAGCCTCGGATCCAACCTTTCTCGTGCCGCTCCTGGACGCGGTCCGGGCTCCACGGGTGGTGAAAGGTCGTCCCAGAAAGCGTCCGACCAGTCTACGAATGGACCGGGCATATGGAGCCGGCGTGTATCGACGGGCCCTTCGGGCCCGTGGAATTCGATGTATCTGTCCGGAGCGCGAAAACGCTCGGAAGGCTCGCCTGAAAAGGGGACAGCGGGGCGGACCTCCGCCTCGCCATGACCTGGAAGCCTACAAGAAACGAAATCTCGTCGAGCGCTGCATCAATTGACTGAAGGACTTTAGAGCAGTCGCTACCCGGTATGACAAGCGCGGCTGGCATTTCCTTGCGGTCGTACACATCGCCTGCATCATGCTCTGGCTCTAATTCGTCAGGCAGACCCTAGCCAGAGGAGCCTTACTGTGACCAACGACGATCTGCCAGAACAGCTCGTTGACCTTGACTCCGCGCCCACGACCACCTGGAGTGGTGTGGAAGCCCTATTCAATCAGAACATTCGGTTGCTGTTGCGCGCCGACCTGGATAACACCCTGGCCCTGAGGGTCATCCGCAGGCACGGCTTGAGTGACTGGAGCTGGAAGGTTGGATGGACGACAGTCTAGCTGACTTCATCACTAACGAGCTAGAGGTCGCAGACTTGTGAGCGCTCGCTGTGTCCCTCCAAGCTACCCTGGAGGTCACCTTCCGTTTCTCCCAAGGGGATCCGCTGAATATTTCGCTGTAAGTCCTGACGACATTTGTACTGGGCTGTCTGCAGTTGTGCGGCCGTATGGAGCGCTAGATCTCCGATAGCCAGCGTCAGCGTTCGTCTGGCGGTGCTGGGATTGGTTCCGGGTGAGCAGGATCCGTCAACTCACCATCAAGAAAGAAAAGGTAGATGCGGTCGAGAGGCTCACCCAGGAGTCCATAGGCCAAGACGTGGCGTGTCGGGTGATTTTGACTGGTGAAAATCACCCAGCGTCCACTACCTCCACTCAGACGACCCTGTACATCGGGCTGATAGTCGATTCTGTCGAAAGCATTTTGGAGGAGGCTTAATCCGTCCCGGTAATCTGCTACTCGGTAAGCCTCCGCGTCGGTCACAGGGGTCAGCTGCGGGTAAGTTCGGTGGATTTCCTTAGCTATCTCTGCCAGTGTCTGCGTAGTTTTCGGCGTACATTCAATGGAAATGCTCTTAGGCTGCCGTGCTGTCGATCCCAGCAAGAAGCCAGGGGTCAACTGACAAGATGCCGCAGAACTCGTGCTTATACCGAGCAGCGTCACCAACATCGCACCAAGGTGGCCACCACGACCAAGAGCCGTACTCAACCTCTGCACGGGGTTAATACGTTGCGGAGGCACGAGCTACATCCGGCCCCACTTTCGAGTCAGATGCTACCAACGTGCCATTGCGGTATATGCGCACGGTCGCCGAGCCGCTCGCACCGCAGGTACTCTGGGCCGCTAACGAAACAATCTGCCCGGACGCTGTCGGAAACGTTTTGTCGAATGATGTCGCCTGTAAGGACGATGCACCACTGGGTGTGGAGTAACCGATGGTGGCAGGACAATTGATGGTCTCGACGGTGAGACGCATGCCGGATGTCACGGGCGTGGGGGAAGAACAGACTGTGCCTGGTGGGTATGCAAAATCCGGATTGCATGACCCAACCGTCGTATCAAAGTTTGCTGGTGGCGTGAATGATGCCGAATCGCTCTTGCGCTCTCCACAGGCGGCGAGTCCTACACAGAGTGCCATCACGGCTATGACTTGAGTTTTCACCCTTAAACCATATGTAGATACGATGCACCAGCCAGACGCATGTGTGTATTGTTAAGTTTTCAACAAAGTTTGATGCTGGAATTGCGAGGGGGTGAGTTTCCTACGGATTGATCACTTCCTGTAACTATTGATGTCGGCGTAGGTTGGCACAGACAGGACGCGGGACGTTATGATGACAATCAACATCAGTGCGCAGGTGGAAGAACGGCGACTTACTGCGGTGGAGTGCCTGGAGCGCGATACCCACCCAAATCCATTCGGAGGATCGAGAGCGGAACCGGGTGGAACGGTTCATGCTCCAGATGAAACGGTGTCGCCGAATCACCACTTAGGACGGCCGGCGTCGCGTGCGCCTTGAAGTGTGTATACCTGGGTGCGGCGCGATCCTAAATGCCACGTCCAAGCTGTCGATCATCAGGTCTATGGATCTTCGTCCATCCAGTTGGACGTTCGGTAGCGGCGGCCAAGGTTGACTGTGCTGGAACTCGTCCTGCGAGAGTTCCGCAACGATGCCCAGGAGGCGGGCGTGGTCAATGGCCAGGACGCACATCGGCGGATCAGGACTGTACATCCGTGCGTAGACGCTGGATGTTGTGATCGGCGTAGAAGATCTAGGCTACCCGTCACATCTGCATCACTATCGTCTACTGGAATGACATGCTGTCTCTTGGAGGCAAGCATGAAACGAACCCTATTGGCGGTCGGACTCCTTCTGTGCGGCTCGGCACTCGCTGTAAACAGCACCACTGCAAAGCCGAGCTTTGCGGATACTGTCTGGTACAGCAATTTCGCAGCCGTGAAAGCCAACATGGCGAAGCATGGCTACGTCTACGACTCCGCTCTGCCGCAGAAGGGAACCAACGACCGGCTATTCACCGGGGTCATTGACAACGTGCCAGTGCGAATCACGATGTGGTTCAACAACAAAGACCAGATCGTTGGGACCAGCGTCATCTTCAGGCCTCCCAGCTACCCATCCAAGCAGATCACCATCTACAACACATATTCGACCTTCCTCGACTCTAAGTACGGACGAGGCAAAGAGACAGACACCCGCCAGTGGAAAGACGAGTTCCTTGACCTCAGAGACATTGCAGACGGCAAGGCCGAACTCTCCAAAGGATGGTTCTTTGTGGATTCGGGTTATCTGATCAATCTGCAAGTGTCCACCCCATACGTCAACAACAAGGACGTGTATGCGAGTATTGAATACGTCTCTCCTCTCTACGATGTCGAAGTCGACAGAAGGTCAAAAGCCAGCGATTTCTAAACCACCTAAGCGCAGGCTCGGATTGGTCTGTTATCGAAAGGTCAAAGGACTGTAGTCGGCGGTCACGCTGCTGGATGGCCCGCTGGTGGAGCGCTACATAAATCGAGGTCACCCGGACCCGGCGCGAACGAGCCGCTGGCCGGGATCATCACGAAACTAGGCGCGGGGGAGCTGAAGCCGGCCAATAAGCTGACGGTGGCGGGTGATGCACCAGTACCTGCAGCGGGCACCTGTAAGGAGGCGTTTATGAGTGTGCGGGGCCAGAAATAAACCACCGAGCGCGTCACGGCTAAACTGGCAGCGTCACCGTGCACTTACAGCTCTGAACTTTATCAGTGTAAAAAACGACGTGAGGGTCATCAGGACCTATAACTCAACGCATCTCCTGGAATGGTCAAGGATTAGCTGTAGCCGACCATCCCTTGCCAATGCCCTGAGCATCTCCCTTCCTTAAAATCGTTGGTGCCCTGCTGGCGTCGGTGGTGATGTCCAGGTAGCGTTGTCGGCGCTGGTGCTCATAACCATTCTCAGGGCAAGAAAAAACCGCCCCGGTGGGGGCGGTGTGTCGGATGGCTGGTATCAGCAGCTCTTGTTATAGGTTGCGCGGTCCATGGCATCGATCTCGCCACCAAAGATTTCCTTGATTCGGATGTGGGCAGTGGCCATGGACGGGTTTCCAGTTGTGATGCCTTCAAACGGTGACGTCTGGTTCGGCAGCACCGGATCGTACTTCAGGAAGGCATCGTCGCTTTTCACAAAGGTCCCGTCAGCCGTGTAGAACGAAATCTCCGCTTCCAGGCTGTCCATGCTTTCTCCGCTGACGTTTGTGACTTGCCCATTAGTGTGCACGAAGTCATCGTCCATACTCCAGTTGAAGGCGTCAATAACGACCTTTACGTTGTTGCAGGTTTCTCGAATCTGGTCTGCAACCATCTGGCGGTTTGCGGCAGCTTGTGCATCAGCAGCCTGCTGCTGCATCGCTGCCTCATGCTGAGCCTCGATTTTTTTGCCTTGCGCTGAATCTGAAAACTGCAGGGCGACATCCTGGCTTCTCAAACTGAGCGAGCAGGTAAACTTTACGTTCTTGGCCTTCACCTGCATGACCACCTTGTCACCTCGTATGGTTGCAGGTACGACGACGAATACATTTTCTGGGTTGGCAGCCAAGTAATCGTATCTTTCAGATACATCATGCTTACAGCTGTCCGGAAGTAGCTTCTGAAGCGTTTTGAGCTTATCTGCGTTAGGATCTTGTTTCGGTGCCACGGTAGTCTTCGCGTTACTCGCGTTTTTAGCAGCTGCGGATGGAGTGGCTGGTTTGCTGGCCGCCTCGCTGGCAACTGGCGGATCGACCATTGTCGAGATGATCAACGCCGCAAAACCGCCGATGAACCAGTACGCTACCACACGCTTTTTGCCTTTTTTCCTAAACGCTCGGACAAGCGCAACAACGAACATGATGCTGCAGGCCAGCCAGATGAAGGCTAGTAGGATCGTCATGGCTTAGCCTACCCGGTGTACCGTCCTCACACGGACGCATATGTTGGCAGGGCGCGAGGATGAAGATCAGCCGATCAACTCTGAGCCGGCGGTTTCTTATCCAAAGTCACAAACGCTCGGTCCATCGCCTCTTGATCGGATGTTGTTCTTCAAAAGCCTCTCGAATGTGGCTGATCCCGAAGATGTCGAGGTAGAAACTGCCTTCGTCCCCACTGGGCGGGAAAAACAGGCCTCCCGACATGGACTTCTCTTCAACCATCACATGCGTGAGCACGTATTCAGCGCTGTTACGGACGCCACTTGCAACCAGTCGAGTGGCCATGAGCGCGTTTTATTGGCTGGGCACAGCGTTTGCGTTCAGAGAATAGGATCAACCAGAGCTCAGTCAATAAATGTCTGGATGAGTCAAGAGCTAAAAAAGGAATTGTCAGATACCCGCTGTGTTGTCTTTTGTAGCACGGATGTGCCGAGCAGGATGCCCTGACGAGAACCACTGAGCAAAAGCGACGGACAAACGCGACATGGCCTTCAGAGCCAACACTTGTTTGCTACTTGTAAGAACGGGCGTGTTGGAATGGGACCATGACCGACTTCCTTGATATCAGCCCCTCGTTCAAGCGGCACACGGAACTCCAGGGTGGATTGGGAGACAACGTCACCGCCGCCCTGCAGGCAGGCGAACCCATCCTCGCCGAGGTGAAGACCAACATGGGTGAAGCGGCCATCCTGACCGAGCACCGACTGCTGCTCATCCGGGCTGGCATGATGACGGCCGCTGTAGGCAAGGTTTTCTCGTTTCCGCTGACCGACATCATCGATACTGTGCTTGATGAAACCGGCTTGGTGAAGAAGTTTCGGGTGAAGAGCACCCAGACGTTCCTGCCTGGACACGAACTCACCGTGCAGAACGACGCCGCCAACCTGAAGCGGGTCAAGGAGTTCCATGCGATCCTCTCCAGGCGACTGGATGTATTCGGCCGGGCGCCGGCCCCGGTGCAGACCCTCTCCGGCCACACCACGATGGCGGGGAAGCTTGGAGACGCGGTTCGCGCCACGCTTCGTCCAGGTGAGGCCGTGATGCGTGAGATTCAAGTGATTGGTGAGGGTCTAGTGGTGACGGATCAGCGGGTACTGATCGTCAAGGGCGGCCACGCCGCTCAGGCGATGTTCGGCCAGAAGGTCAAGAGCTATCCCTTCGACGCGATCACCAGTGTCGAAGTCAGCTGCGGCGCGCTGATCGGCCGCATCCAGATCACCGTACCAGGGTCCACCGAGGGTGCGGGACGGTCGTCCGGGCCTGGGGCCACTGGGCAGATGGAGAATGTCGTTCAGATCAATCGTAGCCTGCTACCGCAGGCCCGCGAAATCGCCAACTTCATTGAGGAGCGGATGCATGAGGCGCGGCAACCGAAAGTGCTGGCCGTTCCCGTCAACGTGCCGCAGGTCTCCGTGGCTGACGAACTACAGAAGCTCGCAAGCCTGCGGGATAGCGGAATCTTGACTCAAACTGAGTTCGACGCGGCTAAGGCCCGGCTCCTCGGTCTCTAAGGGCATCAGACTTGCTCTGCAGCACGCCTCCGACGCGACCATTGAAGGACAGGGCCGGCGAGCTGAGGCGACACTCCGTGTCGTCGAACCGGAAGCCTTCCTGGTGTTCAAAGGGCTCGCCCTGATGGGCCGACGAGAATTGGAAGACGCCTATGACGTGGTCGTGCTCGGTGGGCCCTGCACGATGCAGTTCAGGATGTTGCCGTGCTGCGTGCTCGCCGGGGCCAGCACGCAGCCCCCGGGCAGAAGCGTTTCTCGGCCATCAGGTTGGAGGAGCGCTGCAGCCACGGCTCGCGGCCCTTGGAGATCCAGCGGGCGACGCGCAGGAACACCTGGCTGGCGGCCTGCTCGTGCGCCTGCGCGTACTGATTCATCAGGATGAACTGGCCGTGCTCGTCGATGGTGACGGGCGGTGCGGATTCGAGGGTCATGCGTGGGCCTCCTGGGGGCACAGTACGGGGGAGGTGGGTGACCGCGCGGGGCGGCTGGCACACACAAACGAGACCCGCCCAGCCTGGAAGCTGGGCGGGTCGGGTGAGGGTGGTGGAGGGGCATCAGCGCAGTGGCGTGAAGTCGCACAGCGCCGCGCTGCGCCGGAGGGTATACGCGACGTGCCCAATGCCCCCGACACTATTGAACGTGACGTACATGGCCCCCTGCGTGCCGGCCGTGTTGAGGATCTGAGTGACGTACAGGCCGTCGAGCGTCTGGTTGTGGCACTGGTCTGTCACCTTGTTGTTCGCGACGCGCACCAGCTGAACAAAGAGTTTATTGCCCTTGATTTTGACGCCATACACGCCGTTCCCAACCGCCCAGAGCGGCATGCCGGGCGCGGCCTTCTGGGCCACCTGCAGCGTCTTCGCTGCGTCGGCATCGGCCGCCTGATCCACCTGCGCCTGCTTTGCCGCTGCTGCTGCCGCGCGTTGTTGCGCAGCCTGCTGCTGAATCCGCGCCTGCCGGGCCGCCTCGGCCGCCAGCGCCTGCTGCTTGCGTTGCGCTTCGGCCAACTGCTGCGCCTTGAGCTGCGCGGCCGCTTTCTGCTGCTGGTCCTTCAGCAGCAGGTCCTTCACGGTGCGGGTGGAGAGGGCGAGCGTGCGGACGTTCACGCTGGTGGTGATGGTGGCGCTGTGCGGGACGCTGAGGTCGCCCGTGGCGGCGACATACGTGACGCTCCCGATCATCGTGACCGGCACGTACACGGTGTCCCCATCACGCACGACGGGTGGGGTGGCGGCCGGGTTGTGGAGCGTTGCAACTGGCTGATCGTCCAGCAGCAGGTGGGCGCTGGAGAGCTTCAGGTAATAGGTGTCCGCAATGTCGTTCAGGCGAACGGCCGGCAGCCCATCGAGCAGCACGCCGTGCTTGAGCCAGGCGGTCCAGCGCTCGCGGGCTCGCGGGTGGGCGCTGCCAGCACCTGCTCCCAGCTGGATCGAAGCGCGGTCACAGTGAGGCCTTTGTCTGCAGGCGGATTGTCTGTGCTCGTTGACCTCGGGTTTGTATTACAAAAATATGCACGGCATCGTGTGCTTGATTTAGTTGCTGGGATTGTAGCAGGAGCGTTGGGTTTCAAGAAGAATTAGATTTGAGCGCCTCGCTGAAAACTTCTTGTTAGAACGTATTGTCCCTTGCTATAAACCTCAATTATAGCTTCCTGGGAGGATACTTCTAGAAATACACCACACTTATACTTATGTGTCTGCTCTGAATCTGTAAACGCTTTAATTTTAGCTCTATCATATTCTCTGCCCTCATCCCCTCTTTCATCATCTTTATACTTTACTTCGATTATTACCGCGTTCTCGTCGTTTCTGTTACGTTTATGTATGACTATATCAGGATACGGACTGATACGGAAATGCATTATAGCCTCTGCAATTTGCCTCTCCATCTTCTCTGCTTTAATTATCCTATCCACTAATTCTTTAAGTTTCTTTTTTGGGAGGTGTTCTGCATAAACCATGACTGTTTTTGGCTTTTTGTGATTCCTATTATACTCACAATTTATATCGAAACCTTGATAGAATTTTCCAGGTGGACAGCAAGCCGATGCGCAACACTACGCTCGCTAACTCTGCGATCAATCAGGTTTCCATACTCATTCCAGACCAGCCGCATGGACGCTTGAACCGCCGCAACCGCACTTTCTATACATTTCTGAGATTTCATAATTAAATTTCATCCTATATAAGATATTCAGTTTTCAGCACATTAACCTCCAGCTAAAAAACGTAAGTAACGCAAAGCTCAGTGTTATTTTTGTCGATTTCGTTGGTGTATACAAACATCTTGATACTACCATTAAAATCTTTCAAGTGATACAGATTATATCCTTGACCAAGTGGCTTTATATCATCACCTGAGACACCCTTCAACAAAGTGTTTGCTTTGACCCAAGCAAAGTACGAAGGTAAGGGAATTTTATAATCACCAAGAATTTTTAGAGCGGGGTTAGCAAAGCTAATCATATTACAAAGGGTGTTGTCGCTACTGGCAAACGATTGTAGCTCCGATATAGATGCCCTCAACTGTTCTGCGCTCTGTGATCCTGCGAAAGAGAAGGACGCGAGTCCAAGCGAAACCAAGAGTGTTTTTCTCACCCACTTAGACTATCCCCGAACGGCCATAGATTACTCTACAAACAACTCAACTGGCGCTACGAGATCAAATGATCAGCGAACGTGTCCAGGAAGGCAGGATCGTAGGCTGCCGGGAGAAAGGTGTCAGGCCGCGCCGGGTGAGGCGTTCAGCAGCTTCTTGAATCACCTGCCAGTTGGGGGGTGGTTCATCGGTTCTCCTTGGCTTTCAAGGTAGGGCGCCTCTAGCGTATTCGTTCAACCTCGACTCGTCATGGAAGTGTTAATGGACCGCCTTCAGTCGTACTCCAGGCGGCCGACCAACTTTCAGCCAGCCTGTTGCAGTCCAGCGCCGCCTCTGATCGCTCGAATCCCCGTCTCCGGAAGTGCAACTGCTGGATGCCGTGCCTTGTGCGTGCCTTATTGGCGCAGAAATCAGGAGCACCCAAACGCCAACAACGGAGACGACCAGGACAGGGCACTTGCGATCAACACGGTCTCCAGGCCGCTGATCGGCATCAACGGATATCAACGGCGTCGCAACAGCTTCCATCTACGGATCAGAAGGCCAAGAGTTCAACTCCTTTCGGGCACACCATGGAAACCTCGTCCAGAACGCGTTATTGATCATAGGCCGGGAGCAAACCTCGGGAGCAGATCAGGGAAAAGACACACCGCTTCTGTCGTGTGACCACTTTTCGCAAACACAAAAGTGCAGGCTTCTGAAGCTGAGCTCGAAAACTGGCGCATTAGCTCCCGTTCCTGGAGGACGGGCTGACTCAGTAAGGCACTGGAACAGCGTGAGCTCGTTCCGATGACCGATATGGATCACGATGGCGGCCGTCTCCGGGCTGGGTACAGTGGAACGATCGGCTGGTATTCCCCATCAGAATCCTTAACACACAGACCGTCTCCTCCGCCTACCCGACAGCATCGCTTCAGTGACAATAGGCCTATGACCCGTCTCGTGGTGCACGTGGATATGGACGCCTTCTACGCCTCGATCGAGATCCGCGATCAGCCGGACCTGGCAGAAAAACCCGTCGCCGTCATCGTGCCGGGCCGACGGGGCGTGGTCATGACAGCGAACTATGTCGCCCGTGGCTTTGGTGTCCACAGCGCCCTGCCCGTCCACCTGGCCCGACAACGCTGCCCCGGCATCGTCCTGATTCCTCAACGCATGGACGTGTACCGCGCCGTCTCGGCCCAGATTCACGGCATCTTTGCGCAATACACCGAGGAGATCGAGCCGCTCGCGCTCGACGAGGCATATCTCGATATGACGAAGGAAGGGCGGGCACTGGCGCAGGGCGAGGCGCTGGCCCGGAGCATTCAGGCGGACATCCTGGCCGAAACACGACTAACCTGCTCGGCCGGCGTGTCGGTGAACAAGTTTCTCGCCAAGTACGGCAGCGGCATGCATAAACCCGGCGGGCTGACGGTCATCCACCCTGAGGAGGTCGACGCCCTGCTCGCCGCCCTGCCAGTGGAGGAGTTCTTCGGCGTCGGCCCGGTGATTGCAGGAAAACTCCAAGCGCAGGGGATCCACACCGGCGCGGACCTGCGTGCGAGGTCGCTGCCTGAACTTCAGGCCATCCTAGGCGCCGGAAAATTCGCCCCCCGGTTGTACGACCTGGCGAGAGGAGTGGACGAGCGCCCTGTGGAAGCTCACCGGGAGCCGAAGTCCATCGGCGTGGAGCAGACCTTTGAGCGTGATGTTCAGACCCGTGAGGCGCTGCTGGCGGAACTGCCGGGAATCACGGCCCAGGTGGCGGCGCGGCTCTCGAAGCGGGGGTATGTCGGGCGGACGGTGGTCCTGAAACTGCGATACGAGGACGGGACGACCGTGACTCGCCACCGCACGCGAGATGAACCCCTGGCAACCGCCGCTGAGCTGGCCCAGGGCGCCGCCGAGGTGTTGACGCCGGAACTCCTCGAGGGGCACCGGGTGCGGCTTCTTGGCGTGAGCGTGGTCAACCTCAGTTCCAGGGAAGAAGCCCAGAGCCCAACTTGAAAGGGAGTCCCTTTTCCTGGGGAGCATGCAGACCCAGATAAATCCCTCTTTCGCAGGCCATGCGCCAAACCGGACTCCTATTGTCCCCCTTTATCCCTATTGACTTTAGGGTCTATCTAGGGACATAGTGTCTGCATGAACACACTGACTGTGCAACTGAAGGACGGCGAAACGCTACTGCTTAACCTTGAAACCACGACCCCTGCCCAGCCTCAGGAGGTGCTCCAGGCTTTTATGCACCTGCTTAACGCTGCAGACTCCACCAGCCCGCTTCCCGTTTCCGTAGCACCGATTAAGGGCAAATACGGACCGCTGGCTGACCATCTGAACGCCCAGGATCGACCCTCGCTCCACCTGACGTTCACTCAGATCGAACAGCTGCTGGGCTTCCCGCTCCCCGACTCTGCCCAGGAACACCGCGCCTGGTGGGCCAATGACGTTACTCATTCACAGGCCCGGGCCTGGACGGCCGTCGGCTGGCAGAGCAGCGACGTCGATCTCGCCGCCAGGACTGTCAACTTCATCCGGACGCCCCAGACGCGTGCGGACGATTCCAAGACCCGGCGGTCCACCAAGGGCGTGAATCTCGTCGTCGGGGGGATCCGGGTACCGCTGACGCGCGGTCGGCAATCCGACTGAGCGGTGGTCCTGAAGCACTTGACCGAGATCGGCATCTCAGCTTGGAATGCCGATCTTTCTGTGGCCGTCGTGCCCAAACACCCTTGACCCCGCTGCCGGAAGTCTCGGTCAGGGCAGAGCCGTTCTGGCCTCCTGTCCCCGCCGGAACTACACAGACTCCAGTGTCATAGTGAGGGGCATGACGGACTCCGAGTATGCCCAGCTGTCGTTCGGTCTGGCCGAATTCGCCGACAACCCGGAACCGCGCTGTCCGGTGCTGCTGCTGCTCGACAACAGCGGCAGCATGTCCGGCGAGAAGATCCGGCAGCTGAACGAAGGGCTGCGTGACTTCCAGCGCGACCTGGCGAGTGACAGCCTGGCCGCCAAACGCTGCGAGATCGCCATCGTCAGTTTCGGTCCTGTGCGCGAGGTGCTGGGCTTTACCTCCGCCGAGCACTTCCAGGCGCCGCAGCTGAAGGCCGAGGGCTCCACCCCGCTGGGCGAGGCGGTGAAGCGCGGCCTGGAGCTGCTGCGGCAGCGCAAGGAGACCATCCGGCAGAACGGCATCGGACTCTACCGGCCGTGGGTGTTCCTGATCACCGACGGCGCGCCCACCGACGCATGGCAGAGCGCCGCCGCCGAGGTGCAGCGGGGCGAGGCGGCCAAATCGTTCGCCTTCTTCTCGGTGGGCGTGGCCGGCGCGGACATGAAGATGCTGGAGCAGCTGAATCCGGCGCGCGCGCCGCTGGCCCTGTCCGGCGTGCGGTTCCGCGAGCTGTTCCAGTGGCTGTCGGCCAGCCTGAAGAGCGTGTCGCAGAGCACCCCCGGCGACGCCGTCGCCCTGGCGAGCCCCAAAGGCTGGGCGGAGATATGACCGCCTCCGCGTGGCGGTACGTTTCCAGTTCCGTCCGCGGCACCGCCCACGTCGAACACGGTCTCCCCTGCCAGGACGCCCATCAGGTGCGCGAGGCCGTCAACACCCAGGACGAAGCGCTGCTGCTGCTGGCTGCCAGCGACGGCGCCGGGAGCGCCCGGCACGCCGAGCGGGGCAGCCGGCTGGTCTGCGAGGAGGCGCTCAAGCTGCTGGAACTGCGCTTCGCGGACGCGGACGTCCGCCCGGACCAGCACTTCGGGGAGGAGGTGGTGCAGCAGCTCCGGCAGCTGCTGACCACCCACGCCGAGGAGCAGGGCTGCGGCCTGCGCGACCTGGCATGTACGCTGCTGCTGGCCGCCGTCTTGCCCGGCTGGGCCTGGTTCCTGCAGGTGGGCGACGGGGCGATCGTCACCCAGGCATTGCCGGCCCCGGACACCGAACCGTTGCCCTTCGAGGTGGTGTTCTGGCCCGACAACGGGGAGTACGCCAACCAGACGTACTTCGTCACCGACGTGCCGGAGCCGCACATTCACACCCGGCTGGTCGAGGGCGAGGTGCAGCGGGTCAGCCTGATCACCGACGGCCTGCAGCCGCTGGCGCTGGCCTTCAGCGAGCGGCAGGCGCACTCGCCGTTTTTCGCGCCGCTGTTCGGCACCCTGGAGGCGGCGCCCGACGCTGGCGAGACGGGGCAGCGGGCGCTGCAGCCGGCCCTGAACCAGTTCCTGAACTCGCCGGCCCTGAATGCCCGCACCAACGACGACAAGACCCTGGTGCTGGCCAGCCGGCGGGTGGCCCGGCCGATGGCCCCTGAGCCCGAGCCGACCCAACCAGACGACGACACCGCCGACCTGCTGTTGACCGGACCGGGAGCGGCCCCGGCATGACCCAGCTGGCCCTGCTGGATGGCCAGGGCCGGCCGGTGGCCCTGGACCAGCCGCTCGGCGTGGGCGGACAGGGCACCGTCTACCGGGTGCGGGGGCAGCCGCAGCTGGTGGCCAAGGTGTACCTGAACGCGCCCAGCCGCCGCGACGTGCAGAAGCTGGAAGCGCAGGTGCAGGCGTGCCGGCCGGACGTGCTGAGCATCAGCGCCTGGCCCAGCGCCCTGCTCCGCGACCGCAGCGGCAGCATTCAGGGCCTGCTGATGCCGCTGGTGAGCCCCGACGAGTACCGCGAGATCCACGACCTGTTCGGCCCCGCCTCGCGGCGCAAGTACTTTCCCGGCACCGACTGGAGTTTCCTGGTGCACGTGGCGCGCAATGTGGCCCGCGCCTTCGCGGTGATGCACCTGAGCGGCCACGTGGTCGGCGACGTGAGCAGCCGCAACCTGATGGTCTCGCCGCAGGGCACCGTGCGGCTGATCGACACCGACTCGTTCCAGATCCGCTGGGGGCAGCAGGTGTTTCCCTGCCCGGTCGGCACCGCCGATACCACCCCGCCGGAGTTGCAGGGCCAGCGGTTCGGGACCTTCGTGCGCGACGCCAACCACGACCTGTTCGGCCTGGCGGTGATGATTTTTCAGCTGCTGTTCCAGGGCCGCCATCCGTATTCCGGGGTGCATGCCAGCGGCGCCACCCCCACCCCTGCCGAGGCAATCCGGGCCCACCAGTTCGCGTACGCCCGACAGCCACGCGGCGTCCAACCCCCGCCGCAGACGCTGACCCTCTCGGACCTGACGCCAGAGGTGGCCCGTCTGTTCGAGCGGGCCTTCGCGCCGGAGGTCCGGGGCCGCCCGTCGGCCGGCGAGTGGGACCGGGCGCTGGCGAAGCTGGCCCGCAGCCTCACCGGCTGCCCGCAGGACATCAGCCACCGCCACGTGCGCGGCCAACGCTGCCCGTGGTGCGCCACCACCCAGGCGGCCACCACCAAGAGCCGGGTGTCGGCCGGCGCCAAGCGGCTGGATGTCGTGCGCGAACTGAACCGGGTCTGGCAGGGCCTGCAGGCGCTGGGAATGCCGGCCGCGCCTGCCCCGGTCACCGCACCGCTGCTGCTGCCGGTGCTGCCGCTCAGCGTGCCGGCCGCGCCGGTCCTGCAGCTCTCGCCGCCACCGCCGCAGCGCCTGCAGGCGGCCCGCACCCGCCGCTTCACCGCCGTCCTGCTGCTCGGCGGGGCCAGCGCGCTGCTGTGGTACAGCGCGCCGCTCTGGATGGCGCTGGGGCTGGCCCTGCTGGCCTGGCTGCTGTTCAGCACCAACGGGCCGAGGCAGGTGAAGGCCGCGCACGAACGCGCGCTGCGGGCCCAGCATCGGCAGGCCCTGAACACGCATCGCCACGAGCACCGCGCCCTGGTGCGGCAGCTGCAGGCGGACATCACGTCGCTGGAGGCCCGGCTCGAGACCCTGCAGGGGCTGCTGCAGACCGACAGCGCCGTGGCGAAGTACCGCGCCGCCCTGCCGCCGCTCGAGGCGCAGCGGGCCAGGATCCTGGCGCTGGCCGCCGAGGAGCAGCCGGCGCTGGACCGGCTGGTCGAGCAGCACCGCGAGGCGGCTCTGGCCCAGTACCTGAAGCGGCAGCCGCTGACGGCAGGACTGGTCAACGGCATCGGCCCTTCCTCCATCACGGCGCTGCACCGGGCGGGCGTGCGCACCGCGTATGACATCGGCCCGCAGGTGCGCTACGTTCCCGGCATCGGCCAGCGCCGGGCGCGTGACCTGCTGGAGTGGCGACGCGCCCAGACACAGTTCTTCCAGTTCAATCCGGCCCAGGTGCCGCCGGCAGACGTGGCGCAGCTGCAGCAGACCCTCGACCATCAGGCAGGGACGCTGCTGCAGCAGCTCAGCACCGACATCGCACGCGTCGCGGCCGACCTGCACATCTGGCGTCAGGTCGAGGCGGCGACCGCCCAGCAGGCCCGGCAGGTTCTGGGCGACATCGAACAGCGCCGCCATGCCATCGCGCGGCTGGAAGGCGCCACTCCGTGACCGGCGACCAGACCCTCCGACTCCAGCGGGTGCTGCATCTGGCCCTGTCGAGCCCGTATCCGGGGGAGCGCGACAAGGCTGTGACGCTGCTGGCCCAGCTGCTGGCCAAGGCGGGCATCGGCCTGCATCAGCTGGACGGCAGCTTCACGCCGGGCGCCTCACTGGACGACCTGAGGCGTCGGGCCGGGCTGCCGTGTCCGCACACGGTCCTGATCAGAAGCCGCGAAGAGCTGACCCTCTACCACCACCTGATCCGGCAGCTGGCGCCGCATGCCTGGCCCCCGGCGGCGCTGGCGGAGGACACCCAGGGCTACCGGCTGACCTACGTCGTGGAAGCTGCGCTGCACCTGGAGCTCGACCGGCGCTATCAGCAGGCCCGGACTGCGCTCCCAGCCCGGCTGGCGGCTGCCCAGCAGCAGGCCCAGCGGGAGTATCAGGCCCGCCGACAGGTCCTGTTCGACGAGGCGATTCAGGCCCTGGCGCAGGGCACGGGCGGCGCTCAACCTTAACGAGACTGGCGTGGAGAGGGACCCACACACCGAGAATGCCCTTTCCTGAACCTTCTGGCCACCTGATCGTCCATTGGCGATGCCTCGAAGTCTGCCATAGCCGCCACGGCCGGGACTCCGCAGGGCGAGGGGAGGGCGCCCGTTCGCCGACACATGGCTGCGCGGGAAATCTCGGCCGTAGTGCTGAGCCACCGGCCGCCGATGTTCTCCCTCGTTATTCGGTGCGGTGAAGCTGAACCGAGATGCTGCCCGTCAGCAGCCGGAGCTTGCCGCTGAACTCCACGCCGCGCAGCATGCCCGTCAGCTCACCTGCCTGCTTCGCCTCCGCCCCAAGCCGGAAGTCCCTCACCACGGCCGACGCCGAAATGGAGCCGCCGACATCCGTGTACAGCTTCAGCGCCATATCCGCGCCACCGGCTGTGGGGACGTACGCTCCCTGGACGGCATAGTTGTTCCCTGAAGTGAGGTTGTAGAACACGCCATTGGCACTTCCGCCAGCGGCATCGACGTTCAGGGCCATACGGTACCGGGCACTGGACAGCACGCCCGTTCCAGCCCCCTCGTACACCTGCGTCTGCAGCCGGGGCTTCGACACCTGATCGCTCGACGTGACAGTGATGGACGGAGCGCACGCGGCAAGAACGACACTCAAACCAATGATTGGCAGGGGGATTCGCATAAGGAAGCTGACCTCGATCAGTCAGGGCTTCAGGCTAGCACCTGAGTGGGGACCAGGCGCTGCTCCGCCCGGCACAGGTCCCCGTCCACACGGCGTATGACACGCTAGGCCGATGGGCGCATGTGGTGCGACTTCGTGCCGACTAGACTCCTCGAGAGGTGATTCCCATGACGAACGCAACCCGACATCCTGACCGCGAGGCGAGCCGCACCCGGCATGCCCGCTTGAATCAGGGCGGTCGTCAAGGCCACGCTCCATGCTTCTCCCTCAAGACACAACCTTCCTGACGGTTCTGCCCGCGTTCCTCGGCCAGCCGTCGCGCTGGCCGAGTTGTTGTGGTGATTGTCGTCCAAGGGCAGGACGCCGCGTTGTGGGCGCGGAGATCTCGGGTTCAACTCCCAGCAGTCACCCCACGGACAGGTGAACAAGCAGCGGAAGCAGTGAACGGTTCATCTCGCGGAGGTGCAAGTCCTCCCCTGTCCCTCCTCGGCTCCGGGCCGAAGACCGATGGTTCTCCCTCGAACGGATCAACTCCGTCGGTCATCCCTTGTCCGGAGCCTTTCTCTGGTCCTTAGCTCAAGTGGGAGAGCACCTCGCTCTGAACGAGAAGGTTCCAGGTTCGAGCCCTGGAGGGCCATCCAATATCGGGTGTGGTGAACGGTCAGGACCGGCAGCGCTGTGGGGGCACCCTCGCATCCGCTGCGGCCTGACCACGCCCAGCCCCACCCTTCCTCGCAGGTTTCGTCCAACAGCAGGACGTCCGTGTGCCACACGGGAAATGGGGGTGCAAGTCCTTCAACCTGCTCCAGCGCTTCGCCCGTCCGGCGGGCCGGGGCGCGCAGCATGACGGGAGTCCGGCCCTTTCCGGACACATCAATGTGTGGGGCGGTAGCTCAGTGGTAGAGCAGGACATCCTCGGCACTCCTTGCCCGACGGGCCGACGTTCGAGGGTTATCGACTGTTAATCGCCAGGTCGCCGGTTCGAATCCGGCCCGCTCCACCAGCGCCGCACTGCGGCACATCACAAGACATGGAGGGGAAGCGGCTCACCCGCTTCTTCCCCCAGCTTTGCCCTGGACAGGAGGGCCACATCATGAAGAACTATCTGAAGGCCATTGCTCCGCAGCGGGTGAACCAGCGCGAGCCGCTCCCCGGACGCTTCGACCAGGTGCGCAACAACGCGGGCGGCTTCGTGTTCGAAGTCAGTGACGAGGCGCGCTTCCTGCGGTTCCTGATCCTGGGGACGGAGGGCGGCACCTACTACGTGAACGAGCGGGCGCAGACGCGGCTGGAAACGGACTTCGTGACGCGCTTCGTGCGCGAGCACGGGATGAAGGCGGTGCAGCTGATCCTCGACGTGGCGCAGCGCAACCGCGCTCCCAAGGCCGACCCGGCGCTGCTGGCGCTGGCCGCCGTGGCCAAGCTCGGCGACCTCCCGGCCCGCAAGGCTGCCTGGAACGCGCTGCCGCAGGTGGCCCGGACCGGCACCCACCTGTTTCACTTTCTGGCCTTCCTGCAGGAGTTCGGGGGCTGGGGCCGCCTGACCCGCCAGGGCATCTCGGACCTGTACCTGAACACCGCCCTCGACCGGCTGGCCCTGTGGGCGGTGAAGTATAAGGCCCGCGACGGCTGGTCGCACGCGGACGTCCTGCGGCTCGCGCACCCGAAGGCCGAGGACCCGGCCCGCAACGCGGTGCTGCGCTTCATGGTGAGGGGCGTGCTGGACGACGGCGAAGTGACGGACGAGGCGCTGCGCGTCATTCGGGGACACCTGCTGGCCCAGGGGGCGGGCAGTGACGCGGACGCCGCCCAGCTGATGCGCGAGTACCGCCTGCCGATCGAGGCGGTCCCGACGCACGTGCGTGGCGCGGGTGTGTACCGGGCGGCGCTGGAGACGAACGGCCTGACCTGGACGCTGCGCAACCTCGGCAACCTCGCCCGTGTGGGCCTGCTGGTTCCCGGGAACTGGAACGTGATTCAGCAGGTGGTGGAGCGCCTCACGGACCCCCAGGCGCTGCGCCGGGGCCATGTCCACCCGATCGACGTGCTGAAGGCCCTGCTGGTCTACCGCGCGGGCCGCGGGGTGAAAGGCAGTGGCACGTGGACCGTGGTGCCGCAGATCGTGAACGCATTGGACCAGGCGTTCATGCTGGCCTTCGCGGCGGTGGAGCCGGCGAACCAGCGGTTCGTGCTGGGGCTCGACGTGTCCGGCTCGATGGACAGCGGCATGATCGCGGGCGTGCCGGGCCTGACCCCCCGGCTGGGCACCGCCGCGATGGCGATGGTGACCACCCGGACCGAGGCCCGGTCCACGGCGCTGGCCTTCTCGGCGGTTCAGGGCCGGACGGGGGGCAAGTGGGGCGGCGGAGAGCCGGGCCTGACCCCGCTGAAGTTTTCTGCCCGCACGCGGCTGGACGACGCGGTGGCGTCGATGCAGAAGATCCCGATGGGCGGCACCGACTGCGCGCTGCCGATGCTGTGGGCCGCCCGCAACCGGATCGAGGCGGACGTGTTCGTGGTGTACACCGACAACGAGACCTGGGCGGGAGCGGTGCACCCGGCGGTGGCGCTGCAGCAGTACCGCGAGCGGATGGGAATTCCCGCGCGGCTGATCGTGGTCGGGATGACCGCCACACGGTTCAGTATCGCCGACCCGGCGGACGCCGGAATGCTGGACCTGGTGGGCTTCGACAGCGCCGCGCCGCAGCTCATGACAGAATTCGCCACCGGGCGCTTCTGAACTTCAGAGGGAGGCTGGGATGCAGAGCATCCCAGCCTCTCGTTGTGCCGCCGCGGCAGCAGGGTTCAGGATCAGAGGGGCACGTTGCAGGTCGAGGACACCGAGCCTCCCCCATTGAGATGCTTCATGGCCTCAATCTCCAGCTTCGGCGCGGCGATGTTGGCACCCCAGCGGGCCTCGAAGTTCAGCTCCTTGGGTTCATTGGCGGTCATGGGATCGTTGATCAGCCAGATCACCTGATGACTCCCCTCGATGCTGTTGTGCCCAAACACGCGGGTGGCCTGGGCCGTCGCGGTGAAGGTATAGGTCAGGGTGGGGCTGACGTAGTCGTAGCCGCCGTCGGCCCGGACCGTCAGACTGCACTCGGCGCCAGACAGCGTTTTGCCGGTGTAGGCTCCGGTCAGGCAGCTGCTGGC
Organism: Deinococcus sonorensis KR-87; assembly: GCF_040256395.1. Lineage (NCBI taxonomy): Bacteria > Thermotogati > Deinococcota > Deinococci > Deinococcales > Deinococcaceae > Deinococcus > Deinococcus sonorensis. The sequence goes on along the minus strand of NZ_CP158299.1, from coordinate 1,366,682 downwards.
GGCCGGGTCGGCGCTCTGGTTGACCACCGCGCAGGCACCGAGTCGGGTGGTCAGGGCCGAGCCCTGCCCGGTCCCGGGCGGGGGGGTCGTGGGGCTTCCGCCGCCGCCACAGGCGGCGAGCAGGACGGGGAGCAGGGCGGCAGGCAGCAGTGAATGGCGCATAGGGTCTCCTGAAATGGGCTGGAACGGCACAGTGAACCGTCGCCGCCACAGGGCGGACGGCGACGGTGACGGTGGGGTGGGCGTCAGGCCTGCTGCGAAAAGGGACTGCAGGAAGGAGGTCTGCAGGTGGGGCCCAGGGCGGTGGGTGTGGCAGCCGCATGCAGCTGGCCACACACGTTGCCCAGGGCCAGCAGCAGGCACAGGACAGAGCGTCGGAGCGTTGAATTCATGGTCACCTCCAGGCAAAACGTATATATAGGCCCAGAATAGGGTGGGGCTCCCAAAAAATAACGGGTAGACTTTTTGAGTGACCCATGTTACCGTCACGTCTTCCGAGGCCATGGATCTGTTTCTGGATCTGGCGAAACTGCGGTTGTTCGCGCCGTTCATGAGCGGCCCCATCACGGTGGCCGAGGTGGCCCGGATGACCGACGTGAGCCCCAGCGCCCTGAACTACTGGGTCAAGCGCGCATTGGCCTGGGGGCTGCTCGAGCGGGTGGGCGAGGACCGTCCGGCCCGGTACCGGGCGGTCGCCACCCGGTTCCGGATGGACCCCACCTCCGTCATGCCGTTTGAAGACATGCTCGACCGCCGTGACCATTCCGCCTGGGAGCGCATGCTGCGCGGATTTGCGCGCGAATACCGCCGGGTCGCCGACGACTGGACCTTCCACGTGTATCTGAACAACGGCGACCTGCTGCACCGGGATCTGGTACCGGCGTGGGCGATGGACGCGTCGCCGGCGGCCATGCCCACCCTCCCGCTCAACGAGTGGGGGGTGATGCGGCTGAGCCGGGCCCAGGCCCAGGCGCTCAAGGAACAGCTCGAACAGACCATCACGACCTTTTTTGCCGAGTCGTCCGACGACCCGCATGACGAAAAATACCTGTTCCATGTGGCGCTGGTCCGGGACGCCCCCCCCACATCCTGACGCGCAGAAAGGACGGCTTCAGGGCCAGCTCCAACGAGCCTTCATGGAAACGAGCAGGGCCGGTCCTCGTCCTCCACAGCCCGTCCGGCCCGGCTCCCGGGTTCCCCCCCGCCGCTGGCTTCACCAAACGTAAGCACTGCCACTTCAGCGGGCGAATTCCGTGGCACGGCCCACCCAAAGCGGTGGATGAGCAGGTATCGTGCAGCCATGGCCGAGCCCCAGTCGCTCCCGGGACGTCCTGACGCTCAGGTCGACGACCATGCCTACGCCCTGGACGCCTTCGTCGAATACACCGAGGCCGTCGGCGCCATCACCGATGTGCGTGAGCTGGCCCGGCAGGCCATTGCGGTGCTGGATGCCCGGTTTCCGGGGAGCAGCACCCTTTATTCCGAGCCGGAGGGCGAGCGCTGGAAAGCGCGTGCCTGGAGCCCGAACCTGAGCCCGGAGCTGCTGCAGCTGGTCACCCAGGGTGTGCCCGCCACCCCGCTGGTGAACGAGCTGTTGCGGGTTCGGGAGGTGGTGGTCCGCGAGGCGCCCGGCCCTGACGGTCACCTGGACCACACCGAGCAGTACGGGACGGTGGTCGGATTTCCGGTGCAGCTGAACGGTGAGGTGCGGGGTGTCCTGGCGCTCGCCGTTCCGGAGCGCGGCTGGACCGGGCGGGCCCGGGCGCTGGTGGAGGCGGTGGGGCGCAGCCTGAACCTGGCGCTGGGGCGGGCGGAGGTGGCCCGGGAGCGCGATGAGGAACGCAACGCGCTGAGCACCTTCGCCGCATTCACCGAGGCGGTCAGCGCCGCGACGGACCTGCCGACCCTGGTGCAGCTGGCGTTCTCGATTCTGCCGACCCGCTTTCCTCACGCGGTGGTGGGGTACTACGAGCCGCGGGGCGACGTGTGGACCCTGCAGGCCTACACCGGGACCGTCAACCCGGAGCTGATCGGGAACGCGACCACCGGGCAGATCCCCTCGCATCCGGCGGCCCAGCACGCGATCCGCAGCGGCGAGGTGGTGTTCGTGGACCACTGGGACCAGAACTCGGGCACCCTGCTCGGCAACGCCACCTTCGGCAAGGTGGCGTTCTATCCGCTGACCGTGCACGGGGAGGTGCAGGCCGGCCTAGTGTTCGGGGTACAGACGCTGCGGGTCTGGGGAGAGCGTGATAAGGCGCTGGTGCGCGCCATCGGGCGCAGTTTCAGTCTGGCCTTCGAGCGCACGGCGACCGCCACCACCCTGCAGCGGCAGAAGGCCGAACTGGAAGCGCGCACCCGCGCGATGAACGCCTTCGTCGACCTGACGCGGGACCTCACGCTCCAGACCGACCGCATTCCGCTGGTCCGGCGGGCGCAGGAGGTGGTGATGTCGCTGCTGCCGGACGGCTACGCGGTCTACTACGAACCGGAGAACAATTTCTGGCAGGCCCGCTCGCAGCACGGCGCGATCAACAATCCGGCCCTGCAGGCGCTGGTGAACCGGGGCATCCCGGTCGAGGACACCCGGGAGCTGGTCCAGCCCTGGACCACCCGGCAGCCGGTGTACCAGGGGGCCTTCGAGCGGGGCGGAGAAGCGCTGGACGAGGCGCAGCGCGAGGCCATCGGGTCCACCGCCACGGTGCCGGTCCTGGTGCATGACGCGCCGGTCGGCCTGTTCGTGGTGGTGCTGTTCGAGCGGCGCCCCTGGACGTCGGTGGACAAGGCCACCCTGGAGACGGTGGTGCAGAGCCTGGGGCTCGCCCTGGAGCGGGCGCACAGCGTGGCCCAGCTGGCGGAGGAACGGCGCAAGCTGCAGGCGGCCAATGAGGAGCTGGAGGCGTTTGCCTACAGCCTCAGCCACGACCTGCGCGCCCCGGTCCGCCACGTGCTGGCGTTCAACCGGCTGCTGGGTCAGGCGCTGGGCGACGATCTGGCCCCGCAACCGGCCCGCTACCTGCAGGTGGTGAGGGAAGCGGCCCTGCGGATGGACACGCTGATTGACGCGATGCTGGACCTCGCGCGCACGGCCAGCCTGCCCCTGCGGCTCGGGCCGGTGGACCTAGGTGCCCTGCTGGACGAGGTCCGGTCGGCCCTGGAAGCGGAGGCCCTGGACCGGCCGGTTCGCTGGGTGATCCGTCCGCTGCCGGTGGTGATGGCGGACCGCGACACGCTGCGGCAGGTGCTGACCAACCTGCTCTCGAACGCCCTGAAGTACAGCCGCACGCGGGAAGAGACGCAGGTGACCGTCTGGGCGGAGGATCAGCCGGACGCGTGGTCGGTGTCGGTGCAGGACAACGGGGTGGGGTTCGATCCGCGGTATCAGGACCGGCTGTTCGGGGTGTTCCAGCGGCTGCACAGCGCCGAGGACTTCGAGGGCACCGGCGTGGGGTTGGCCAACGTCCGGCGGATCGTGGCGCGGCACGGCGGCCAGGTGTTCGCCCGCAGCACGCCGGGCGAGGGCGCGGTGTTCGGCTTTACCCTGCCCAGGCGCCCCTGAGGTGTCCGTAGAGCCTTCTCCCGGAGCGCTGCCGTATGCTGCCCGCATGACTGCGCCGTCCACAGATCCGCTCGCCGCCACCTACGTCCGCCTCGCGCATGGCCTCGACGCCCACGTCAAGCAGCAGGGCGGCTATTTCATCGACGGCTACGGCGGCCCGGCCGAGTGGGCCGACCACAGCCTGCGCCGCCTCGAAACGCTCCAGCAGGAAGCGCAGCAGCTGGACGCCCTGATCGCCGCCGAGCCGGACCCGCAGCGCCGTCCGTTTCTGGAGGCGCAGGCGCGCGCCATGCACACCACCCTTCAGCTGCTGGCCGGGGAGCGGCTGCCCTACAGCGAGGAGGTGCGCCGCCTGTTTGACATTGAGCCGCTGCGGGTGCCGGAAGCCACCTTTGAAGCGGCGCTGGCCCAGCTGGACGCCGCTCTGCCCGGCAGCGGCGCACTGACCGGTCGCAGCGAGCAGCTACGCCAGCGGGTGGCGCTGCCGCACGGAGACATCCTGCGGATGAGCGCCCCGATTCTGGAGACGCTGCGCCGCCGCACCCGCCAGCTGCTGCCGCTGCCGGACGACGAGGACTTCAGCATCGGCCTGGTCAGCAACCAGCCGTGGAGCGGCTACAACTGGCCGCTCGGTAACTTCCGCAGCCGCATCGACATCAACACCGACCTGCCGGTGCTGCTGCCGAGCCTGCCGGACCTGCTGGCCCACGAGGGCTACCCCGGCCACCACACCGAACACGCCCTCAAGGAGCTGCATCTGGCCCGGGAGCGCGGCTGGGCCGAGCACACCCTGCAGCTGATCAGCGCGCCGGAATGTGTCGTGAGCGAGGGCATCGCGGTGAACGCGCTGCACGCCGTGATGCCGGAGCAGGAAGTGGAAGGCTGGCTGACCGGCGAGCTGAGCCGTGAAGCCGGCCTGGACCCCAGCGACGTGGCCGCCTGGCTGCACAGCGCGCGCGCCAGCGAGCAGCTGAGCGGGGTGGGCGGCAACGCGGCGTGGCTGCTGCATCAGGAGGGCCGCCCCGAAGCGGAGGTGCTGGAGTACCTGATGACCTACAGCGCCAGCACCGAGGAACGTGCCCGGCAGACGCTGCGCTTCATCAGCAGCCCGGCGGGCCGCGCCTACGTCTACACCTACTCGGTGGGCGGCCGGCTGGTCCGGGAGGCGATGCAGGCGGGCGACCCGCAGGCGGTGTTCCGGCAGCTGCTGACCCGCCCGGTCACGCCGGGGCAGCTGGCGGCCGGATTGTAGCGCCCCGCCCCCCGGGCGGCCGGGAGGGCGCTAGGCTCGGGCCATGACTGCGTCCCCTGCCCTGCCCGCCAGCCTGCAGCTGGGCTACTCCTTCTGCCCGAACGACACCTTCATCTTCTACGCCCTGGCGCACGGCCGGGTGCCGACCCCGCTGCCGGTCCGCGAGGTGCTGGAGGACGTGCAGACGCTGAACGAGTGGGCGGCGCAGGGCCAGCTGCCGATCACCAAGATCAGCTACCGCGCGTACCTGTCGGTGATGGACCGCTACGTGGCGCTGCGCAGCGGCGGCGCGCTGGGTCGCGGCGTGGGGCCGCTGGTGGTGGCGCGCGCGCCGCTGGACGACCTGAACGGCCGGGTGGTGGCCTCGCCCGGCCACCTCACCACGGCCGAGCTGCTGCTGCGGATGGTGTACCCGGAGGCGCAGCTGCGCCGGATGCGCTACGACGAGGTGATGCCGGCGGTGGAGCGCGGCGAGGCCGACGCGGGGCTGATCATCCACGAGTCGCGCTTCACCTACCCGCAGCACGGGCTGGTGAAGCTGCTGGACCTGGGCGCGTGGTGGGAGCAGGACACCGGCCTGCCGCTGCCGCTGGGCGCCATTCTGGTGCGCCGAGACCTGCCGCATGAAACCCAGCTGGCCCTGCAGGATGCGGTGCGGGCCAGCCTGGACTACGCCTGGGCCCACCCGCAGGAACCGAAGGCCTACATCCGTCAGCACGCGCTGGAGATGAGCGACGAGGTGATGCAGGCGCACATCGATCTGTATGTGAATCCGTATTCCCGCGACGTGGGCGAGGAGGGCGAGCGGGCGGTGCAGGAGCTGTACCGGCGGGCCGTGCAGCTGGGCGCGGCCCCCCAGAGCGACCTGCCGCTGTTCCTGGAAGGCTGAAGGCAGAGCTGGGCAGAGCCCGGCGTCGTCTACCCCGCCCCTGCACCCGGGCCGCTGCCTTGACGCAGAATCGGATGCATTATGCCGACTTACCGCTCAAGAACGACCACCGAAGGCCGCAACATGGCGGGGGCCCGCGCCCTGTGGCGGGCCACCGGCATGCAGGACAGCGATTTCCAGAAGCCGATCATCGCGGTGGTGAACTCCTTTACCCAGTTCGTGCCGGGGCACGTGCACCTCAAGGACCTGGGCCAGCTGGTGGCGCGCGAGATCGAGGCGGCGGGCGGCGTGGCGAAGGAATTCAACACCATCGCCGTGGACGACGGCATTGCCATGGGGCACGACGGCATGCTGTACTCGCTGCCCAGCCGTGAACTGATCGCGGACAGCGTCGAGTACATGGTGAACGCGCACTGCGCGGACGCGATGGTGTGCATCTCCAACTGCGACAAGATCACGCCGGGCATGCTGATGGCGGCGCTGCGGCTGAACATTCCGGTAGTGTTCGTGTCGGGCGGGCCGATGGAGGCGGGCAAAATCCTGCTGAAAGACACCCAGCATTCCCTCGATCTGGTGGACGCCATGGTGATGGCCGCCGACGACGCCGTGAGCGACGACGAGCTGCAGGCGGTGGAGAGGAGCGCCTGCCCCACCTGCGGGTCCTGCTCGGGGATGTTCACCGCCAACTCCATGAACTGCCTGACCGAGGCGCTGGGCCTGTCGCTGCCGGGGAACGGCTCGGTACTGGCCACGCACGCTGACCGGCAGCGGCTGTTCCGGCAGGCGGGCCACCTGATCGTGGACCTGGCCAAGCGCTACTACGAAGCAGACGACGAGCGCGTCCTGCCGCGCAGCATCGCCACCTTCGCCGCCTTCGAGAACGCCATGACGCTGGACATCGCCATGGGCGGCAGCACCAACACGGTGCTGCACCTGCTGGCCGCCGCGCATGAGGCGGGCGTGGACTTCAGCATGGCCGACATCGACCGCCTGTCGCGCCGGGTGCCGGTGCTGTGCAAGGTGGCGCCCGCCAAAAACGACGTGCATATGGAGGACGTGCACCGCGCCGGGGGCATCATGGCGATTCTGGGGCAGCTGGAGCAGGCGGGCCTGCTGAACCGGGACGTGCATACGGTGCACGCGGACAGCCTCACCGACGCGCTGAACCGCTGGGACGTGTCGCGCACCCAGGACGAAGCGACGCACACGTTCTACCGGGCCGCACCCGGCGGGATTCCCACGCAGCTCGCCTTCTCGCAGTCGCGGCGCTACACGGCCCTGGACACCGACCGCGTACAGGGCGTGATCCGCAGCGCCGCGCACGCCTTCTCCCAGGACGGCGGGCTGGCGGTGCTGTACGGCAACCTCGCGGAGGACGGCTGCATCGTCAAGACCGCCGGGGTGGACGAGAGCATCCTGCGGTTCACGGGCACCGCCCGCGTCTTCGAGTCGCAGGACGCCGCCGTGGACGGCATCCTGAACGGAGCGGTGCAGGCAGGCGAGGTCGTGCTGATCCGCTACGAGGGCCCGCGTGGCGGCCCCGGCATGCAGGAGATGCTGTACCCCACCAGCTACCTGAAGTCCAAGGGGCTTGGCAAGGCCTGCGCGCTCGTCACCGACGGGCGCTTCAGCGGCGGGTCGTCGGGCCTGTCTATCGGGCACGTGTCGCCCGAGGCGGCTGAGGGCGGCACGATCGGTCTGGTGGAAACCGGCGACCCCATCGAGATCGACATTCCGGGGCGCCGCATTCACCTCGCGGTGGATGACGCCACCCTGGCCGCCCGGCGCCAGCAGCAGGACGCCGCCGGCTGGCACCCCGCCCAACCGCGCCCGCGCAAGATCACCGCCGCCCTGCGCGCCTACGCCAGCATGACCACCAGCGCGGCGCGCGGGGCGGTGCGGGACATCTGAAGCACCGCTCAGCGCAGGGCAGACCGCTGGTGACGGCGACGCCACAGCGCCAGGGACAGGAGACCCAGCCCCGAGCCCACCAGCCCCGCCGTCCGGATGAGGCCAGCCTGCGCCGCCTCGGTGTAGCGGCTCCTGGCATGCACCAGCCCCGGGTAGTCGCCGCGCTCGGCTAAGCGCTCGGAGGGCCGGTCCAGCGCGTTCTGCTCGCGCGGCAGCGGAGGCTTGTCGCTGTGGGTCCGGGGAATCACGAAGCGTTCCATGGCCCGATCGGTGGCGCCGGGCACCAGCTGCCCAAAGGCCGCGATGCCTTTCCCGCCGCTGCCCACGAACACGTCCCGCGCCGGGTGCTCGGCGGCCTGCAGCACGGCCCGCGCCACCGTTTCCGGCGCGTACACCGGCGGGACATGCTGCGGCTCCACGTCCAGATAATTCCTGGCGTTCAGAGGAAACGGCGTGTCGATGGGCCCCGGTTTGATCAGGGTGACCGAAACCGGAAGCCCGGCGTCCTGCACCTCCATGCGCAACGCGTCCGTGAACCCCTTGACGGCATGTTTGCTGGCACTGTAGATGCCCTGCAGGGGAATGGCCCGCTCCGAGGCGGTGCTGCCCATGTTGATCAGCGCGCCACCCTGCTCGCGCAGCAAGCCCAGCGCAGTCCTTGAGCCGTACACCACGCTCCAGAAGTTGACGTCGAACAGCCGCCGCATGTCGTCCGTGCCGATCTCTTCCAGGGCACCGTACAGGCCCACCCCGGCATTGTTCACCCAGGTGTCCACCTGGCCATAAGCGTCCAGGGCGCGGGCCGCGATCTGCTGAACCTCCGCTTCCTGGCTCACGTCGGCGACGACGTAGATGGCCTGGCCGCCCGCCTGCGTGATTTCCTGCGTCAACTGCTGCAGCGGGCCTTCACTGCGCGCCGCCAGCACCAGCCGCGCGCCACCCTGGGCCGCCAGGCGGGCGGTGCTCAGCCCGATGCCGCTCGACGCCCCGGTGATCACCATCACCTGCTGATGCAACGGTTTCAATCGGATCATCTGGAACCTCCAGGAGGTGCGCCACTGGAGCGTGCGTCACCCGGAGCCCATTGTGCGGCGCCTGCCGGCCCCCAGTGTGGGCTTTCCGTGTCAGGGGGCTCTGGATCGCCTTCATCCAGACTGGCGCGGTCTGGGGCTGGCCTTCCTTCCGCTGCCCTGGCCGATCCTCAGCCGACCGCCCTACCCCCATCCCAACCTGACGCGAGTCTTTCCCCGCCTGAAGTTCGCCTCACCGGAGATACACCGGCATTAAAGACGAATACTTCACACTGAGGTATGGCCTTCCTGAACCGACTGATTGACCGCCTGCTGGCCAAGCCGGTGGCGGCGCATCAGCCGACAACGGTCCCTGCCTCTCCCCACACCTCCTCCGCCGTGAATTTCGATGACTTTCTCCGTGCCCTGGGCGCCGACTTGTAAGGCCTGATCTCACCCCTGACAGCCCGCCACCCGGCGGGCTTTCTGCTGCCTGCGGCCGGGCGATCCCCCCAGTAGAGGGGGCTCCGCCGTCAGAGCCGTGCAACACCCGCGCGCGTTTACTAAGGCATGAGTGACTGGGAAGAAGTCCTGGAAGAACGCAACCGCGTCCGCGTGGCGGAGTTGCGCGAGCAGAATGTTGAACTGGTGTGGCGCAAGAAGGCTCTGGAACACGACGACGGGCACGTCTCGCATCACCTGTTTCTGGAAGCGCGGACCCTCAGGGGCGGTCAGAAGCTGGGGGCCACCGGGCCCATGAGTTACCAGGAGCAGGAGCGCATCCGCCTGATCAACCGGATGGTCAGCAGTGTGACCGGCCAGGCGATGCACAGCCTCCACCACCAGTACTGAACCGGAGCTGTCAAGTTTTCAAGTAGAGTGGCGCTCGCCAGTTCCGTTTAAAGCAGGCGCCCGTCTCCATGCGCTGAACCGTGGGATACCCGGTTCAGCGCATTTCTGTGCGCTGTGCTTCCTCAGCCGCGACGAAGCCCTCACAAGCCCGAGTGATTCGTGGACGCCGCCGGCCATCTACACGGGCGGATGGACCTTCATGCCCTTCAACTTCTCTGCCGGGCCAAGCAGCAAAACGAAGCCCCCTCGCGAGAGCGACGTGATGCGTGTTGGTGGAGGGGGTAAAAACAGCGTACTCGACAGCTTCTTCCTGAATTCTGACGGACGCGGAACATCCCCTTCAATGAAGCTGACCTGAGCCGCATGGCGACGGGAAAAGCCGCAGGACCCGTGGGCTGGCAGCCGGGCAGGTGGCCCTTCGGGTGTCCAGCACGTGCGCTGTCCCCGGGCCACCCTCCCTCTCCCTGTGCTTCTACTGCACGGCCTGGATGGTGTAGCGCATCTCCCGGTCCCGCAGATTCACGGTGACGGTTTCGCCCACCCGCCGGCCCATCACCATCTGGCCCACAGGGCTGTCATCGGTGAGCTGGGTGATCCGGTCGTCGCGCACGGTCACCTCCACACTGCTGACCAGCTGCACGCGCATGTCCTGGCCCTGGGTTTCCTCGTGCAGCAGCACCACCGAACCGAGCATCACGGTGCCGTCCTGGGTGTTGCTATCGTCCACCACCACGGCGCGGGCCAGGGCGTCCTCCAGCTCGAAGATGCGCGCGTCCAGCCCGGTCAGGTCGGTCTGGGCGCTCTGCAGGTTGCGGTCTTCCAGGTCAATCGCGTCGTCGCGCAGGTCCGACAGCATCTTGGCCGCCTCGTCGCGGCGCTGCTGCGCCTGCTCCAGCGCCTGCTGCAGCCGCTCGTGTCCTGCACGGGTCATGTGGATGGGTCCGGTTGCGGTCATGAATACCTCCTGGGAAAAAGAACGGTGCTGGTGAACGTCACGGGACGAACACCGCCCGCACACAGCCGTCCTGCTTGGTCTTGAACATCTCGTAGCCGCGCGGCGCCTCTTCCAGCGAAAAGCGGTGGGTCGCCAGATAGGAGGGGTCCAGCTCTCCCCTCTCGGCGTGCTCCAGCAGCCGGGGGAGATATTTCTGGCCGTGCTGCTGGGCGGTCCGGACCGTCAGGCCCTTGTTCATCACCACGCCCAGCGGGAATTTGTCCATCACCCCGTACACGCCCAGAATCGACAGGACCCCTCCCTTGCGGCAGGCGATGATGGCCTCGCGCAGTGCCTGACCCCGGTCGGACTGCAGCCGCAGCGCCTGCTTCACGTGGTCGTAGGCGGCCCCGATGCCGGTGCCATGCGCCTCCATGCCCACCGCGTCGATACACGCGTCCGGACCACGCCCGCCGGTCATGGCATTCAGCGTCTCCGGCACACTGTCCACCTCCATGTAGTTGATGGTCTCGGCCCCGGCCCGCTCACGGGCCAGCTGCAGCCGCTCCGGGAAGCGGTCAATGGCGATCACCCGTTCGGCGCCCAGCAGGTAGGCGCTCTGAATCGCCATCAGGCCCACGCCGCCGCAGCCCCAGACCGCCACCACGTCCCCCGGCTGGATGTTGCAGAAATCCGCGCCCATGAAGCCGGTGGGCGCCGCATCCGAGAGAAACAGCGCCTGCTCGTCGCTGAGGCCGTCCGGGACCCGGAAACAGTCCTGATCGGCGAACGGCACCCGCACGTACTGCGCGTGCGACCCGGCGTACCCCCCGAAGGCGTGGCTGTAGCCGTAGATACCGGCCGTATGGTGCCCCAGCACCGGCTCCTGCATCCGGGCATTCGGGTTGGTGTTGTCGCACAGCGAGTACAGGTCGTGCTGACAGTACCAGCACTGGCCGCACACCACGAAGGACGGCACCACCACCCGCTCACCCTTGCGCACGTTGCGGACCCCCGGTCCCACCTCCACCACCTCGCCCATGAACTCGTGGCCGATGATGTCGCCCGGCTCCATGGTCGGGATCAGGCCATCGATCAGGTGCAGGTCCGACCCGCAGGTGGTGGACATCGTGACCCGCAGGATCACATCACCGGGCGTCAGGATCTCCGGGTCCGGCACCGTCTCGACCCGCAGGTCATTGATTCCGTTCCAGCACAGTGCACGCACGTCTGCCCTCCTCCCTCGGCAGCCTGGACCGCTGCTCGCCGGCCCGGCCTCAGCCCAGCATGCGGGCCATTCGGGAAGAAGATGTTCCGGATATGCCCCTGAACAGCTTCATCTGAAGCCGCGGCCAGCAGAGAACACGCTCAAGTGAGGCTAAAGTGAAGAGGGGCCGCCCGGCGCGGGGCGGGCCATTCGGTCAGCAGATGCACCGCCAGATGTCCCAGCAGCAACCCCGTCAAGGACCGCCGTTCCTGGATGCTCCATCCACCCAGCCACATGGGCAGCGCCACGTACAGCGGAAAACTCAGCCACTCGCTGCGGGCATGTCACAGGGCGAGAGCAGCCGGGGACCCCGCACCGGATACGGATAGTCGGTGCCGCCGCCGGTCACCACGCCCAGCAGGGCCAGCAGCCAGGACGCCCGGCTTGCCCTGCTACCCAGCCGCAGCAGCCGGGGCAACTCCAGCATCAGCAGCACCGAGGTCGCGTCCAGCCGGGCATGGGTGGTCATGGAGAGCCGGAGCATGCCGTTATGGTGCGCCCCGGGCAGGTGAGGATGGGGCCGGACGGAGTGCTGGAGCCGTGACTGGCCGCCTGTCGCTCCGGCCGCAGGTTCTGCCCCTCGGCCTAGAGGGTGGCGAGGTGCTGATGCACGAAGCTGACCGTCACGCTGCCCTCCCCCACCGCGCTGGCGACCCGCTTGATGCTGGACGCCCGCAGGTCACCCACCGCGAAGATGCCCGGCACGCTGGTTTCGAGCGGATAGGGACGGCGCTTGAGTGGCCAGCCCTGCAGGGCGTCGTCCGGCAGGCTGTCGCCCACCAGCACGAAGCCGTGGGCATCCCGGGCCACCACCCCGTCGAGCCAGTCGGTCTGCGGCGCGGCCCCGATGAAACAGAACAGGAAGTTGGCCGCCACCTCCTGGGTCTCGCCGGATTTGCGGTCCTGGAGGGTCAGGCGCTCTAGGTGCTGGTCACCGTGACACGCGATCACCTCGGTGCTGAGCCGCAGTTCGATGTTGGGGGTCCGGCGCAGCTGCTCCACGAGGTATTGCGACATCTTGGCCTCCACACTGGCGCCGCGGATCAGCATCACCACCCGGGTGGCGTAGGTGGAGAAGTACATCGCCGCCTGACCGGCCGAGTTTCCGGCGCCGACGATGTAGACGTCCTCGTCTCCGCAGTTCACCGCCTCGCTGCGGGCCGCGCCGTAGTACACCCCCCGGCCGCCCAGCCGCTCGGCCCCCTCGGCCGGCAGCGTCTGCCAGCTCACCCCGGTCGCCAGCACCAGCGCGTGGCACCCGATCTCAGTACCCTGGGCCAGCTGCAGGTACTTGTACTGCCCGTCCAGCCGCACACCGGTGACCATCTGCGGCGACAGCAGCTCCACCCCGAACTTCTGCGCCTGCGCCACCCCGCGCCGCGCCAGGTCGCCGCCGGACAGACCGGCCGGAAAGCCCAGGTAGTTCTCGATGCGGCTGCTGGTCCCGGCCTGTCCACCAGGAGCTTCGCGCTCAATCAGCACCGTCTGCAACCCCTCCGAGGCGCCGTATACGGCGGCGGCCAGCCCGGCCGGCCCCGCGCCGACGATGGCCAGGTCGTAGAACGGCCGGCTGGCCGACAGCCCCAGACCCAGCTGCGCTGCCAGCGTCTGGATGGATGGCGCGCCCAGGCGCTCCCCGTCCGGAAAGATCACCAGCGGCAGCGGTTCGTCGCCGTGCAGGCTGGCCGCGTCCGGCTGCGTTTCCAGGTCGTAGAAGGTGTATGGCACGCCGTTGCGCGCCAGAAAGTCACGCAGCTCATGCGCCTCGGGTGACCAGCGGTCGCCGATCACCTTCAGGCCGCCGTAGCCGGGCTTGTACTCGCCCTGCCAGTCGCCCAGCAGGTCGTCGATGACCGGGTACAGCTCCTCCTGAGGCGGGTCCCAGGGTTTGGTCAGGTAGTAGTGCACCCGTGATTCGTTGATGGCCCGGATGGCCGCGTCGGTGTCGGCATAGGCCGTCAGCAGGGCGCGTTTGGCGTCCGGGTAGAGCCGGGACGCCTGCGCCAAGAATTCCACCCCGTTCAGCTGCGGCATGCGCTGGTCACTCAGCAGCAGCGCCACCGTGTCGCCGCGCCGCTTCAGCTCGGCCAGCGCGCTGAGCGCCTCCTCGCCCGACTGGGCGCGCACGATCCGGTACGTCTCGGCGTAGCGGTGACGCAGGTCGCGCGACACGGCGCGCAGCACCTCGGCGTCGTCGTCCACCACCATCAGGACCGGTTTTGAGAGGGGGGTGGCAAGGGCAGGACCAGCACTTGTGGGTGATGACATGAACTCTCCAGATGAATGCGGGAACAGCACCGGCCTGAAGCTCAGCCGGAGCGGACGGGAAGCCGGATCTCGAAGGTGGTGTGCCCCGGCTCGCTGCGGACACGCACATCGCCGCCGTGCTGGCGGACCACGACGCGCCGCACCAGATCCAGGCCCAGGCCGCTGCCCTGCCCCACGCCCTTGGTGGTGAAGAACGGCTCGAAGATGCGGTGCTGAAGGTCCGGCGGAATGCCGGGGCCGGTGTCGGTGATGCAGACCCGGACCTGCTGACCGTCCGCGTCGGCCTGCACGGTCAGCTGGCCGCCGACCGGCAGGGCATCCACCGCGTTGTCGATCAGGTTGGTCCAGACCTGGTTGAGGTCGCCCTCGTTCGCCATGACGCTGGGCAGCGACTCCTGATAGTGGCGCTCCACCCGCACCTCCTTGCCGCGCAGCTTGTGACCCAGCATGGTCAGGGTGCTGTCCAGACCCACCCGCACATCGGCCGGCTGACGGTCCCCACCGCGGTCCATGTGCGAGTAGCGTTTGATGGACGTGACCAGGTCGCTGATGCGGCCGGCGGCCCCCGCGATGTCCTGCACCGTCAGCAGGCTGCCGAGCCGGAAGTCCAGGTACGCTACCAGGGCCGGCGCGTGCGGCGGATCGTCCTGCAGCCAGCCGAGGTGTTCGGGGCGCAGGCCCGCCTCCACGAAGGTCGCGGCCAGCTCGCTCGCCCGGGGCAGCCGGAGGGCGCCGAGCAGGTCCATCAGGTCGTCCTCCGCGTCGGCCTGCGCCAGGGTGCCGAGCGCCACGGTGGAGCGGGCTGCCACGGCCTCCTCGGCGCGGGCCAGCAGCTCCGGGCGCAATCCGGACGCCAGCAGCCGGGTGAGCAGCTCCGGCAGGCCGGACAGACGCGTCCCCAGCTCATCGGCCCCCCGGCGCACGGCGGCCGCCGGATTGTTCAGTTCGTGGGCCAGCCCCGCCGAGAGCTTGCCCAGGGCGCTCATGCGTTCGCGCTGCTCCTCGGCGTGCGCGGCGTCCCGGATGCGCCGGGTCATCACCGCCAGCAGCTGGGCTTCCAGGCTCGGCACGGCGGCGGCAAGCTCCGGGAACAGCGAGCGGTGCAGAAACGCGACCCGGGTCTCGCCCACCGCCTTGCCCGTCGAGGCGAAATGGGTCATGCGCGACCTGGGCAGCATGCCGGCCACCTCCCCCTGCCGGGTCACGTAATGCAGCGCCTGCCCGCCCTGCTCGCCCGAGTACTCGATCTGGCCGTCCAGCACCAGAAACATGTGGTCGGCGGGGTCGCCGGCCCGCACGATCGTCTCGCCGTCCGCGTAGCTGTGCAGTTCCGAGTGCTCGGCCAGCCAGGTCAGCTCGGGCACCGACAGCCCGGCCAGCGCCTCCACCCGGTGCAGGTCGTCCGGCTGGGGGTTCAAGGCAGGACCAGCTGATCGACGTAGCACCAGACCCAGGCCTCCCCCGGCTCGACCGAGCGGACCAGCGGGTGCTGCAACGCGTGGAAATGGCGGGTGGCGTGCCGGTTCTTACTGGAATCGCAGCAGCCGATGTGCCCGCAGGTGGTGCACATCCGCAGGTGCACCCAGCTGTCGCCGGTCCGGATGCAGTCCTCGCAGACGTAGGGGCCGGGGCCAGACGGGGCGGTGATCAGCAGGCTCGAAGTGTGGGTACAGGCAGGCATGGGGTCTCCCTTGGGTCAGGCGTAGCTTGATCTTGCCATGAAGGCGGCAACCGGGCATGACCGGACGTGGGAAATCAGGTGCTGCCGAAGGTCTATAAGGTCTATGCAGGAGGGCCGGTGCACTCCCGGCCCCAGTCTGACGTCAACTCCCGTGTCATGGCCCCGGGCGTTCGGAGGGGGCCGGGCCTGACCGGACGGAGAGGCGCTGGACGCTGAGGTTCATTTCCACTTGCAGGGCTGCTGCCGGAACCAGAAGGTTCTGGCAGCAGGTGGTCTGGTGATTCGGCTTGCAGGCGCGTTCCCGAGCAGTAGACCGCAGCATGGTGTTCAGGTTGCCAGGCCTGAGCGGAACCCAGCCGAGGTGTTCGGCCATGCCCGGGCCGTCCCGGACCGTGAGCCAGTGCCGGTCTTTGCCCGAGGGCCGGAACACCGTCCATGACCTGACCCCCGGGCGCGTCGTAGTGGCCTTAAACCGCCCGTGCTGAGGCCTGGAGAACCGCACCGGATGGTCCCGCCCGACCTCTCAGTGCCTGGCCGGGCGGTGGAAGTTGCCCAGCGTGACGGGGGTGGCCGCCTCGCTCTCTCTTCCGGCGCGCTGCCTTATCCACGTCATGTGCCGCCGGTGCCCACGCTCCATCCCCAGACGTCCGCCTGGTCCGGGGGAAGCGTCTGAGCTCCGGGGAACCCACAGGACAGCTGAAGCGCAAGGCTCAGGCGCCGGAGGCGGGGTCAGCCGGAGCGCTGAACCGCGCCGGATTGACCGCCCGTAGGACGTTCTCTGAGGAGCGCCAGCCCCAGGGTTGCTCCGCCGTCTTCAGCCCGAAATCCGCGCCAGCGCCTGCTGCATGGCCGCGGCCGGGCGCTCCACCACCGGTCCGTGCCCCGCCGCGAGTCGGGTCGGGTTCAGGCCCACCAGGGTCCGCGCACTGGTCAGGGCGGTCGGGGCATGCCAGGTGGCCATCGCCGGCAGCGGAAACCGCAGGCGCCGCTCACTGGCCACCGCCACCCCACCCACGGTATAGAAGGCGTCTCCAGCGATCAGCGTGCCGTCCCGGGTGTCCAGCAGGGCCACGTGGCCGGGGGTGTGACCGGGCGTTCCCACCACCTGCAGCGAGCCCACCCGGTCATCCGGCTGCAGCAGGCGGTCCGGCACCGTCTGCACCCCGGGATAGCCGCCGCGCAGCGGGGTCTGCGGCTCGTGCGGGTCGAGGGTGTGGTCGCCGCGCAGCAGGCGGGCGTCACGGGCCGAGATCAGCACCTCGGCGTCCGGCAGCGCGGCGTGCAGCGCGTCCAGGCTTCCGACATGGTCGCTGTGCGCGTGCGTCAGCACCACCCGGCGGATCGGCAGCTCCAGCCGCTGCGCCGCCTGCAGGATGCCCGGCGCGCTGCCGGGCATGCCCGTGTCGACGAGCGTCAGGCCGTCCGGTTCGCGCACCAGATAGGCGTTCATCAGACCGAGGCGGGTGAGCTGGACCAGAAACGTTCCATGGGTGGTGATGCGCATAGGGGGCTCCTTTTAAGACGAACGCCGTTCGCCTTCTTGATGTCACCTTACCCCTGGCAGCGGAACCTGTCAAGACGTACAGTGTTCGTGATGCCCTATCCTGCCAAACTGCACCCCGGAACGATCCTGAGCGCCGCACGTCAGCTGCTGGAGGACGGTGGCCCTGAGGCCCTCAGCATGCGCCCGCTGGCCGAGCGGCTGGGCGTGCAGCCGAGCAGCCTGTACCGACACTACGCTGACCGCGCCGCCCTGCTGAGCGCCCTGGAAACGGAGGCGACCCTGGAACTGCTGGCCACGGTGCAGGCCCACGCCGCCCAGGCGACCCCAGCCGCCTCGCTGCACGCGGTGGGCCTGGCCTATCTGGCGTATGCCCGGCAGCATCCGCACCTCTACGGCCTGCTGCTGGCCCCCAAAGAGCCGTACATGGCCACGCCCGGCCCCGGCAAGGACCTGTGGAACGCCGTGCTGGCGCTGGTAGACGCGGTGACGGGCCAGCCGGACGACACGGCGGCCACGGTGGCCGTCTGGGCCTACCTGCACGGCTTCGTGGTGCTGGAACGCAGCGGCCAGTTCGGGCTGAGCGGGCCACGCGGCGGGTTCGAGCGGGGGCTCCAGGCGCTGATCGAGGGCCTAGGCCGCAAAGGTGGAGATGCCGGTCCAGGGTGAGCCACCCGGCCCGGCAGGGGTCAGGAACAGCTCAGGCCAGAGGAGAGCGGCCCTCGCACCGGGCGACCCTGACCTTCAGCGCTCCACCTCGATGCCGGAGAGGTCAGGGAAATCCACCGTGGCCTTCAGCTGCACCGTGAGCTGACCGCCCGTCACCTTGACCGCGTCCAGCGGCACCACCAGGGCCGTGTTCTGGCCCCCGGCCTCCTTCCAGATGTCGAAGTTGTTCAGCACCGGCACGCCCTCCACGTTCACGTTGAACAGGCGCTTGCCGGGCGCGTTCCAGTTCAGTTCCGCAAAGTGCAGCCGGACCCGGTAGATGCCGTCGTTAAGCGGCACGGTGTAGGTCATGACGCGCGACTCCAGCGGAGTATCGAGCGTGTTGTGGCGGTAGGTGCGATAAAGCTGCTGGTTATCTGTTTTCAGGATCGTGGCGGTGCTTGGCGTTTTCGGCCACGACGGCGCGTCGGCAGGCGTATAGAAGGTCGCCGTGCGGGCCGCGCCGCTCTGGTCGGTGGTGAGGTAGCTGTCCCCGGTCCAGACGCGGCCGTCGGGCGCCGTGAAGGTCGGGCCTCCCACGTTCAGCAGCACCGGGGCCGGCTTCAGGTTGCCGATCAGGTAGACGCTGTCATTGTAGTCATAGCTGCCAGCCTGGGTACTCGCCGCCAGGACATAGCTGCCGGCGATCAGCTTCCCGGCCGCGTCCCGGAGTGGCCAGAAGCGCAGGTGCTGGCCGCACGGTTCGCTGCACCCGGCCTGCAGGTCAGTGGCGTGCGCGTTGAGGGTGGGGTCACTCCACTCGCCGTCGTTCACGCGAAACCCGAAGGTTTCACCCGGCGTGAAGCTGGCCCCGGCGGCCGGCAGCAGCGTCTGGCTGGCGGGAGCCGCCTGGGTCAGCGCCAGCTGGACCGCCGCACTGCCCTTGCTGTACCACGACAGGGTGACCGGCTGGCCCGGGGTGTGATACGCGGCGAGCGGCGTGACCGTGACCGGCTTCGAGCTGTCGAGCCGCTGCCAGTACGGCGAGATCACCTCGTCTCCGTCCGGAATCACCGCGCCGTGATGGTTCAGCGCCGGAATGCCCTGGGCGTCCCCCACCGGGGTGCCGGGGTTCACCACATTGAAGCGGTACCCGAAGGCCCGCCGGATCAGGTCAAGGTTCGGCTCCTGGCCGTGTTCCGGCTGCGCCTGCCACAGCCCGGCCAGCTGCACGGTCGTCCGGCTGCTGTCGTCGCCCACCACGGTGAGCGACCCCTCATGGAGGGGGCCGTCGGCCGGGCCGGGGCCTTCCGCCACGAAGCGGACCGTGAGGTCCAGCTGGCCGCCGGCCGCGACGGTGAGCGGGGCGCCGGTGGCCGGCGCAGGACTCACGGTCCACGGACCGCTGACGCTCAGCCCGGTCAGGTGCACGGCCTGCGGCCCGGTGTTCTGCACCCGCAGCACCACGCGGTCGTGCACCTGACCGGCGGGCGGGCTGGCCAGCCCGCCGATGCGGCTGAAGACCAGTCGCCCATTGTCCGGCACGGCGTCGGTGTTCAGCAGCCTGAGGCTGCCGGGAACGACGGTGCCGGGCGTGGTGCCGCCGGAACATGCCGCGAGCGTCAGCGTGAGGCCGAGCAGCATGGACAGGCCCGGCCAGTGAATCCTCGTGTGCATTCGTTTCTCCTGGGTGAGCGGAAGTCGGCCGCACCCACCATGCGGCACTGACCTCAGCATGCACGCGCAGGCGTTAAGCGTACGTTACCCGGCGTCCTTGTCTGCCCGCCCGTACTCGTCGTGGCGGCGGATTCTGGTGAAGGGGGGCGTCTGCGGCCAGCCGGGCGGCGCGTCCTCCCAGGTCTCCTGCCGTCCGTAAGGGGTCAGGTCCAGGTGCCCCGCCAGGCTCGACAGCAGTTCCACGCCGCGCGCCTGGGTGTGGTACGTGAGGTAAGGCCGGCCCTCCAGCTGCAGATAGACACTGAACCCGGAGACCTCACCGCCGCCCGGCCGGGTCCACCCCCAGTCCTGGTTGAAGGTGCAGCCGTACGCGGAAACCCACGGCACGGTCCAGCCCATCCGCGCCGAATAGGCGAGCAGCTTCTCGATCGGTGCGCGCGAAACGCGGACCAGGCTGACGTCATACGGACCCAAGTGCGCGAGGTGCGGCATGCAGTTGTCGGCGTCCTCCGAGCAGAAGGTGCAGCCCTGCGTCCAGGCCGGGTCGAACATGAAGTGGTGCACGATCAGTTGCGAGTGGCCGGCGAACAGCTCCAGCAGACGGACCGGCCCGCCCTCACCCTCAAAGGTGTAGTTGGAGACCTCCGTCATGGGCAGCCGCCGGCGCTGGGCGGCCACTGCGTCGCGCAGGCGGGTCTCTGCCTTCTCCAGCGGGAGCAGGGCGTCGCGGGCCTGGGTCCAGCGCTCGCGGTCCACGATGGGCGGGTGGGCGGCAGTGGTATCGATCATGGATGATCCTCCGGGCAAAGGTGGGGATGGGACCGGGTGATGGGCCAGGCCTGGCCCGGAGGGCGGCCCGACGGCTCCGGCAGGACCGACAGCATGGTGCTTGCCGTGTTCCTGAACCATGCGATGGCCGGTCCGCGCGCCCCGCTGTATGTCGCGCTCGTCCATAGCGGTCAGGCCATCGTGCTCGAACACGGCCTTCGGGATGGTCAGCTCCGCATCCACGGTGACCGGGAAATTGAGGCTGGTGAATGTGGCCGGCGTGTGCCCAACTCGGGAGAGATCAGAACTGGCGGGCCGCCGGGAGATCGTTCACAGCACATCTGCTGAAGGCCGAGCCGTGGTCAGACAGGGCTTCTCCGGGTGGTGCGGAGTGGGTCTGCAGCGGCGGCGCGTGCCCTTTGAGGAGGCCCGCGGATCTGAAGCGTCTGCGCCCACGGCCGCAAACCGGGTCGCAGGCGGGCCTGGAATAGGGTATGAAGACCATGGACATGCCCAGATGTCAGCGTCATACATCTCTCTCCTGCCGGCGGGGTGCTGGATGTGTACGCCGTCCACATTACTACGTTTGGGGCGAATTTTCAAGATGGTCTACGCATGTCTCGTAACAGCGGCGGCAGTGCGGGCCGGGTCACGTACCGGCACGGCGATCTGCGCCAGGCGCTGATTCAGGCGGGTCTTGACCTGGCGAGGCAGGGAGGGCCGGAAGCGGTCGTGCTGCGGGAAGCCACCCGGCGTGCGGGCGTCGTGCCCAACGCGGCCTACCGGCATTTCGCGGACCTGGACGCCCTGCTGGCGGCGGTCTGCTCGGCGGCCCAGGCGGAGTTTGCGCGGGCCATCGAGGCGCAGCTGACCCAGGTGGACGCTTCGCTGGCGCCGGCGGCCCGCGCCAGGGCGCGGTTCCATGCGGTCGGGCTCGGGTACCTGCGCTTTGCCCAGGCGGAGCCCGGCCTGTTCCGCACCGCCTTCTGGCTGTCCAGGACCCTGCAGCAGTCGGCTCACCCGGAGCGCCGGGGCGACAGTGGGCTCACCCCGTTTCAGCTGCTCGGCACCACCCTGGACGGCCTGGTCGAGACCGGCCTGCTCGCCGCCGGGCGGCGGCCAGGCGCCGAGTTTCTGGCCTGGTCGGCGGTTCACGGCCTGGCCACCCTGCTCATCGACGGTCCGCTGCGGGGGCTGGATGACGCCCAGACCCGCCAGCTGGAACTGCGGCTGGTCGAGATGGTGGAACGTGGCCTGGACGCCCCGGCGCAGGCGGGGACCCCGCCTGCCCAATCACACGAACCGTAAAGGTCGCCCTTCTCAGCTCAGCGGGTATCGGGTTCGAGCGAGGTCACGGTGTACTGCACGTCGCGGGAGCCGAGGCGCACCTGAAAGCTCTCCCCCACCCGCCGGCCTTCCAGCTGCGCGCCCACCGGGCTCGCGCTGCTCACCAGGGTCACCCCGTCCACCACGCCGGCCCCTTCCACCGGCGACACCAGACGCACCCGGATGCTGCGGCCGGACGCCACGTCGGTCAGCAGCGCCACGCTGCCCAGCACCACCTGATCCTTCGGCACGTCGGCCGGGTCCAGCACCTGCGCCTCGTCCAGCAGCAGCTCCAGCTGGGCCGCCTGCGCCTCCAGGGCTGCCAGGCGCTCCTGCGCCTCCACCAGCCCCAGACTCTCGGCCTCGTTGGCCTCCATCTGCTCGCGGACGGTGGCCCGCGCCTCCTCGATCTGCTCGCACACATGCTGGTGATCCTGCTGCAACCGCTGGTAGCCACGGGGGGTCAATCGGAGAGGCCGGGTCATGATGCCCCGGAGCATAGCGTGTGCGGCCCCGCCTGGCACCCGCACATTCCGCAGCGGCCCGTCAGCCGGGCGTTTCTGAGCCGTTCCGCCGGGGCAGGGTGAACACGAACCTCGCCCCCTGACCCGGCCGACCCTCGGCCCAGACCCGCCCGCCGTGGCGCGCCACGATACGCCGCACCGTCGCCAGCCCGATGCCGGTCCCCTCGAACTCGTCGTCCCGGTGCAGCCGCTGGAACACCCCGAACAGCCGGTCAGCGTGCTGCGGATCAAAGCCCACCCCGTTGTCGCTCACGATGATCAGGTGCTCGCCCGGCTGTTCCTGGCTGGTGACCGTGACCTGCGGGTCGGGCCGGGTGGCGCTGTATTTCACGGCGTTTCCCAGCAGGTTGGCCAGCACCTGGCGCAGCAGCGGCGCGTCGGCGTACACCGCCGGCAGCGGTCCGACGGACCACTGGACCGCCGGGCCGGTGGTCCCCAGATTCAGGTCCTCGATGACGTCCTGCACCAGCGCCTGCACGCTGACGTCCGTGCAGCGCAGCGCCTGACGTGAGGTGTGCGCCAACCCCAGCAGCGCGTCGATCAGCAGCATCATCCGGGCGGCCGACAGCTCGATCATCCCCAGCGGCTTCGCGGCGCGTTCCGGCACCTGCTCGCCCAGCACCCGCCGCAGCAGCGACGCCAGCCCGGTGATCTGGCGGACCGGAGCGCGCAGGTCGTGCGAGATGGTGTATGAAAACGCTTCCAGTTCCGCGTTCAGCTCCTGAAGTTCGGCGGTCCGCTCGGCCAGGGTGGCGTTCCGCTCGCTCAGTTCGCGCAGGACCCGCGAGCGGTGCAGCGCCAGCCCCAGGTGACGCACCCCGGTCTCCAGCATCTCGCGTTGCGCCTGGGGCCAGGCATGCTGATCGAAGGACCCGACCACCAGCACGCCCGCGACGTCGGCTCCCATCAGGACCGGAAATGCGGCGGTGGCGCGCAGGTGCTGCGTAAGCGCGGTGCCGGCGTCCCAGGGGCCCGCCCGGTACGCCGACTGGTACAGCGGCTGCCGGGTGTCGAACGGACGATCCAGGTTCGGCACCTGCCCCCGGGGCAGGCCGGCCCGCAGCGCCTGCTCCAGCGCCGGACTGTGCAGGTCGCCGGCGACGGCGCACAACCGCCAGATCCCGGCCTCCAGCTCGTAGTAGGTGCTGGCGCTGTTGGGCAGCAGGGTCAGCAGCGTGTGCTGGGCGCCCTGAATCAGGTCGAGCGGTTCAGCGTCCTCCGCGAGTCCCTGGGCGAGGGTCGCGAACGCCTCCAGCGCCAGGGTCCGGCTGTGCAGCGCCTCCGTGGCGTCCTGCAGCTCGGCGGTGCGGGCCTGCACCTGCTCCTCGAGCTGCTGCCCCCAGGTCTGCGACGCGCGGTAGAGCCGGGCGTTGCTGAGGGCCAGCGCGGCCCGGCGTGCAAAATCGACGGCGACCGGAATGTCGTCTGCGGTGAAGCGCCGCCCGGACTCGGCCTGCACCAGCTGCACCGCCCCGATCACCTGCCCGTTGGCGATCATCGGCACGCCCAGCGCGGACCGCAGGCCGATGGACCGCACCCACTCCAGCTGTTCCGGGTCCCGTTCCATCGCCGCGAGCATCTCGTCCGTCACCTCCGGCAGAAAATTGACCTGCCCGGTCCGGATGATCTGCGGGGCGCCGCCCGCGTCGCTGGCGTGCATCGGCACGCGCCGCACCAGCTGCCGCAGGCTCTCCACCTTGCTGGGGTCACTGTGCGTGACGGCGGTCGCCTCGATCATCTCGCCCCTGGGCAGGTACACCCCGCACCAGTCCGCGAGGCGAGGAACGGCCAGCCAGCGTCAGCTGTTCGAGGGTGGCCTGCTCGTCCAGCGACCCGCTCAGCAGCTCGCTGGCCTCCGCCAGAAAGGCGGAGGTGCTGGCCTGCCGCGCGGTGTACCGGGCCAGCCGGACCCGGTCGAACGCCAGCCCGAACTGGGCGGCCAGCGAGGTCAGAAACTGCTGCGTGGTCGGCGCGAACCGCTGGTCATGCTCGAAGCTGAGCGCCAGGCAGCCGTACACGGCGTCGCCGGCCCAGAGCGGCAGCGCCGCGACCGAGCGGGTCTGGGCGGCATGGTCGCGCAGCAGCGCCGGATAGGTGCCGAACTGCGCCTCCCTCACGAACACCGGCCGGCGCAACCGCACCGCGTCGGTGATCGGCAGGTGGGTCGAGAGTGCGTAGGACCGCCATTGCTCAGTGATGCTCGGGTCGTAGCCGTGGGTGTAGCGGGCGCCCAGTTCGGTGCCGTCCTCGCTGACCAGCAGCACCAGACCCGCATACGCGCCCGCCGCCGGCAGCCCGATGTCCAGGGCGGCGCGGATCACGTCCTCCTCGGTCTGCGCGCTCACCAGCGCGCGCGTCAGGTTCAGCAGGTGTTCCGGCTGCTGCTCGGCAGCTTTGCGCTCGCTGATGTCGCGCAGGTGCAGCGTCACTCCGCCCTCGTGCGGCAGCGCCAACAACTCCAGCCAGACGTCCCAGGGCGCGCAGTACAGCTCCCGCCCCTGCGCTTCCCCGCCCTGCGCCACCGCTTCAAGCAGCGCTTTCAGCGGCTGATCCAGCGGCGCCGGAACCGCTTCCCACACCGGCAGGCCCTGAAGGCTGCCGGGCGCGCGCCTCAGCAGCAGGGCCGCCGAAGCGCTGGCCGACCGGCACTGCCCCAGCGGGTCCACCACGATCAGGGCGGTGGCCAGCGGGTCAGGCAGCGAGGTCGGCGGGGCCGGGCTTGGCGAGGGGTCCAGAGTCATGAGTGTTGCCCCGCATCATAATGGACGTCCAGCCCGGTGGCCCAGGGAGGACCGGCGGCATGGCGCGGCCCCGCCCGTGGGAGGCCCTGGGACACCCGCACTGTCCGTTGCGCTCAGGCCCCGCCCTGGCCGGGGCGCTCCACCACTTCGGAAAGCGCCACCGTGCGCCCTTCCTGAGCGGACTGAACCGCCGCCAGCGCCAGTGCCAGGCTCAGCAGGTTCTCCTGGCCGGAGCTGGCCGGCTCCCGCCCCGCGCGCACGGCCGAGACGAACTCCGCCAGCGAGCCGGCGCGGTCCAGGTGCGCCACGGCCGGCAACGTCAGGTCCGCCGCCGGCTCACCCAGCCGGCGCGCCGTCACGCGGTCCGGCGGCGGGTCGTCCCGGCTGGTCCAGCGGATCTCGCCCTCGGCGGCGTCCATGCGCCACTCGCCGGCCCAGGGCGTGACCACGCCGGAACTGGCCCAGCTGCCCCGGTAGCTCACCACCAGACCACCCTCAAACTCGATGGTCGCCGCCGCGCTCGCCGGGTCACGGAAGGGACTCCAGGGCGGATTGAAGGCGTGGCAGGTGATGGCCAGCGGTTCGCGGCCCAGCACGAAGCGCATCAGGTCGAAGTGGTGGATGGCCATGTCCATCAGCAGCGGCTGGGGCAGCTGATGGTGGCCGGTGGCGGGCGGGCGCGACCGGGCACTGTCGCGCCGGAAGTCCACCTCCGCGAAGCCCAGCTCACCGAAACGGCGCTCCCGGACCAGCTGCGCGGCCAGCTGCGGGGCCGGGAAGAAGCGGTAGTTCTGGCTGATCATCACGCTGCGGTCCGCCTGCCGGCCCGCCTCCACCACCTGCCGCGCCTCCTGCAGGGTGGGCGCGAACGGCTTCTCGATCAGCACCGGCAGCCCGGCGGCCAGCGCCTCCAGCGCCAGCGGGGTATGGCCCGGCGCGCTGGCGGTGATCAGGGCGACGTCCGCCTGCACCGCCTGCAGCGCCTCCGTGAGCGAGCTGAAACACAGCGCGGGGTCGGCGCCTTGCTGCGCGGCCAGCTGCAGCGCCTGCGGGCTGCTGTCCACGAACGCGGCGGTCTGCACGTCCCCGTTGGCGCGCACCACCTTCATCCAGTCGCGGCCCCAGCCGCCCAGACCGAGGTGAATCAGCCGCAGGGGCGGACCGGGGGGCGGCGGCTCTGAACGTGGGGTCGTCGGGTCGGGTTGCGGCATCGGTGATTCCTCCTGGGCAGGGTGATTCGGCGCAGGCAGCATACCCGTTCTCGGCGGCCCGGCCCACCGGCAGGTTCTCCACGGCCCGCTCATGTGGCCCGCCTGCTCGGTCAGCTAACGCCCCCCTCCTAGGCTCAGGGCAAGCTCCACCTTTGGCACCAACACCATCGCCGCGCCCAATGACCTGCGTTCGGGCCGCTGGGTGTTCGTGGCCGCGGTGCTGGACTTCGCGAACAGCAGCTACACCACCCGGCTGTACGTGGACGGTGCCAATGTCAGGACGGTGACCTACTCATCGGGCAGTGCGCCGTACAGCGGCCGCGCCTGCCACAACCTGTTCATCGGGGCCACGCCGGGCGGCGACAGCCTCACCTGCGCCACCACCGCCTCGGTCACCCCCTACGAGCCGGGCCTGCGGAGCGGCATCGACGACGTCCGCGTCTACGACCGCGCGCTCAGCGACGCCGAGATCGCGGTGCTGTACAGCGAAAACCGCTGGCCGCGCTGAAGGCGGGACGACGGAGGGGCCGGTCATCTGACCGGCCCCTCCATTCCTCTGTCCAGCGCAGTGCGTTCTGGCCGCTTCAGGAGGGGGACGGGTCCGGAGCGGCCTGCTCCGAGGTGACCTCCAGCGCCAGCCGAACCGCTGCCTCCAGCGGCAGGGCCGCGCCGCGCCGGTAATGGTCGGCCCAGCCGTCCCCGGCGAGCGTCCGGGCCTGTTCCAGCAGGCCGCCCACCGCAAAGCCCTGGGCCGGCACCCCCACCGCCTCCAGCAGCGCGTCGGCCGCGCCGGCCAGCTGCAGGCACAGCAGCGGCAGGCTGCTGGAGGCGGCCAGCTTGGCCGCTTCGGTGAGCGCCGCGGCAACGCCGCGCTGCCGGCCCAGCTGCCAGTACAGCTCCAGCGCTTCCTGCAGCAGATGGCGGGCCATGGCCAGCTCGCCGCGGTTCAGGTGCATGTCCGCCAGGTTAAAGAGCGAGTTGGCCATGCCCTGCCGGTCACCCAGCTCGCGTTTAATCGCCAGGCTCTGCTCGGTGAGGCGCTGGTACTCGCCCAGGTCGTCCGTGACGTTGGCGAGGTTGGCCAGCGCGTACGCGACCCCCTGCCGGTCACCGATGCGCTCCTTCAGCGTCAGGCTCTCCTGAAAGAGCGGCCGGGCCCGGTCCAGGTCATCTTGCAGGGCCCAGACGATGCCCAGGTCGTTGAGCGTGCTGGCCAGCGCCCAGGGCAGCTCCAGCGTCCGCTGCAGCTGCTCGGCCCGTTGCAGCTGCAGCCCGGCCGCCTCCAGCTCTCCGCGTTCCCGGCGGCTCAACCCCAGGCCGTGCCGCACCTCGGCCTCCAGCCGGGCGTCCCGGTCCTGCACCAGCGTCAGCGCCTGCTCCAGCCACGCCTGGGCCTGAGGGTACTCGCCCAGATCGCGGGCCAGCCCGCCCAGCCGGCTCAGGGCCGCCGCACGCAGCGGAGCCGGCACCTCGCCGGGCCGCTCCAGGGCCATTCTCAGCCAGCCGTACCCGGAGCGGTGGTGGCCGCGCACGTACCAGAACCAGTGCAGCGCCACCGTCAGCTCCAGCGCCTGCTGAACGCCCGCCTGAGCGAAGGTCCATTCCAGCGCAGCCTCCAAGTTGTCGTGCTCGGTCTGCAACCGGGCCAGCCAGTCGGTCTGCTCCGGCCCATGCAGGTGGGGCGCCGCCTCCTGAGCGAGCGCCGCGTACCAGTCGGCATGGGCCTGGCGTGCCTGCACCTGCTCGGCCGGCTGGCGCTGCAGCTGTTCGGCCGCGTACTGGCGCACCACCTCGTGCAGGGTGTACCGCCCCGCCCGGTCGCGCCGCAGCAGCGAGTGGTCGGCCAGGGTCAGCAGCGGGCGCAGCCGGCCGCCGGTCACCGCCAGGGCTGCCGCCCGCTCGAAGCCACCCCGGAACACCGACAGCCGGGCCAGCGCCCGCTGTTCGTCTGGGCCCAGCAGCCGCCACGAATGCCCGAAGGCCGCCCGCAGGCTGCGGTGCCGCTCCGGCCGGTCGGGGGCGTCACTGTCCAGCAGGTCCAGGCTGGCCGACAGCTCCGCCACCACGTCCGCCACGTCGAAGGTGCCCATCCAGGCGGCCGTCAGCTCCAGGGCCAGCGGCAGTCCCTCGGTCAGCTGGCAGACCCGGATCAGGTCATCCACGTTCTGCGGCGTCAGTCCGAAGCCGCCCCTCACCCGCCCGGCCCGCTCCACGAACAGCCGCACCGCGCTGGACTGGGCCGCGAGGTCCAGCCGGGCGATCTGCGGGTAGTCCAGCCCCCCCAGCGAGATTACCCACTCGGCCTGCAGACCCAGCCGCACCCGCGAGGTCACGATCAGCCGCAGGGTGGGCACCGCCTCCAGCAGCGTCTGGATCAGGGTCAGCACCTCCGCGCGCGAGGGGGCAGCCAGCAGGTGCTCCAGGTTGTCCAGCACCAGCAGGTGAGGGCCGGTCTGCAGCACCGGCGGCAGCTGCGCCGCCAGCGTCTCGGCGGGGCCGGGCGGCAGGCCCAGGGCGGCGGCCAGGGCCGTCACCATCCCCTCGGCCGCCGTGGCCGCCTCGAGCGGTACGAACGCCACCCGCACCCCTGCGTCCTGGCCGGCCAGCACCTCCTGAGACAGCCGGGTCTTGCCGGCCCCGCCCGGCCCCAGCAGCGTCAGCAGCCGGCCGTCCGGCTGGTCCAGCCGTTCCTGAATCCAGGCCAGCTCGTGGTGGCGCCCAAACAGCGGGGGACCGGAGTGGCGGAAGGTCGGCAGCGGCGCGGCAGGGGCCGCCGCCTGCTGGACCCCCTCGTAGAGCCGGGTGGTGGCAGCGCTGGGGTACACGCCCAGATCGCGCTGCAACTGCAGCTGAAAGCGGCTGTAGACCCGCTCCGCCTCGGCGGGGTCACCGAGCTGGGCGGCGCAGCGCAGGGCCGCCTGCACCGCCTCCTCGCTGTAGGGGCTGACGCCGAGCAACCGGTCCAGCCAGGGCAGCGCCAGCCGCGCCTGTCCGGCCCGTTCCAGCTCGGCGGCATGCTGCAGCGCCGCGTCCAGCCAGCTGGCCTGCAGCTCGTCGCGCTCCGCGTCGAGCCACGCCTCGAACTCCGGCAGATCAGCGGGTCGGCAGCCGTCCAGCAGCGGTCCCCGGTACAGGGCCAGCGCCTCGGCCCAGCGGCCATCCCGGCAGGCCTGCCGGAAGGTCCGCACGTCCACCGGGGCGGTCCAGTACAGGCCCGGGCCACTGGCCTGCAGGCCGCCGCTCCACGGCTGCTGCCGCAGGCGGTGCAGCAGGTTGCGCAGCCGGTTGCGGGCCGCCGGCTCGTCCACCTGGGCATACAGCAGCTCCAGCAGTTCCGGGCGCGTCACCGGCTCCTCGTGGCAGCCGAGCAGCGTCAGCAGCCACAGCGGGGCCTCGGCCGGCAGGGGGAACCGGGCGCTCCCGGCCTCCACCTCGGGCGGGCCGAGCAGCAGCAGCGTGGGCTCCGGTCCCGGGCCGTTCATCGGTTCACACCGTACCAACCGCAGCGCGGGCGGTCATGCACCTGTTCCCCGGCTCAGTCCAGCTTCATGGTCATGATGTGCGCGCCGGCGTCCACGTACACCACTTCTCCGGTGATGCCGCTGCCCAGGTCGCTGAGCAGGAACAGCGCCAGCTTGCCCACCTCCTCGGCGGTGGCGTTGCGGCCCAGCGGGGCGGCGGCGGCGGCCTTGTCGTACATGCTGCCGAAGCCGGGGATGCTGCGGGCGGCGATGGTCCGCATCGGCCCGGCCGAGATGCAGTTGACGCGCACGCCCGCCGCGCCGAGCTCACTGGCGAGGTAGCGGGTGCTGGCCTCCAGCGCCGCCTTGGCCACGCCCATTACGTTGTACTTGGGCACCACCTGCTGCGAGGCGTGATAGGTCAGGCTCACGATGCTGCTGCCCTCGCGGAGCAGCGGCTCGGCATGGCGCGCAATGCTCACCAGCGTGTAGGCGCTGACCGACATGGCGGTGTTCCAGTCCTGAGGCGTGGTGTCCAGGAAGCGGCCCTCCATCGCCTCGCGCGGCGCGAAGCCGATGCTGTGCACCAGGTAGTCCAGCTGCCCGAACTCCTCTTTCACCTTCGCGAAGAGGGCGCTCAGGTCGTCCTCGCTGGTCGCGTCCGCCTGCTGGATCCAGGTGCCGCTGTGGCCGCCGGTCAGCTTCTCCAGCTCCGACTTCAGGCGCTCGCCCTGGTAGCTGAAGCCCACCCGGGCGCCCGCCTCCAGCAGTTTCTGTGCGATGGCCCAGCCGAGGCTGCGCGCGTTGGCCACGCCCATCACCAGGGCCGTCTTGCCGTTGAGATCAATGCCGATCATGCGCCGAATGTAGCAGGCGGGCCGCCTGCGGGGCTGAACTCGGCTCAAGCCGGGGCCCTGCGGTTTGTCGGCTGGGTTGGCATGGTGAGCCGTCGCAAACGTCAGAATTCGGTGATACATGCACCCGGATACTGAAGACCTTATGACGATCCAGGCACCCCTGCTGCGGGCCACCCACGGG
Organism: Deinococcus sonorensis KR-87; assembly: GCF_040256395.1. Classification (NCBI taxonomy): domain Bacteria; kingdom Thermotogati; phylum Deinococcota; class Deinococci; order Deinococcales; family Deinococcaceae; genus Deinococcus; species Deinococcus sonorensis. Next base: position 1,336,164 of record NZ_CP158299.1, on the reverse strand, counting down.
TTCACCACCCGGCGGGGCGGGGTCTCGGCAGGCGCCTACGCGGGCCTGAACCTCGACGACCGGCAGGACGATCCGGCGGCCGTGCACGAGAACCGGCGGCGGCTGGTGACGGCCCTGGGCTTTCAGCTGCCGCAGGTGGCCCGGCTGGATCAGGTGCACGGCGATGAGGTGCGCACGGCGCAGCCCGGCGTGCAGACCGGCGACGCGCTCGTCACCGACCGGCCCGGCGTGCTGCTGAGCATCATGACCGCCGACTGCTACCCGCTGCTGCTGGAAGACCCGGAGGCCGGCGTGCTGGGTGCGGCCCATGCCGGCTGGCGCGGCACCGTTGGCCGCATCGGGGTGCGCACGGTGGAGGCGATGGTGCGGCTGGGTGCCCGGCCGGAGCGCATCCGGGCCGCCGTGGGCCCCGGCATCAGCGCCGGGCACTATCAGGTGGGGCCGGAGGTGGAAGCGACCTTTATTCAGGCGGAACTCGGCACACACCTGCAGGACCGGCACCTGGACCTGGCCGGGGCCAACCGTCAGGTGCTGCTGGAGGCGGGCGTGCCAGAAGGGCACATCTGGATGTCGGGGCGCTGCAGCACCGAGGCCGACTTCTACAGTCACCGCCGCGACCAGGGCGTCACCGGCCGCATGTGGGCCGTGATCGGAACCCCGCTGATGGACGCCGGGGAACCGGAGCGAACGGTCGCCGCCAGCCGTCTCCACTCCGCGTCTCAGGAGGCGTTGGGCTCCGCCGGGCAGGGCGGCCTGCCCGTTGACGCCCTGGTCCGTCCGGCGTCTCTGGGGGGATTGTGAGCCTCCTGCGCCCCCGTGTGATCCTGCCGGACGTGTACAGCATCACGCCTGAATTCATGGAGCAGCACGGCCTGAAGGGGCTGCTGCTGGACCTGGACAACACCCTGATTCCCTACGGCTCCTACGAGGAGCGCCACGAGGTGATGACCTGGGCGGCCGATCTGCGGCGCGGTGGGTACCGGCTGTACCTGCTGTCCAACGCCACCCGCGAGCGGGCCGCCTTCTGGCTGGAGCGGCTGGGCTTCGAGGGGGTGGGCATGGCGGCCAAGCCGTTTCCGGGCCACTACCGGCGCGGCCTGCAGGTGATGGACCTGCCGGCGCGTCAGGTGGCGATGGTGGGCGATCAGCTGTTCACCGACGTGCTGGGCGGCAACCTCAACGGCATGTTCACCATCATGGTGCGGCCCATCAGCGACAACGCCCTGCCCCACACCCGCGTGACGCGGCGGCTGGAACGCATCGTACTCAAACGTTATGGACACGACTGGTACAGCCGTGACTGGAGGAAGAAATAATGGCGCTTTCGATTGGTGACCGGCGGTTGGGTGCAATCCTGCTTGAACAGGGCTACGTGAACGACACCGACCTGCAACGGGCCCTGGACCGGCACGCCGAGGTGGGTGGCCGGCTGGCCGACATCCTGATCGACGGCGGCATGGTGGGTGAGAAGCGCATCGCGCGGGCGGTGGAGGAAGCGCTGGGCATTCCGCTGGTCAACCTGACGTCCGTCACCCCGGACGTGGCCGCCCTGGCCTGCCTGACCGCGCAGGTGGCGCACAACGCGCTGGCCTTCCCCTTCGCGCTGGAGGGCGACACCCTGCGGGTGGCCTTCGTGGACCCGCTCAACAACCTCAACCTGGAAACGGTCGAGGATGCCAGCGGGCTGAACGTGGAGCTGTATCAGGCGCTGCGTGAGCAGGTGCAGTGGGCCATCGCGGCGAACTACCCGGAACTGGGACTGAACGTTTCGGCGCCGTCCGATGGCCAGGACGGCACCGTCTCGCTGCTGGGCCAGCGCCTGATCAACCGTGGGCTGCTGAGCGAACTGCAGCTCAAGGACGCCCTGCAGCACCAGAAACAGAGTGGCGATCCGCTGGGCGCGCTGCTGGTCAACATGCGGCTCATCACCGAGGAGCAGCTGTACGAGACGCTGGCCGAGCAGGCCGGCACGCTGTTCGTCCGCAACCCCAAGGACTTCAACCCCGACGAGGAGGTGCTGGGGCTGCTGCTGCGCGCCGACGCGCTGCGCCTCTCGGCCGTGCCGGTGGACGAGACGGCCGGCAAGGTCACGGTGATCGGCTCGGACCCGCGCCGCCGCGAGGACATTCAGGCGCTGATGGGCAAGCCGGTGGACCTGCTGCTGGCCCGCCCCGACGACGTGGACACCCTGATCGAACGCGCCTATCCGCAGCGCGGCCGGCTGGGGGAGCAGATGGTGCAGCAGGGCACGCTGTCGCGCGAACAGCTGCGCGAGGCGCTGCAGGTGCAGGCCCGCACCGGCAAGGTCAAGCCGCTGGGCGAGGTGATCGTGGACCTGGGCTTCGCGGCCAGCGACGAGATTGAGGCCGCGATCCAGAAGCAGAACGCGGGCGGCGGGCGGCTGGAAGACACGCTGGTGCAGTCGGGCAAGCTCAGCCCCGAGATGCTGGCGCGCTCGCTGGCCACCCAGCTCGGCTACGAGTACCTGGACCCGGTCCAGAGCCCGCCGGACCCCAAGGTGGCGCTGCTGATTCCCGAAAGCACCGCCCGGCGCTACGTGGTGGTGCCGATGCGGCTGCAGGGCGACGCGCTGGTCGTGGCCATGAAGGACCCGCGCAACGTGTTCGCGCTGGACGACCTGCGGCTGCTGACCGGCCGCGAGATCCAGCCGGCCGTGATGGCCGAGAAGGACATCGTCCGGCTGATCGAGCGCTACTTCGGGTCGCAGGACATGGCGGCGCTGAACGAGGAGCTGGCCAAGAACAGCCGGGGCCGCGAGAAGGAGCGCGAGGCGGCCCAGGATCAGGCCAACCTCGACGACAACGCGGTCGTGAAGGTGGTGGACAGCATCATCCGTGAGGCGGCGCTGCAGGAGGCCTCGGACATCCACATCGAGCCCAGCGAGACCGCCGTGCGGGTGCGCTACCGGGTGGACGGCAACCTGCGCGACCACATGGAACTGCCCAAGGGCTCGGCGCAGAGCGTGCTGGCCCGCATCAAGATCCTGGGGCAGCTGGACATCGCCGAGCGGCGCATTCCGCAGGACGGACGCGTGCGCTTCAAGAAGGGCAGCATCGACCTGGACCTGCGTCTCTCGACCCTGCCGACCCTCTACGGCGAGAAGGCCGTGATGCGTCTGCTGCAGAAGGCCAGCAACATTCCGGAAGTGGAGCAGCTGGGCCTCAGCGAGCACAACTTCCAGCGCTTCACCGATCTGATCGAGAAACCGAACGGCATCTTCCTGATCACCGGCCCCACCGGCTCCGGCAAGTCGTTCAGCAGCTTCTCGATCCTGAAGCGCATCGCCCGGCCCGAGAAGAACACCACCACCATCGAGGACCCGGTGGAGTACGAGATTCCCGGCATCAACCAGTCGCAGGTGAACCCGGTGGCCGGCATGACCTTCGCCCGCGCCCTGCGCGCCTTCCTGCGACAGGACCCGGACATCATCTTCGTGGGCGAGATCCGCGACGCCGAGACCGCCAAGATCGCCACCGAGGCGGCCCTGACCGGCCACCTGGTGCTGGCCACCCTGCACACCAACGACGCCCCCGGCGCGGTCACGCGTCTGGAGGAGATGGGCGTGGAGCACTTCAACATCGGCGCGGCGCTGATCGGGGTGCTGGCGCAGCGGCTGGTGCGCAAGGTGTGTCAGGAGTGCAGGACGCCCACCAACGCCGACCCGGACGTGCTGCGCCGGCTGGGCATCGGGGAGCGCGAGCTGACCGGGGCCACGCTGTACCGCGGCGCCGGCTGCCCGCGCTGCGGCGGCACCGGCTACAAGGGCCGCATGGGCATCCACGAGCTGATGGTCATCGACGACCCGCTGCGGCGCGGCATCGGCAAGGCCCTTTCGGCCAACGACCTGCGCGACATCGCCACCGAACAGAGCAACATGAAAACGCTGCGCCAGGACGGCATCGAGAAGGCCATGGCCGGCATCACCACCCTGGAAGAAGTGCTGGCCGTCACCAGCGCCTGAGCTGTCCCTGCCCGTCCACCAAGGAGCACCTATGCAGACTGCCACCGACATCACCGATATCCTGCGCCTCGCCGCCGAGAAGAACGCCTCCGACGTGATCGTGACGGCCGGACTGCCGCCGCAGTTCAAGATTCACGGCGTGTACACCGGCTACGATTTCGCCGAGCTCTCGGCCACCGACACCCGCAAGCTGATGTACAGCATGATGAACGAAAAGCAGCAGCGCAGCTTCGAGGAGCGGCGCGAGCTGGACTTCAGCTTCGCGCTGGGCGAGCGGGCGCGCTTCCGCGTCAACACCTTCATGCAGCGCGGGTCGGTGGGCGGCGTGATGCGTCTGATTCCCACCACCATCAAGTCGGTGGGCGACCTGGGCCTGCCGCCGAACGTGGTGGAGATTGCCAACGCGCCGCGCGGACTGGTGCTGGTGACTGGCCCCACCGGCTCCGGCAAGAGCACCACGCTGGCCGCCATGATCGACTACATCAACCAGAACAAGAAGATGCACATCATGACGATCGAGGACCCGATCGAGTTCATGCATCCGCACAAGAACAGCATCGTGAACCAGCGCGAGGTCGGCTCCGACACCATGGACTTCCAGAACGCGCTGCGGGCGGTGCTGCGTCAGGCGCCCGACGTGATCCTGGTGGGCGAGATGCGCGACTACGAGACCATCAAGGCGGCCGTGACCGCCGCCGAGACCGGGCACCTGGTGATGGGTACCCTGCACACCAACAGCGCCCCGGAGAGCATCGACCGCATCGTGGACGTGTTCCCGGAGGAGCAGCAGGAGCAGATCCGGGTGCAGCTGGCCAACAACCTGGTGGCGGTCATGACCCAGCAGCTGCTGCCCAGGATGGACGGCGGACGGATTCTGGCGTATGAGCTGCTGATCGCCAACCCGGCGGTGCGCGCCCTGATCCGCGAGGGCAAGACCTACCAGATCACCTCGGTGATGCAGACCGGGCTGCGCGAGGGCATGGTCACCATGGACGCCTACCTGGCGGGCCTGTACCGCCGCCGCGTGATCTCGCACGACACCGGCATGGAGCGGGCAGTGGACAGCAAGGAGTTCGCGCGCCTCGCCAACGACCCGAATGCCAGCGCCCAGATCCCCATGAGCACCAACCTGAGCGGCCAGGGCGGCCCGGACGTGTCGTCGGTGCAGCCGCAGGGAGTGGGGCGGCCCTCCACCGGGCTGCCGGCCAGCGGCGCCACCCTCTCGGGCATGCCCGCCAAGCCCTACGGTCGCGGCTGAAGCGCAGCAGACAAAGCGCCCCGGCGAGCTGTGCCGGGGCGCTTCTGTGTGGCCTGCCCTCCGCTTCCCGCTATGCTGAGGCCCACATGCCGGACCACCAAGCGAATCTGAACGTCGAGCTTCAGGAACTGATCGCGGCGATGGAGCAGCGCCGCAGCAAGATCGAGGCGGGCGGCGGCCCGGCCCGGCAGCAGAAACAGCGCGACGCGGGCCGCCTTACTGCCCGCGAACGGCTGGAGCGGCTGCTGGACCCCGGGAGCTTTCTGGAGTTCGGGACCTTCGTGGAGCACGACGGCACCCGGCTGATGACCGGGGTGGAGGCGCCCGGCGAGGGCGTGGTGACCGGCAGCGGCACCATCCACGGCCGGCAGGTGTACGTGTTCAGCCAGGACTTCACAGTGCTGGGCGGGTCGCTGGGCAAACGCAACGCCCAGAAGGTCGTCAAGATCATGGATCTCGCGGCCAAGGTGGGCTGCCCGATCATCGGGCTGAACGACAGTGCCGGCGCGCGCATCCAGGAGGGCGTGGACGCGCTCTCCGGCTACGGCGAGATCTTCTACCGCAACGCCATCTACAGCGGCAGCGTGCCGCAGCTGAGCGCGATTCTGGGGCCGTGTGCGGGCGGCGCCGTGTACAGCCCGGCCCTGACCGATTTCATCCTGATGAGCCGGGGCAGCAGCTACATGTTCATCACCGGCCCGGAGGTGATCAAGTCGGTGACGCGCGAGGAGGTCAGCTTCGACGCGCTGGGCGGCGCCGACGTGCACACCCGCAAGAGCGGCGTGGCCCACCTGGAGTTCGAGGGCGACGAGGCCACCCTGGAGGGCCTGCGGGCGCTGCTGGCCTACCTGCCGCAGAACGCCCGCGAGCGGCCCCCGGTGCGGCCCACTCAGGACCCGCCCGGACGCCAGAACACTGAGCTGCTGGAGGTGGTCACGCCGGACCAGCGGCGGCCCTACGCCATGCACCGGGTCATTGAGAGCGTGGTGGACGACGGGGTGTTCTTCGAGATCCAGCCGGATTGGGCCAGGAACATCCTGTGCGGCTTCGCGCACCTGGGCGGGCAGGTGGTGGGCATCGTGGCCAACAACCCGCGCGTGATGGCCGGCACACTCAACATCGACGCCTCGGACAAGGCGGCGCGCTTCATCCGCACCTGCGACTGCTACAACATCCCGATCCTGACGCTGGTGGACGTGACCGGCTTCCTGCCGGGCGTGGCGCAGGAACACGCCGGCATCATCCGGCACGGGGCCAAGATGCTGTACGCCTATGCGGAGGCCACCGTCCCCAAGATCACCCTGATCACGCGCAAGAGCTACGGCGGCGCGTACCTGGCCATGAACAGCCAGGACATGGGCGCGGACGTGGTCTACGCCTGGCCCACGGCGGCGGTGGCGGTGATGGGCGCGGAGGGGGCCGCCAACATCGTGTACCGGCGCGAGATTGCCGGCTCCGACCAGCCGGAGCAGACGCGCGCCGAGAAGATCCGCGAGTACCGCGAGACCTTCGACAACCCCTACGTGGCAGCCAGCAAGGGCTACATCGACGACGTGATTCCCATCGAGGAGACCCGCGCCCGGCTGATCGCCACGTTCGCCATGCTGGAGCGCAAGCAGGAGCAGCGCCCATACAAGAAGCACGGCAACATCCCGCTGTAGGGCCGCCGGCCTCCATTCATGCTTCATCAAGACTGTGGAGGCAGTCTTGCCGCTCCTCATGCGGTCCGGGGCCCCCTCCCGTACTCTGAGGCAAAGGCAGGGACCCGATGACGCGAACGACCGAGCTTGTGATTGCCACGGTACCGGCGGTGCTGGCCGTCGCCGCGTTCTTTGCCGGCGACCTGTCGAGGCTGCTCAACCACGATCCGGCGCCGGGGCTCGCCACACCCATCCCGCTGAGCGCCCCGCACCGGCCCAGCGCGGTACCCCTGCTGAGCAGCGGCGGTGCAGTGCCCGCGCTGCAGACCCCGGCCAAAGCGCTCCCCACTCCGCCCGCGCCCCCGGCGGCCCAGATTCCGGCCCGGCCCACGCGGCAGGCGGCCCCCCTCCCCCGGCCCACGGCCGTCGCCGACCCCCTCACCCGGGCCCCCGTGAAGCATCCGGCCACCGTTCGTCCGGCCACGCCGCATCCGGCGGCCCGTGCCTCCCCACCTGTACGGCACCCGTCCGCCGCGCACCCGACCACCCGGGTTCAGCCGGCTCCGGCGGCCCGCGCCCGGCCCACACCCGCGCCGGTGAAATCGGCTCCGGTGAAGGCCACCCCGGCGCCCACGGTTCACCGCCCGGTCCCCGCGAAGCCCACCGCGACCAGGCCAGCGCAGACGAAACTGGCAACGAAGCCAGCCCCCACCACACCTGCCGCAGCCAGACCGACTCCTTCAAAACCAGCTGTGGCAAAACCGGCCCAGACACCGGCGCACCCGGCGACCACACGCACCCGGCCGACACCCGCGCCGGCCAACGCGGTGACGGTTCGGCCCCACGCCCAGGCCACGCCGCACCGCGTCGCCACCGCGCCGGTCGTCCGACCGAAGCCGGTGCCCGTGGCGCGGGCCGTGCCCCGGCCCGCAGCGGCCGCGCCCACGCCGACCGTCCACCCACAAGCCCCGGCCCCGGCGCCCGCCACCGAACTGACCCGCGGACGGGCGCTGACCCGGCAGCTGTATCACGGTGAGCTGCCCCGGGTGTGGGCCGCCTTCCTGCCGCCGGCGCGGGCGCGCTGGCTCAGCCTGAACCGGCTGCAGGCGTATCAGCGGGCCACCCTGAAGCGGCTGGGCAACGAAACGGCGGTGCTGGACGAGACCGTGACGCGCGGCCGGGGCGTGACGTACTACAGCCGGCTGGCCCGCTTCAAGAACGCGCCGGGCGGCACCACCGTGATCTTCGGGCTGGACGGCAGCGGCCGCGTGGTGTCGTTCGGAATGGTCACCGGAGGGGTGCTGCCGCATCAGCGCGCCAAACTGCACACGCCGGACTGAGGGCCAGGCACAGGTCACATCCAGCCCATCTGCCCCCCTCTATCCTGGGGCATCTGGAGGACGCTGTGGGCCGAGCCACCGAATTTGCCATCGCCACCCTGCCGGCGCTCGCCGCGCTGGCGGTGTTCGGCGGGCCAGGACTGCTGACCCTGCTGCGGCACCCGGCCCAGCGGTCCGTGACTCACAGCCCCGCGCCCCAGACGACGCCCACCGTGGCCTCCGTGCCGACCCGGCCCAGCACCCCGGCCCCCCCTGCAGCGGAGCCGGTGGTTCAGGCGCACCCGCTGGTAAGGCGGCCCCCGAAGCCGGCCTCCACGCCCCGGTCCGTGGCCCTGGACCGTGCCCGCACCCTGACCCGGCACCTGTATGCCGGGCAGATGGCCCCGCTCTGGAAGGCCTTCACGCCCGAGGTGCAGGCGCAGTGGGGCAGCTACCCGGCTTTCCTGGCCTACCGGACCGGCGGGCAGCGGGCCTACGGGAACGAGGGGCAACTGCTGAGTGAGGAGCTGCATCAGGACGGTCCGGTGCAGTACTACACCCGCACGGCCCGGTTCGAGCGCGGGACGCCCCGCACCTGGACCCTGATCATCGGCCTGAACGCTGGGGGGCAGGTGGTGCAGTTCGGTGTGGTGGCCACGGATCTGTTGCCCGCACCGCCGGCGGCCCGCGCCCCATGAACCCCGGCTCATCCGCCCCTCTCCGGGGCCCGGGACGCGAGTGACATACTCAGCCATGACCCCGCTCCGCTCCACCCGCTGGCCGCTGCTGCTGTCGTGTGTCGCCGCCCTTGCTGCCGGAGCCGCGCGGGCGGACGGCGGTCCCCCACCGTCCGCGGCCGCCCCGGCGGACCCTGTGATCGCCCGGGCCACCTACCGCTGCCAGGGCGGCGTGCAGGTGCAGGTGGAGCAGCGCACCGGCACCGCCCGCGTCACCTTCGCCGGGCGGACACGCATTCTGCGGCTGGTGCGCGACGCCAGCGGCACCCATTATCAGAATGCCCAGTTCGCGTGGTTCAGCCGGGGCAACACCGCCACCATGCGCCGCACCCAGGGCGGCCAGCCGGCGTTAAGCGGCTGCGTTCTGGTGCCGTGACCCGCGCTCAGCCGAGCGTGGCCCGGACGGCGCGCGGCAGGCCCGCGACCACCAGGGCGTAGCTTCCCTGCAGCAGCTCCAGCACCAGCGGTCCGGGCAGGGAACCGTCCAGCGTCAGGGTGTGCCAGTGCCGCTTGTTGAGGTGATAGCCGGGCGCAATGGCCGGATGCTCGGCCCGCAGCTGCTCTGCCTGCTCCGGCACGCCCTTGACGCTGAGGGTCAGCGGGTCGTCCTGCAGGCCGCACAGCGCGTAGATGCGCCCACCCACCTTCCACACCAGCGTGTCGGGGCCGAAGGGAAACGTTTCGGTGCTGCCGCGCAGGGCCGCACACGCCTGTCTGAGTTCCGGGACGCTCTGCATGGTGCCATGATGCAGGAGTGATCTCCAGCGCCGTCCGCCCCACCGAACGCCACCCGTTGCCGGACATCCTGCGCGGCCTGGCCATCCTGGGCATCCTGTGGGTCAACATGCAGGATTTTGCCGGCTACGACGAGTGGCGGCAGCACGGCGCGGACCGGGTGGCCCAGGTGGTGATTGACGTGCTGTTCAACGGCCGCTTCATCAGCATCTTTGCCATGCTGTTCGGAGCTGGGGTGGCCGCCCTGCTGGCCCGGCACGACCTGGCCCTACTGCTGCGGCGCCTGCTGGTGCTGCTGGCGCTGGGCAGCCTGCACGCGGTGCTGCTGTGGCACGGCGACATCATCGCCAGCTACGCCCTGCTGGGCCTGCTGTTGCTGGTGCCGCTGACCCTGCGCCTGAGCAGCGGGCGGCTGACCGTGCTTGCTGCCGCGCTGGGCGCGTACTGGCTGCTGGCCCGCAGCCTGGAAGCGCTCGCGGTTCCGGCACTGCACCGCTGGACCACGGTGCAGCGCACCGCTGACCTGCAGCACTACCTGCCGCTGGTGCAGCAGCGCGCCAGCAGCTACCTGTCCACCTTCACTGACAACCTGCTCTACAACGCCCCCTGGCTGCTGTGCCTGCTGCTGCTGGGCGCGGCGGCCCAGCAGGCGGGCGTGCTGCAGCGGCCCGCCGAGCACCGGCCGCTGCTGCGGCGGCTGGCCTGGGGCGGGGTGGCGCTGGGGGTGCCGCTGGGCCTGCTGCTCGCGTGGCTGAACAGCCTGTCCACCGCCCAGGCCGGGTACTGGGCGGTGCCGGTGCGGATGTCGGGCGGGCTGGCGCTGGGGCTCGGGTACGTGGGGCTGGTCGGGCTGGCGGTCGCGGCAGGTCAGGCCGGCGGGCTGCGCCGCTTTGCCGCCGCCGGTCAACTGGCCCTGACCCACTACCTGACCCAGTCGCTGCTGATGACCACGCTGTTCTACCCGTACGGCCTGGGCCTGTATGCGCGGCTGGGCGCGCTGCCGTGCCTGCTGATCGCGCTGGCGCTGGGGGCGGTGCAGCTGTGGATTTCCGCGCCGCTGCTGCGCCGCTTCCGGCGCGGGCCGATGGAGGCGCTGCTGCGGCGGGTGGTGTACGGCCGTTGAGGAGCACCCTTCCTTGACCGGCTGCACGCGCGGCGTCTATACTCCCAGGGCTGAAGACAGCCTTGGTGGGGCATGGTGTAAAGGCAGCACAGCAGTCTTTGGAACTGTTAGTCTAGGTTCGAATCCTTGTGCCCCAGCCATCCGGGCGGGCGATACCGGTGCGGAAACGCCGCGCCCAGGGTCGCCCGCTTTCTGTATGGCTTCACAGGCGTTCATCTGGCGCCCACTTGTGCCTATAATGCCTGGGTTATGCGTTCTATCACGGTCGGTACGCGGGGCAGCACCCTGGCTCTCGCGCAGACGCACTGGGTTGTGGCCCGCCTCAAGGAAGAATGGCCGGATACCGATTTCCGGATCCAGACCATCAGCACCAAGGGCGACCGGAGCCGCGAGTCACTGAGCAGTCTGGTGGAGAAGGGCAACAAGGGCCTGTGGGTCAAGGAGATTGAGGACGCGCTGCTGAACAAGCGCATCGACATCGCCGTGCACAGCCTCAAGGACCTGCCGACCAGCCAGCCGGACGAGCTGGAGGTGGCCAGCATTCCCAAACGTGTGGACGCGCGTGACGTGCTGGTGGGCCGGGAAGGCATGAAGCGCCTCGCGGAGCTGCCGCAGGGCGCCCGCATCGGCACCAGCAGCGTGCGCCGGCGGGCCTTCCTGCAGGCGTTTCGCCCGGACCTGATCGTCAAGGACCTGCGCGGCAACATCGACACGCGGCTGGCGGCGCTGGGCGGCGACGAGTACGACGCGATCATCCTGGCGGCGGCTGGCCTGATCCGCACCGAGCAGCGCCACCGCATCGACGAGTTCATCGAGCCGGGCATCCTGCTGCCGGCGCCGGGCCAGGGCGCCCTGGCGCTGGAAACCCGCAGCGACGACGACCTCTCGGTGGAGGTGGCCTACGCCATCCACGACCGCACCACCGACGACCGGGTCACGGCGGAGCGCGAGTTCCTGGCGGGGCTGGGCGCCGGCTGCATGGCCCCGGTGGGCGCGCACGCCACCATCAAGAACGGCGTGCTGACGTTGGAAGGCTGGGTAGCGGCGCTGGACGGCTCGCGCGTGCTGAGCGGCAGCACCACCGGTGACGCCAGCGAGTGCGCCGACCTGGGCGCGGAGCTGGCCGAGGACATGCTCAAGCAGGGCGCCGCCGAACTCGTCGAAGCGGCCCGCGTCTGAACGAGCAGGAATCGGCGGCTACGCCCTCCGGTCCACCGCAGCGGCTGGCCCTGATTCATACCGGCGGCACCATCGCCAGCCGTCCGGACCCGGCGGGTCAGGGGCTGACACCTCAGCACGCCCCTCCCCTGCCCGGGCTGCCGGGCGTGACGGTGCAGACGCACCAGCCGTTCAGCCTGCCCAGCCCGCACATCACGCCGCAGCACATGAATACGTTGCGCGACCTGCTGGGCGGGCTGAAGGACGTGGACGGCGCGGTGGTCACGCACGGCACTGACACGCTGGAAGAAACGGCCTTCTTTCTGCACCTGACGCTGGCCACCGACGTTCCGGTAGTGCTGACCGGCAGCATGCGCCACGCCGAGGAGGTGTCGTGGGACGGCCCCGGCAACCTGCGCGACGCCGCGCAGCTGGCCCTGCACCCGCAGAGCCAGGGGCGCGGGCCGCTGGTGGTGTTCGGCGGGGACGTCTTTGACGCCCGCACCGTCACCAAGGTCCACACCAGCGCCGTGGACGCGTTTGGCGGCTATCCCGGTCCCATCGGCCGCATTGACCAGGGGCCGGACGGGCCGGCGGTGCGCTACTTCGCCGGCCCGGAGCCGCGCCCGCTGTACGCCCCGCGCCAGCTGGACGCGCGGGTGGAGGTGCTGTACGCCTACGCCGGCTGGCAGGGCGAGGGCTACGCCGAGGCCGAGCAGCGGGCCGACGGGCTGGTGATCGCGGCGCTGGGCACCGGCAACCTGCCGCCCCAGCTGCTGCCGCTGATCCAGGCGACAGACAAGCCGGTGGTGATCGCCACCCGCACCCACGCGGGGCCGGTGCTGCCGGTCTACGGCTATCCGGGCGGCGGCGCCACCCTGCAGCGGGCCGGCGCGATTCCGGCGTCGTTCCTGAACGCCCACAAGGCGCGGCTGCTGCTGCTGATCCTGCTCTCGGAGGGCCGCAGTGTGCCGGAGATCCGGCAGGTGTTCGCAGGCGGCCTGTTCTGACTCAGGTCAGAATCAGGGCGCGCGGCTTGGTCGGGCCGTCCTCGCGCTGTTCGCCGGGGCGCAGCACGTACACTTCCAGCCGCGCCTGCGGCACCAGAAACGGGAGCAGGCTGGAGGCCAGCATCCAGAAGGCGCGGCGGGCATTGTCGAGCAGCGTGCCGCGTTCGTCGCCGCTCAGGCCGCCGTCCACATTCTTCAGCACCAGCACCGCCCGCTCGCCGTTGGGCGAGGCCCAGATGTCGGCCTGGCCCAGCCGGTCGATGCCCTGCTGATCGCGGTACTCGAATTCATGTGCGCCCCTGACCAACTGCACTCTGCCCACGCTCCTCTGATGTGACGAACCTTGAATTGTTCTTAGTGTAAACGAATGCGGCGGGACGTGTGTCAGGCAAATGACCCGCGGCGCCGCTACTCCAGCCGGTCCAGCCGCGCCGCGCCCCAGCGCAGCGCGCCCCAGCTGCCCAGCAGGGTGAAGAGCAGCAACGCCAGCAGGCCGCCCAGCCCCCAGCCGGTCCAGAGGGCGCTCAGGCCCGGATACAGGCCCGGCAGCGCCACGCTCAGGTAGGCGGGGCGGGCCAGCAGCGCCAGCAGCAGCAGGCTGGTCAGCAGGCCCAGCAGCGTGTAGATCAGCCCGCCAGCCGAGAAGCCGATCTCTGCCGGGTTGTCGGCGGTGAAGCGCGGCAGGGCGGCCCCCAGCCCCACCCCCAGCGCGGTGATCAGCAGGGCACTGGCGGCCCCGATCAGCAGCGAGGCCAGCAGCAGCAGCGGCCCCAGGCCCAGCAGGGCGGCGCTGCTGCCGGCCAGCGTCAGGCTGAGCGCCAGCATCACCGGCAGCAGCGCCACATACTTGGCGCGCACCAGCTGCCACGCGGTCAGCGGCGAGGTGCGCAGCAGCCAGTAGGCGCGGCCCTCCAGGCTGATGGCCGGAAACGCCAGCCGCACCCCCACCCCCGCCACCACGAAGCCCTGAAACGCCAGCTGCACGTACCCCAGGATGCCCCGGAACTGCGGAATGGGCGGCAACGGCAGGCTGCGGATGCTCACCAGGTACACCGCCGCCAGCGCCACCAGCACCAGCAGCTGGCTCCACTGGGTGGGGTCGCGGCGGGTCAGCTGCAGGTCGCGGGCCGCCAGCAGGCCGCTCACTCCCAGCCGGCCCGCCAGCTGTTCCAGCCGGTTCGGGGGCCGGGTGGCCGCGTCCAGCCGCAGGCGCGCGCTGCTCTGCTGACGGGCCCAGCCGGCCTGATACGCGTGTCCGGCCAGCAGGGTGGCCAGCAGCAGCAGGCCCGGCGTGACCAGCAGCAGCGGCCACAGCGCCGGGCTGAGGTGGCCCAGCGCTGCCTGCCACATCGTCTCGGCGGCCCAGGCCTGCGGCCAGGCGAGGCTGCCCCCGCCGCCCGACAGCTCGCGCAGCACGCCGTCCAGCTGGGCCGGGTCGGCGGCGCGCGACAGCAGCCGTTCCGGGTGCAGCGATCGCAGCGCCCACACCAGTGCCGCACTGATCAGCACGCCCAGCGCGGTGGCCACCTCACGCACCCGGTCCACCGGGGCCAGCCGCATCAGCAGCACCGCCAGCAGCGCGCCCAGCCCGACAGGCAGCGCATAGACCAGCACGCTCACCAGCACGGCCAGCGGGTAGAACCACGCGGGCGCGGCGCGGTAGAGCCCCAGGCCCACCAGCAGCGGCACCGTCAGCAGCGTAGGCACCAGCGCCGCCGCCAGGAAGGTCTCCAGCACCTTCAGCCCGAACACCCGCCGCACCGGCAGCGGCAGGGCCAGCAGGAAGTTCAGGTCCTCGGAAAGGTACAGGGTGCTGATGGCGGTGGTGACGGCCGAGAAGGTCACACCCGACAGCAGCACCAGCAGCCCGGTCTCCAGCACCCGCCGGAACACCCCCAGCCCGATGAACCCGAAGCCGCCCAGGAAGGTCAGCGCCCGCACGGTGCCGCCGACCTCGGCCCACACGAGCAGCGCTCCCAGCAGCGCCAGCAGCACGAAGCCGGCCCGGGGGCCGCGCCGCAGGGCATTCCACAGCCCGCGCAGCTTCAGGGCCAGCAGATTCACGCCGGACCTGCTGGAGTTTCGGTCGCCTGCCGGCGCTGCTCCTCCTCCAGCAGCCGGAAGAACACCCGCTCCAGGCTGTCGCCACTCACGCCGCCCTGCACCGTGCCGGTCTGGGCGCGCAGCTGATCCATGCTGCCCTCGCCCAGCACCCGGCCCTGATCCAGCACCACCAGCCGGTCACACACCGCCTCGGCCAGCGGCAGGCTATGGGTGGTGAGCAGCACCGTGCGGCCCCGGTCGGCGTAGTCGCGGAACAGCTCGCGCACCTGACGGGCCGCCTGCGGGTCCAGGCCCACCATCGGCTCGTCCACGATCAGCACCGGGCACTGGGGCAGCAGCGCCGCAATGATGACGAGCTTCTGCCGCATGCCGTGCGAGTAGGTCTCGGTCAGCTCGTTGCCGAACGCCGAGAGCCGGAAGTATTCCAGCCAGCGGTCAATCTCGCGCTCCGGGTCCGGCAGCCGGTGCAGCCCCGCCACGAAGCGCAGCGTCTCGCGGCCGGTCAGCTTGCCGTACAGGTGCGGGCGGTCCGGAATGTACCCGAAGCTGGCCTTGGCCCGCAGCGGGTCGCGCCACACGTCGTGGCCGTGTACCCGCACCTGCCCCCGGCTGGGCCGGGTCAGGCCCACCAACGCTCGGATGGTGGTGGTCTTGCCGGCCCCATTGCTGCCGAGCAGCCCGAAGAGCTGCCCCGGCGCCACCGTGAAGCTCAGGCGCTGCACCGCGTCGTGGCGGCCGTAACGCTTGCCGAACTCCTGCACCTCGATCATCCCGGCAGGCTAGAGCAGCACGCCTCACCGGCGGCTTACACCCTCAGGCCGGGTCCAGCAGCGCAACACTGCACCTGCACTGCATGGATGCGCGGCAACACGGTGGCGCCACCGTACAGCCCCGCCACTCTCACGCCGCCGGAGAAGAAAAGCCGCAGCGGCCGGGCCAGCGGCGGCAGAGCCAGCAGCGACCACACCAGGCCCACCACCAGAAAGCCGTTGTCCAGCACGTGGGTGGCCTGGGCAACCTCCGGCGTGGTGCCAAGGGCGGCGCGGGTCCGCAGGGCTGTCCAAAGCACCATCTCCAGCACCACGAGATGGATCACGGCGATCAGCAGGATCAGCCCTTGCGCCAGGAGAGGCAGCGGGCGGTTGTACCACGCCCGGACCCCTGCTCAGACGGTGGCTTCCTGCGGCTGCGCCTCCCAGGTCAGATGGACGCCCTCGGCGCGCAGCCAGGCCGGCACGTCGTAGGCGTGCCGGGCCAGCGCGTTCAGCACCCGGTGGGCCACGTTCATGGTGGCGTGCAGTTCCTGGGTGCCGATATAGCTGCAAGCGTGGGCGGCCAGCAGTTCGTCGGTGTCCACCACCTCGGCGCACAGGCCCTCCCACACCAGCACGTCCAGGTAGCGGTCGCGCACCGCCCACACGCCCTGCTCCTGGCTGATGTGCGCCACGTCAATGTAGTAGTCGTGGGCGCGCTCGCCGTGAAAGTCGTAGCGGCACAGCTGGATGCCGAGCCGGGGAAGCAGGTGCGCCTGCCAGTAGCGGATGCGCGGGTGCGCAATGAAGCGGCGGGCCACGTACAGGCCGTCCTGGTGCTCCACATAGCGGTCCACCGGCCGTGGGCCGGTGTTGGTGTGGTGGATCAGCTGCTGGGTGTCGTGTCGCTCGGTCTTGATCGGGTGAGCCAGAGGGGAGGCGGGGCTGCTCAGGTGAGCGGCGGTGCAGGGCACCGCTTGAATGGACTGCTCGCTTGGTGGCGCCGTGACCGTCTCCTGGTGACCCGTCGGCATGGACCAGCTTACACTGCGTCCACCATGAGCAACCTGTAGCCTGGATGTACTTGATAAAGAAGTGTGAAGAACTTCTCAGACGGGCAACAGACTCAGCTGCGGCAACGCCCCGAAGTCCTGACCAGCCGGCACAAACAGGCTGCCCTCGGTCACCCCTTGCCGGTCCACCGCCGCGAGCCGGGCTTCCAGCTCCGCCGCGTTCAGCTGACCGTCCAGATGGGCGCGGAAGGCCGAGACCACCGCCGTCACCCCGGCCGCGTCCTCGTGGACGAACTCCAGCCGCAGGTCGCGGATGCCGGCGTCCAGCCACAACCCCAGGTGCCGGGCGGCGGTCTGGGCGCGGCCCTCGAAGACGGTGTTGCGGCAGCCCACATCGGCCATCACCGGGTGCGCCACGCCCTGATGGTCCCGCAGCGCCACCCGGTGAGACTCGCAGGGGTGACCGCAGTTGGTGTGGTCCGTGCCGCTCGACAGGAAGCGACAGAACACGCAGTGCTCGGTGTGGAACACCGGCAGGTGCCCGTACACGGTGGCCTCGATGGATGCCGGCCCCACCCGCAGGGCCAGCTCCGCCACCTGCTGGGCGTTCAGGTCATGGGTGGGATTCAGGCGCTCCAGGCCCAGGTCCAGCAGGGCGCGGGCGGTCAGCGCGTTGGCGGCGTTCAGCGAGAAGTCGCCGTGCAGGGCCGGGCGCTCCGGGGTGGCCTGCAGCCCCTCCAGCAGGCCGCCGCTGCGGACCAGCAGGTCGGCGTGCAGCGACAGCAGGAAGCGCTGGATGTTCTGTTCGGTGGGCTTCAGGATGCGCGGGCTGGCCACCCGCACCGGCAGTCCGGCTTCCTGCACCCGCTCCACGCTGGGCTTCAGGCCGTACAGCTCCAGGTAATCCAGGGTGATGCTGTCGGGGCGCAGCGCGATGGCCGCCTCCAGCTGCTCCGGGGTGCGCACCAGCAGGTGCAGGCGCGGCGCTCCGGGCACGGGCGGCACCTCGGCGCCCGCCACCTCCACCAGCCGCGGCTGGGCGTGGCGCTCGGGCGCCTGACCGCGCCGCTCGGTGAGGCGGGTGGTGGCGTCCCGGCGCAGGGCATTCAGGCTGCTGACCGGCAGGAAGGTGTCGCCCACCAGCTCGGTGCTGAGCTGTTCCAGGTGGTAGGGCGTGCCGCCCAGCCGCTCCAGCTGAGCCCGCAGGGTGGCGTCGTCCAGCGCCCGGTTGCGCGCCGGCTGCAGCGGGGCCTCCCCCTCCACCGTGACGTTCCGGCCCTGCTCGTCGGTAACGGTCAGCTGAGGCGCCTCGCCCAGCACGCCCCGGAAGTGCATGCTCACCGGGCGGGTGTACTGCGGATCGGCGGCCTCGAGCAGCGGCGCCACCCGGCTGGCCAGCGAGGGGTCGGAGGTGCGCCACACCCAGTCGCCGGGCCGCACCCGCCGCAGGTCAATGGCACCAGTCCCGAACCGCAGCTCCACCACGCCGTCGCCGACCTGCTCGGCGCGGCCCTCACGGGTGAACAGCTCGTAGAGCCGCCCGCCCTCCTCCGGCTCGAAGGGGGTCTGCCACTCGGCGCCGTCGAACACCAGCCCGTCGCCGGGGCGCAGGGCCACGCCGTTCAGGGCCACCCGCACGCCCCTGCGCGTCACCTCCTGCACGGTCCCGACCCGCACGCCGCGGTGGCGGGGCGCCCGGCCGCGCACCACCGTCTGGTGGTTGGTGCCGCTCATGAAGTGCGGCCCCAGCCCACGCGAGTACACCTGCTCGAGGTCCCGCTCCTCCTGAGGGGTCACGCTGAGCGGCAGCCCCGCCCACGCCTCGTCCACGGCCTTGCGGTAGGCGGCGGTGGTGAGCGCCACGAAGTCGGCGTCCTTGTAGCGGCCCTCGATCTTCAGGCAGCTGACGCCCAGCCGCACCAGTTCCGGCACCTGATGCAGCGCGTACAGGTCGCCGGGCGACAGCAGGTAGCGGGCGTCATCCAGGTCGCGGTACTCGCCGTCCACCAGCAGGTCGTAGGGCATCCGGCAGGCCTGGGCGCACTGACCGCGGTTGGCGCTGCGGCCGCCCCAGGCTTCCGAGCTGAAGCACTGCCCGCTGTAACTCACGCACAGCGCGCCGTGCACAAAAGTCTCCAGCTCGATGTCGGTCTGGGCGGCGATGCGCCCGATGTCCTTCAGGCTCAGCTCGCGGCCCAGCACCACCCGGCTGGCCCCGAAGCGCCGGGCCAGCTCGGCCCCCTCGGCGCTGGTGATGCTCATCTGGGTGCTGCCGTGGATCGGCAGGTCCGGGCAGACGGCGTGCGCCAGCCGCGCCACCCCCAGGTCCTGCACGATGATCGCGTCCACCCCGCTCTCGGCCAGGTGCATCAGGCGACGCTCGGCCTCCTTCAGCTCCCGGTCGAAGACCAGCACGTTGAAGGTCACGAAGCCCTTGACGCCGCGCACGTGCAGCTCGCGCATGATCTCCGGCAGCCGCTCCTCGCTGAAGCCCACCTTGGCGCGCGCCTGAAAGCTGTCGAGGCCAAAGAACACGGCGTCGGCACCGGCCTCGATGGCGGCCCGCAGCTGACGCTCGCCGCCCACCGGGCTCATCACTTCGGGCTTGACGCGGGGGCGGGCACTGGAGGGGGTCAGAACGGCCATAACGCTCCAGTGTAGGTGAAGCGCGCGGGGCCGGGCAGGACGGGGCTCACGGTTGGAGGCTCAGGCGCGGGGCGACACGGGCGGCAGCGCCAGCGGAGGTGCCGTTGGAAATGATGACCCCACAGGGTTCAGCCCACGACCGGCCCTATCGCCTCAGCCCGGCCGCCCTCCGCCGTCCAGCGGCCGCTGCTTCAGCCACGCCCGCGCCGGCTCCTCCACCTCCGGCGCCACATACACGAACTCGGCGCTGATGGGCGGCAGGTCACGCAGCAGGCGCGAGGCCTCACGGGCCTGCCCCACCTGCCCGCCGGTGAGCAGCAGGAAGTCCAGCTGTCCGGGGCGGCGCTCCACCGGGTCGTAGACCACCTGCTCCGCTCCGAAGCGCTCGCGAGCCTGGGCCGCCACCTGCCGCGCCGCCGGATCGCCCGGCTGCTGGCGCGAGCGGTACAGCAGCCGGAAATGTTCGCGGTGCAGCAGCCGCCGCGCCCAGCGGTGACCCGGCAGCGCTGGGTCGCGGTCGGCGCGGCGGATCGCCGTCAGCACCTCATTGTCGCTGAGGCTCAGGTGACGTTCCAGGTCGGCGCTGAAGCGGCCCGCCTCGCCCTCCGGCAGCAGCGGCGTGCCCAGCGCCTCCTGCAGAAACTGGCCCAGGTGATGGTCGTAGATGCGGCGCACCGGATGAAAGTACAGCCCCTCGTACAGGGCGTCACGGGTGGTGAGCAGCGCCTCGGCGGCCTGCAGTCCCCCGATGTGCAACCCCACCTGCAGCGCGCCCCCCGCGCCGGGCAGCAGCGTCAGGCGGTCCAGCAGCCGCTCGGCGTCGAAGGTGCCCAGCACCGCGCCGCTGTGGTAGGCGTCGCGCAGCAGGTAGTCCACCCGGTCGGCCCCGAAGGCGTCGCCCACGATCAGGCTGGACAGCGCCGCCTCCCAGGCGCTCAGCGAAGGCCCACCCACCGCCAGCCGCGCCACGTCACCTGGGTCCACCTCCAGCGCGGCGAGCGGCCCGGCCAGATGCCCCGAGCGGATCAGCCGGCCACTGACGTCCTCGTGGTCCAGGCCGTCCGGCAACAGCGCCTCGGCCGCGTGGCTGAACGGCAGATGACCCACGTCGTGCAGCAGCGCGGCGGCCCGCAGCACCCGCCGCCAGTAGCCCAGGTCCAGGCCGGCCGGCGGCGGCAGCGCCCCCTCAAAGCGGTCCTGGTTGCGGACCAGCGCGTCGAAGGCCCGCCCCGCCAGATGCATCACGCCCAGCGAATGCTCGAAGCGGCGGTGGGTGGCGCCCGGATACACCAGAAAGCTCAGCGCCAGCTGGTGAATGTGCCGCAGCCGCTGCACCGGGGCGCTGTCGATCAGCTGCCGCTCCGCCTCCGAGAGCCGCAGAAAGCCGTGGACCGGGTCCTTGATCTCATGCTGGCGGTGGGCAGGCACGCCTCTGAGTGTACGGCGGGCTAGGCCTCGTCCGGCTCCAGCAACCGGCGCAGGCCCACGCTGGCCGTGTCGCGCAGGCTCAGCTGCACCTGCATGCTCAGGTCGGTGGGTTCCGGGTTGATCTCGATCACCACGCCGCCCGCCCGCAGCGTTTCGGCGGCCAGCCCCGCCGCCGGGTACACCTGGGCGCTGGTGCCGATCACCAGCGCCACCTCGGCCCGATCAAAGGCGTCCTCGGCAGCGCTCAGCGCGTCCGGCGGCAGGTACTCCCCGAACCACACCACGTTGGGGCGGCCCCTCGCGCCGCAGCGTTCGCACACGGGCGGCGGGGTGAACTGGTCCGGCGGAGGCAGCGGCTGGACATGGCCGCAGCGCTCACAGCGGCTGCTCAGCAGGGTGCCGTGCAGTTCCACCGGGTCACGGCTGCCGGCGCGGGCGTGCAGGCCGTCCACGTTCTGGGTGATCAGGGAGAAGCCCTCCCCCACCTGCCGTTCCAGCTGCACCAGCAGCCGGTGGCCGGCGTTGGGCTCGGCGGCCATCACGTCGCGGTAGCGCCCGGCGTACCACTGCCACACCAGCTCCGGGTCACGGTGGTACGCCTCCGGGCTGGCCAGATCCTCGGGCCGGAAGCGGGCCCACAGCCCGGACTGCGCGTCACGGAAGGTGGGAATGCCGCTCTCGGCGCTGATGCCGGCGCCGGTCAGCACCGCCACCCGGCGGGCCTGCCGCAGGCGCGCCGCGGCCTCGGCCACACTCAGGCTACTGGGTGCCACCGTAGCCGCCGGAGCAGGCCGCGCCGCGCTCGGGCGCCGTGCTGCCCTGCTCGTACTTCTTCAGGAAGGCGCCCAGGCGGCGGTCGTCGGCCGTCTGCACCTGCACCTGGGCGTTCCAGGCGCTGATCACGATGGGCGCGGGCAGGTTGTCGCGCGGGCTGAGCAGCGTGTAGCTGTGGCCGTCCACCAGGGCCTTGAGCTTGTCCACCTCCGCGCTGGCCAGCGATGGCCGGTAGGTAATCCAGACGGCCCCGTGCTCCATGCTGTGGACCCCGTACTCGTCATAGATCGGGGCGGTGTACACGCCGCAGTTCTGCCAGATGGGGTTGTGGGTGCCGCCCACCGGGGGGTTCTCCGCGTACTGAATGCGGCCCTCCTGGTGCTGACCACCCGCGTACTTGTAGGTCTTGAGATCCTGAATGCCGCCGCCACAGGCGGACAGCAGCAGGGCCAGGGCAGGCAGGGTCAGCAGGGCGCGCGGCAACGTCATAGGGGTTCAGGGTACCGTCTGCCGGGCCACGGACGGTAGGGGCAACTGGCCCCCCTCACGCTACACTCCGGCCATGACCACACACGACGCTGCCGCGGGCCCCCTGCTGGCCGGGGTGGTGCTGGCCGCCGGGCTCAGCCGCCGCATGGGACAGCCCAAACAGCTGCTGCCGCTGGCCGGCCGGCCACTGCTGTGGCACACTGCCCGCGCCCTGCTGGACGCGCGGCCCACGGCCGGCGTGCTGGTGGTGGTGCCGCCCGGCGATCTGGGCGAGCAGGTGCGGCAGGCGCTCCATGGGCTGCCGCTGCAGTGCGCCACCTGTGACCACCCGGAGCGTGGCCTCTCGGAGAGTTTCCGCGCGGGCATAGGGGCGCTGGACCCGGCGGTGGAGGCGGCCAGCTTCGTGCTGGGCGACATGCCGTTCGTGAGTGCCGGGATGCACCGGGCGGTGCTGGACCGCTATGCCCCTGAGCGGCCCCCGCTGGTGCTGGCCCGCTACGGCACCGGCGACGACGCGGTGCGCGCGCCGCCGCATCTGTTCCGGCGCGACCTGTTCCAACACTTCGATCAGGCGGGCGATCACGGCCCCAAGCACCTGATCCGGCAGTACGGTCCGCAGACCGCGTGGGTGGACCTGCCGATGGAGGCGCTGCAGGACGTGGATACCCCGGAGGACCTGCAGCGCGCCGAGGCCCGGTTCCAGCCCTGAGCCGGGGGCCCGGCCCCGGGACGCCCGTTACGCCTGGGCGCCGCGCACGATCTTGGCCGGGTCCACGCCCAGCAGGCTGACCGCCTGCCGCCAGCGGTCCGCCACCGGCACCTCCAGCACCAGCTCCGGGCCCGCCTCCACCCACAGCCAGGTGCCTTCGCGCAGCTCGCGGTCCAGCTGGCCCTTGCTCCAGCCGCTGTAGCCGAGCAGCAGCATCAGCTCCTGCTCGCCCTCCACCAGCCGGCTGAGCACGTCCAGGCTGCTGGTCACGCACAGCCGGTCCGAGAGCCGCAGCTCATCGTCGCGGCCGGTCGCGTCCGAGTAGATGCACCAGCCCACGTGCGGCTCCACCGGGCCGCCCAGCCACGCGAGTTCCTCACGCCCCGCCGCCAGCGGCAGCAGTTCCGAGATGGGGGTCTGGGTCTGGGCGTTCACCAGCAGGCCCAGCGCGCCGGTGTCATCGTGTTCGAGCAGCAGAATCACGCCCTGCTCGAACAGGCCGCCCTGAACCTGTGGGCTCGCCACCAGATAGTTCAGCCGGGGTCCCTGCAATGACGACGACGTCATACGGTCAGGATAGCAGCGCGCATAGGCCCGCGCTGAGAAAACCCGCAACGGAAGCCGCCGCGACCCCCAACGATGAAGATGCCGGGCCTCTCCACAGCAACGAGGCCCACCCCTCGTCGGGATGGGCCTCGTGATGTTGGATGGCTCAGGCGGTGGCGGGGGCGCCGTCCTCGCCGCGCTTACGCCGGGTGGCCTTGGGCTTGCTGCCGCCGCCTCCGGTGCCGCGCGCCTCCAGGGCCGCCAGTCCGCCCACCAGCGCCACGTCCAGCACCTGATCGGCCGTCTCGGCCGGGTGGAAGCGCATGCTGCTGCGCAGGTGCAGCGGGATGTCGCGCAGGTCGCCCTCGTTGGCCTTGGGCATGATGATGTGCTTGATGCCCGCACGCCGGGCGCCCAGCACCTTCTCCTTCAGGCCACCGATCGGCAGGTAGCGGCCGGTCAGGGTGATCTCGCCGGTCATGGCCACGTCGCGGCGGGCCGGGATGCCGGTCAGGGCGCTGATGATGCTGGTGAGCATCGCGCCGCCCGCGCTGGGGCCTTCCTTGGGAATGGCGCCGGCCGGCACGTGCACGTGGATCTCCGACTCGTCGATGCGCTCCTTCGGGATGCCGAAGCGCTCACCGTGGGTCTTGGCATAGGTCAGGGCGGCGCGAGCCGACTCCTTCATCACGTCGCCCAGCTGACCGGTCAGCACCAGGCCGCGTCCGGGCATCACGCTGGTTTCGATGAACAGGATGTCGCCGCCCACCGGGGTGTAGAACATCCCGGTGCTGACGCCGGCCATGTCCTCGCGGGCCTCGTGCTCCGGCAGGTAGCGCGCCTGCCCCAGGTAGCGGTCCAGCTCCTTGTCGGTCACCTTGACGCGCTTGACCTCGCCGCCCGCAATGCGCCGGGCGACCTTGCGGGCCACGGTGCCGATCTCGCGCTCCAGGTTGCGCACGCCCGCCTCGCGGGTGTAGTGGCTGATCAGCCGCTCGAGCGCCGCGTCGGTCACGGTGATCTGGTTGGGCTTCAGGCCGTTCTGGGTCAGCTGGCGCGGCAGCAGGTAGCGCTTGGCGATCTCCAGCTTCTCCTGCTCGATGTAGCTGGAGAAGTCGATGACTTCCATGCGGTCCATCAGCGCCGGCGGAATCTGCTCCGGGTAGTTGGCGGTCGCGATGAACATCACTTCCGAGAGGTCGAACGGCACACCCAGGTAGTGGTCGGTGAAGTTGTTGTTCTGGGCCGGGTCCAGCACCTCCAGCAGCGCCGCGCTGGGGTCACCCTGGTAGCCGCTGCCGAGCTTGTCCACCTCGTCCAGCAGCACCACCGGATTCTTGGTGCCGGCCGAGCGCAGGCCCTGGATGATGCGGCCGGGCATCGCGCCGATGTAGGTGCGGCGGTGGCCACGGATGTCCGACTCGTCGCGGGCGCCGCCCAGGGCGATGCGCACGTACTTGCGGCCCAGGCTCTTGGCGATGCTCTGCGCGATGCTGGTCTTGCCCACGCCGGGAGGGCCGGTGAACACCAGGATCGGGCCCTTGTTCACGTCGGCGGCGTCGATCTCGCCGCGCTCGGCGCGGTCACGGCGCAGCTGCCGCACCGCCAGGAACTCCAGCACCCGGTCCTTGACCTTCTCCAGGCCGTAGTGCTCCTCGTCCAGGATGGTCGCGGCCTGCTGGATGTCCAGCTGGTCGTCGCTGCGCACGCTCCAGGGCAGCTCGGTGATCCAGGTCAGGTAGGTGCGGATCACGCTGGCCTCGGCGGCGTCCGGGTGCATCCGGGACAGCCGGTTCAGCTCGCGGTCCACTTCCTTCTTGACCTCGGGCGAGAGGCCCAGCGCCTCGATCTTGGCCTTGAGTTCCTCGGTCTCGTCGGTCTCTCCGTCGTCGCCGCCGTGCAGCTCCTTCTGGATGACCTTCATCTGCTCGCGCAGGTAGTACTCGCGCTGGTTGCGGTCGATCTCTTCCTTGACCTGCGCGCGGATCTTGTGCTGCATGCTCAGCACTTCCGACTCGGCGTCGAGCAGCGTCAGCACCCGGCGGATCCGGTCGGTCAGGACGGTCGTTTCCAGCACGCCCTGCTTGTCTTCCAGCTTGAAGTCCATGTTGAAGGCGATGAAGTCGGCCATCTCGCCGGCGTCTTCCTTCGCCTGGATGGTCTGGACCGCTTCCTGCGACATGAACTTGCCGCCCTGGATCAGCGACTCGAACTTGCTGTGCAGCTCGCGGGTCAGCGCCTGCAGCTCCACGGCCTTGCCGGGGGTGCTCTCGAGCGCCGTGACCTCGGCGCGCAGGTACTCGCTGCGGGTGTAGCGCGTCACGCGGGCGCGCCCGATGGCGCTCACCAGCATCTGCACCGTGCCGTCGGCGTTCTTGCGCACGCGCAGCACCGAGCACGCGGTGCCCACGTCGTAGAGGTCCGCGCCCTGCGGATCGTCCACGTCCTTGTCACGCTGGGACACGATCAGGATGACCTTGTCCTCGTGCATGGCCGCGTCGATGGCCGCGATGCTGATGGCGCGGCTGGCGTCAATGTGCTGCACCATGGTCGGGTAGATCACGCTGCCGCGGACCGGACAGACCGGAATGTTGGCGGGCAGCGGGGTGTGGTTGGAGGAGGTGTCGGGCATGTTAGGCTCCTTTCGCCCAGATAACTTGAGTCCTATAGTATCAAGTTTCCGGAGAATCCACAAGTGAGAGAGCACGCGAACCCGACCGCAGCCGAAAGGGGCTGCACCGCGCTGGGAAGCTGGCCAGCGTGACTACACGCTAGCGCAGCCCAGCTGACAGAACCGTTACCTGGACCTGACGAAGCCTTGAGGCATCCGGGGGCGGGCATACAGCCGGGCGGGGCAGCCTTCATAATGCGGACGTGACCGGGTGGCTCGATACCCTGAGCCCACTGTGGCTTCATCTGACCAGTTTTGGGCTGATGTTCCTGGAGGGCATGGGCATTCCCGGGGTGCCGGGCGTGCTGCCGATGCTGGCCCTGGCTGAATCCATCCACGCCGGTCAGACCACCCTGCTGGAGGCGATCCTGTCCGGGACGCTCGGCAACTGGCTGGGCAGCCTGGCCGGCTATCACATCGGGGCCTCGGCGCTGCGGCGGCTGCCGCCCAGCTGGCAGCGGATGGCCCGCAGCCGCCGCGCCCGCCACTGGATGCAGCGCTCCGGGCCGGTGGCGATCATCCTGAGCCGCACCATCGGCTCGCTGCGAACCCCGGTGACGCTGTACGCGGGCGCAGCCCATTACCCCTGGCGCCAGTACGTGCTGTACAGCCTGCTGGGCGCGCTGCTGCACGTGGGCGTGTGGCAGACGTTGCTGTGGCGCTTCGGCCCGGCGGTGCTGGAAACCTTCGAGGAGCGGCAGGGCGAGCTGCTGCCGTACGTGCTGGGGGTGGCCGCGCTGATCGTGCTGCTGGTGCTGGTAAGGCGCCGCCGCGCCCGCCCGGAGCAACCGGACAGCGACAGCGAACTGCCACAGAGCTGAGCGAGCACCCTACCGTTCAGGGCGGAGCGGCCGGCCCGGCGTGTTCGCTGAGTGGACCCCGCGGCAGCGGCGTGCGGCTGTACAGCTCGTTGCGCCGCACGAACGCTTCCATGAAGCGCCCCAGCAGGGCCGTCTGGCTGCGGTAGGCGCGCACCGCCTGCAGCTTGCGTTGCTCCTGAGGGGCCGTCAGGTCCAGGCGGGTCCAGTCGAGGGTGGGCGCGCGCGGCGGCAGCAGCAGCGGCTGCGACAGCTGCAGGCCCTTGGGCAGCGGCCACTCCAGCCCGCCGTGCACCACCCAGTAGCGCACCCGGTCCAGCTGACCGCGCCGCGCCATCAGCCGCAGCGCCAGATACGACGTGACCCGGTGGTCCGGATGGGCGTCCTGCGGGGCCGGCGCCAGCACCAGGTCCGGCCGCACCGCCGCGATGGCCCCCTCCAGGTCCTGCTCCAGCTGCTGCCCGGTGTAGCGGCTCCCGGGCGAGCGGGTGCCGGGATAGCTGACCCGGTCCAGACCGCTGGTGCGCGAGGTGTAGGGCGAGGCGTAGTTTTCCAGGAACAGGTGCAGCAGGCCGCCGTCCGGGTACCCCAGGAACTGCAGGTGGGTCTCCGGAATGCCCAGCGCCGCCGCCGCGCGGCGGGCCTCGCCCATCCGGCGCAGCGCCAGCGCCCTCAGGTCGGCCGGGCTGGGCCGCACCGCCCGGCTCTCGTAGGCCGCGTCGTACTCGAAGCCGTCGCCGCTGGTCAGCCACACCACGTACACCGAGGCGCCCGCCTGCGTGGCCTGCTGAATCAGGCCGGCGCAACACAGCGTCTCATCGTCCGGGTGCGGCGACAGGATCAGCAGCCGCTGACCGGCGCGCAGCGGCGTGGTGGGCGGCAGGGCCGCCACCCGGGCGGCGGCGTGCGGCTGGGTCAGGCGGCTGACCGGGGCCACGTTGATCCACAACGCGAGCACGGCGGCCACCACCAGCACCGGAATCAGCCAGCGGCGACGCGGCACCGGCCACAGGGACAGGCGGGGCTTCACGCTCGCGGGGGCGCCTCGGCCAGCCGGGCCAGCACCGTCTCCAGCCGTTCCAGCGCCGGCCCGATCTGCCAGCTGGCCCGGTCGCGCGGGCCCACCAGGTTCGAGATGCCGCGGATCTCGGTACACGGCACGCCGTGCAGCCGCGCCGCCTGCGCCACGCCCGCCCCCTCCATGCCCTCCACCAGCGCGCCCGGCACCCGCCGCGCCAGTTCGGCCGCCGTCTCCAGCGTGCCGGTGGCGGTGCTGACCGTCACGAAGGGACCGCACGGCAGGCCCAGCCGGGTGGCCAGCTCCAGGCTGCCGGCCCACGCCTCGAAGTCGCCGCTGCTGCCCGGTTGCACTTCCAGCCCCAGCGCCGACAGCGGCAGGAAGCTGGCCGCGTCCTGCGCCCCCAGGTCGCCGTACACCATCCGGCTGGCCACAGCGGCGCCGCCCGGCGCCAGCCCCTGGCCGGGAAAGGCCCCGCCGATGCCGGCGCTTACCACCAGAGCCGGCCTTGGCCCCTGCAGCAGCGCCGCCTGGGTGGCCAGCGCCGCCGCCGCCGGCCCCACCCCCGACACCACGGCCCGCAGCGGCAGCCGGGACAGCCGCGCCGCCTCGGCCGCCGTGGCCACCACCACCAGCACGTCCATACCGGCCAGCATAGCGGCCCGATCCGCTAGCATCACAGGCATGCCTGCCTTTGATCTGGAGCGCACCACCGCCGTGCTGATCGAGCTGCTCAACACCCCCAGCCCCACCGGCTACACCGAGGCGGCGGTCCGGCGGATCGAGGCAGAGCTGGACCGGCTGGACCTGCCGTACAGGCGCACCGCCAAGGGCGGGCTGGTCTGGACCCTGCCGGGCACCGGCGCCGAGCACCTGACCTTCAGCGCCCACGCCGACACGCTGGGCGCGATGGTCAAGGAGATCCGGGACAATGGCCGGCTGGGCCTGACGCAGCTGGGCGGCTACGACTGGGCCACCATCGAGGGCGAGGAGGTCCAGGTGCACCTGCAGGGCGGCCGGGTGCTGACCGGTACCGTGGTGAACACCCGCCAGAGCACGCACGTGTGGGGCTCGGCGCTGCGCGACCTGAAACGCGACGAGCGGGTGCTGGAGGTGCGGCTGGACGAGCGCACCGGCTCGGCGGCCGAGACGCGTGCCCTGGGCGTGGAGGTGGGCGACTTCGTGAGCCTGGACTCGCGGGCGCGGCTGACTCCGGCCGGCTACATCAAGGGCCGTCACCTGGACAACAAGGCCAGCGTGGCGCTGTTCCTGGGCGTGAGCGAGGCGCTGCAGGGCCGGCGGCTGCGCCCCACCGTCAGCTTCGTGATCACCGTCTACGAGGAGGTCGGGCACGGCGCGGCCAGCGACATTCCTGCAGGCACCACGGCCCTGATCGCGGTGGACATGGCGGCCATCGGGGACGGTCAGACCAGCAGCGAGCATCACGTCACGCTGTGCGTCAAGGACAGCAGTGGCCCCTACGATCACCAGCTGGGCAACCGGGTGCGCGACGTGGCCCGGCGCGCGGCCGTGGACCTGAAGGTGGACATCTACCCGTACTACAGCTCGGACGCCTCGGCCGCGTGGCGGGCCGGTCTGCCGTGCCCCACCGCCCTGATCGGGCCGGGGGTGGACGCCAGCCACGCCTACGAGCGGACCCACCAGGACGCGCTGGACGCCACCGCCCGGCTGATGCTGGCCCTGCTGGACTGACACACCGCCCGGACCTTGGGAGGTATTCGTCCCGGCACCCCCATGCCATCATGAGGGCGATGCGGCGGGCGGCTCCTTCCCTGTGGCCACGGCTCTGGCTGTGGCTGGCCACCGTGCTGTTCGGGCTGCAGGTGCCGGCCCACGCCGCGCTGCCGATGTCGGCGCTGATGGTGATGCCGCCGGGCAGCGCCGCCACGCCGATGAGCGGCATGGCCATGGAGCACCACCCGTCCGGCCCGGCCACGCCGCACCCGCTGGACTGTTCCGGCTGCCAGTGCTGCATGCCGCCGCTGGCGCTGGTGCCGGAACTGTGGCACCCGCCCGCGCTGCCGCTGCTGCCCGCCTCGCTGCACCCGCCCCGGGCGGTGCGCGAGGCGCTGCGGGTGCGGCGGGCCACCGCCCGGGGGCCGCCAGAGCCCGGCCTGACGATTCCTCAGCCCTGAGCGGTGTCTGACACGGCTTGGGCTGCGCGTCTCTGCGCCCCGGCGGACCACCCGTGCGTGGTGAGCCGCCCCGTTCCATCCGAGGTTTACATGAAGCGTTCCGTGTCCTACCTGCTGTCCCTGACCACCGCCGCCCTGCTGTCCCTGGCCGCCGCCCACGCCACCGTCCGCACCGACACCGGCCAGTCCGAGAGCGCCGCCGGCGCCTACGAGACCTACCGCCTGCAGGTGCCGGTCGAGAAGGACGTGGCCACCACCGTGGTGCGGCTGGTGGTGCCGGCCGGCCTGAAGATCAGCGCCTTCCAGCCGGTGCCCGGCTTCGTGCGGACCGTCAAGATGACCGCCGACGGCACCGTCACCGAGGTGACGTGGCGCGGCCGCATCGCGCCGATGGAGTTCCAGCGCTTCCTGATCAGCGCCCGCAACCCGGCCGACGCCGGCACCCTGGTCTGGAAGGTCTACCAGACCTACGCCGACGGCACGGTGGTCAGCTGGGACGACAGCGCCGCCAGCACGCCCGCCAGCCGGGTGGTCATCAAGTAGATGCGTGCCCCCCCGCGCCGTCCGGCGTCCGGCTGGGTGCAGCTGGCGGTGGCGCTGCTGCTGCCGCTGAACCTGGACCTGCTGCTGCAATTGCTGCAGCCGGCCGAGCTGCTGCAGCGGCGCGAGGAGGTCTACGGCGCGCTGTCGCTGGTGGCGCTGCTGCTGGTGCTGCTGACCCGCCACCTGCCCGCGCTGCGGCCCTACCGCCGCGCCCTCGGGCTGGCCGGCTTCGGCTACGCGCTGATCCACGGCTGGCTGGCGATCCTGCACGTCTTCCACGGTGACCTGAGCAACGTGCTGTTCCTGAACCCGGCCACCCAGGCGGGCGTCGGGGCCGGGCTGCTGGCCCTGGTCCTGCTGCTGCCGCTGGCCCTCACCAGCACCGACGCCGCCCGGCGCCGCATGGGCCGCCACTGGAAGACGCTGCACCGCCTCGGGCCGCCGCTCACCCTGCTCTCGGCCGTGCACACCGCCTGGATCGGCGTGCATTTCAGCCTGTGGCCGCTCACCTGGGGGGCCGCGCTGCTGCTGGCGCTCAGCGTGGCGCTGTATGTGTGGCCGCGCCGCCGCCCCCCTGTTCCTGTCCGGAGACCCTCATGACCCTGAAAAAAGTTGTTCTGTTCACCGTCCTGCTGCTGGGCCTGACGCCCGCCCTGGCCCACGAACTGGCCCGCGACGGCAACGTGGGCGCCCTGATGCACACCGACCCCGACGACGCCCCGCTGGTGGGGAAACCCACCGCCGTGTTCTTCGAGCTGAACCAGCGCGGCGGCAAGGCCATTCCGCTGGCGCAGTGCCGCTGCACCCTGCAGGTGTACGCGGGCAGCGCCGCGCCCGGCCGCAAGCCGCAGAGCACCGGCGTGCTGAAGCAGACCAAGAACGAGCTGACCAGCAGCGTGACCTTCCCGGTGGCCGGCGCCTACACGATGGTGCTGCAGGGCGCGCCCCGCCCCGGCTTCACCTTCCCGGCCTTCCGGCTCAGCTGGACTGTGCGGGCCGGCGGCAGCGGCGGCATGGACATGGACATGAACCACTGACCGGCGGAACGGTCCTGTCGCCCCGGCCTCTGCACCACGAAGGGAGGCCGGGGCGCACGTTTGGCTGCCCACTCCTGCACCCCGCGTTCATCCGGCGCTGGCCTGAAGCGTGCAGCATGTCGGGTATGACTGCTGCCTCCAGCGCCGCCTCGCTGCTCGACCCCTTTCCCTGGTACGCCCGGATGCGCCGGCAGGCCCCAGTGGTGCAGGACCCGGACTCGGGCATGTGGATGGTCTTCGGATACCCGGACGTGCAGCGGGTGCTGTCGGACTGGCGGGTCTTCTCGTCGCAGCAGGGCCGCCCGCGTGGCGAGGACGCCGAGTCGGCGCTGTCCAGCAGCATGATCAGCACCGACCCGCCACGGCACCGGCAGCTGCGGACCCTGGTGGAGCAGGCCTTCACGCCCCGGCAGGTGCGCGAGCTGGCCCCGCGCATCGGGCAGCTGACCCATGAGCTGCTGGATCAGGTGCAGGCCGGGCGGCTGGACTTCGTTCACGACTTCGCGTACCCGCTGCCGGTGATCGTGATCGCCGAGATCCTGGGCATTCCGGCCCAGGATCGGGACCGCTTCAAGCGCTGGTCCGATCAGGTGGTGACCGGCGACCGCAGCGGCAGCCGCGAGATGGCCGGCTACTTCGCCACCCTGATCGAGCAGCGCCGCGCCGACCCCGGTCCGGACCTGATCAGCGGGCTGCTGGCCGCCCAGCTGGAGGGCGAGCACCTCAACACCCAGGAGCTGCTGGGCTTCTGCATCCTGCTGCTGGTGGCCGGCAACGAGACCACCACCAACCTGCTCACCAACACGGTGCTGTGCTGGCAGGACGCGCCGGAGGCCTACCAGCGGGTGCGGCAGGACCCGGAACTGCTGTCCGGCACCATCGAGGAGTCGCTGCGGTACCGCTCGCCGGTCCAGAGCATGTTCCGCACCTGCGTGCAGGACGTGGAGCTGAGCGGCGTGACCATTCCGGCGGGGCGCCCGGTGCTGGCCTGGATCGGGTCAGCCAACCGCGACGAGCAGCAGTTCGAGCAGGCGGATACCTTCGACCCGGCGCGCACACCCAACCGCCACTTGGCGTTCGGCAACGGCATTCACTTCTGCCTGGGCGCGCCGCTGGCCCGGCTGGAGGCCAGCATTGCGCTGGGGGCGGTGCTGGAGCGGCTGCCGGAACTGCGCGTCGAGCCGGGCACCGTGCTGGAACCGATCGAGAGCCGGATTGTGGCGGGCGTCAAGCGGCTGCCGGTGCAGTTCGGCTGACACCGGGGGAGTTCCCCAAAATCCCTGCCGGCTGCCGTAGCCTGGGCACATGACTGCACAGGCAACCTCCCGCGCCTTCGTTTCCCTGATCGGGGCTGGCCCCGGCGACCCGGGCCTGCTGACGCTCAACGGCCAGCAGGCGCTGGCCCAGGCCGACGTGGTGCTGTTCGACTACCTCGCCAACCCCGAGCTGCTGCGGCACTGCCCGCAGGCCCGCACCGTGTACGTGGGCAAGAAGGGCTTTTCCGAGTACATCAGCCAGGAGCAGATCACCGAGCTGCTGGTGCAGACGGCGCTGGAAGGCGGCGGCCAGCGGGTGGCGCGGCTCAAGGGCGGCGACGTGTACGTGTTCGGGCGCGGCGGCGAGGAGGCCGAGGCGTGTCAGGCGGCCGGCATTCCCTTCGAGGTGGTGCCGGGCATCAGCAGCGCCATCGCCGCGCCCGCCTACGCCGGCATTCCGGTCACGCACCGCAGCGTGGCGCGCAGCTTTGCGGTGCTGACCGGCAACGTCAAGGAGGGCGATGCCCACTACGAGCGGCTGAGCGGCATCGACACGCTGGTGCTGCTGATGGGGGTACGCAACCTGAACGTGATCGCGGCGGAACTGGTGCGGGCCGGGCGCTCACCCGAAACGCCCGCCGCCACCATCCAGTGGGGCACCACCCCCGAGCAGCGCACCGTGACCGGCACGCTGGCGACCATCGCGCAAGAGGTGCAGCGGGCCGGGCTGGAGGCGCCCGCCGTGACGGTGGTGGGCGAGGTGGTGCGACTGCGCGAGCAGCTGCGCTGGTTCGACCTGCAGCACGGCGGCCCGCTGAGCGGCCGGAGCGTGGCCGTGACGCGCACGCGCGACGGGGCCAGCGGCCTGCCGGACCTGCTGCGGACGCTGGGGGCGCGGGTGCTGGAAGTGCCGCTGATCCGCTTCGCGCCCAGCGCCCAGCCGGATGAGGTGCAGCGGCGGCTGCGGGACCTGAAGGGCCTGGACTGGCTGCTGCTGACCAGCAACCAGGCGGTGGCCGCGCTGTTCGAGCATCTGGAGGCCGCCGGGCTGGACACCCGCGCCCTGGCCGGGGTGCGGCTGGCGGCAGTGGGGCCGTCCACCGCCCGCAGCCTGCGCGAACGGGGCCTGCAGGCCGACTTCGTGCCCGGCACGCCCGGCGCCCGCCATCTGGGCAGCGAGCTGCCGGTGCTGGCGGGCACCCGGGTGCTGCACCTGACCTCCCAGCTGGCCGAGGCCGAGCTGCAGCAGGCGCTGGAGGCGCGCGGCGTGGCCTATGACCGGCTGGAGGCCTACCGCACCGAGCCGGCCGAGCCGGGCCAGAACGAACTGGAGCGCCTGAAGGGCGCGGACGTGGTGACGCTCGCCTCCGGCAGCGCGGCGCGGCATCTGGCCGAGCTGGCCGGCACCGACTTCACGGTGGCCGTGATGGGGCCGCAGACCGCCGAGGCCGCCCACGCGCTGGGCTTCCGGCGGGTGGTGGTGGCCGAGACGCCCAGCCTGGAGGCGCTGGCCGCCGCCGCCGCCCAGGCGGTGTCCGGCGACTGAGCCGACCGGCACTTTTGCCGTGCCAGCGCCACTTTCCGACCGATCGGTCAGGGACGTTCCGCCCCCCCGCGGCCCCTATACTCAGTTCATGTTACTGGCGACCTTCCTGGACCTGAGCGGCAGCACCGCCGTGCTGGTGGGCGGCGGACGCGTGGCCGCCCGCCGCAGCCGGGTGCTGCTTCAGGCCGGGCTGCAGGTCAGGGTGGTCTCGCCCACGTTTGCGCCGGAAGTGCGGGCGCAGGATGTGGAGCTGATGGAGCGCGAGTACCGCACTGGAGACCTCGACGGAGCCGCGCTGGTGGTGGCCTGCACCGACAACCCGGAGGTCAACGACCGGGTGGCCGACGATGCCCGGCGGCTGGGCCTGCTGGTCAACCACAGCGGCGATGCCGCGCGCGGAACGTTCCGCTTCCCGGCCACCGTGGAGCGCGGCGGGGTGCAGCTGGCGCTCACGACCGGCACCGAGCTGCCGATGCTGGCCCAGGCGCTGCGCGAACGGCTGGAGGCAGCGCTGCCGGAGCAGCTGCCGCTGGAGCGGTGGTCCCAGCAGCGCGACGCCGCGCTGCGCCTGGACCCGGCGCAGCGTCAGCCGGCACTGGACCGGCTGCGCGAGGACATCCGGCGCACCGTGGGGGTCCGCGCGTGACGGCCGCCCCGCTGCTGACCGCCAGCTGCCCCACCGCGCTGCGGCTGCGCCCGGCCCACTTCCAGGACCAGCTGGACCTGGCGGTGGTGGGCCTGAATCACACCACCGCGCCGGTGGCCGTGCGTGAGCGGGCCGCCGTGCGCGAGGGCGAGCAGGAGGCGCTGCTCTCGCACCTGCGCCGCCACGCCCGCGAGGTGATGCTGCTCAGCACCTGCAACCGCACCGAGGTCTACATGAGCGGCATCCAGGGCGACCCGCAGAGCGCCTTCGAGGGCGCCTGGGGCCACCGGCTGAGCGAACACCTGTATGTCCACCGGGGCCACGAGGCCGCCGCCCACCTGTACCGGGTGGCCGCTGGCCTGGACAGCCTGGTGATCGGCGAGACGCAGATTCAGGGACAGGTGAAGCGCGCGTGGCAGGACGCCTCCAAGCGCCGCGACACTGGCGCGCTGCTGAACAAGGCCGCCCAGGGCGCGCTGGCCGCCGGGAAGCGGGTGCGCTTCGAGACCGGCCTCTCGGACCGGGTGGTGAGCGTGTCGAGTGCGGCCGTGGAGCTGGCCCAGGGCATCTTCGGCGACCTGTCGGGCCGCACCGCCCTGATCGTGGGGGCCGGCGAGACCGCCGAGCTGACCCTGACGCACCTGCGCGCCGCCGGCGTGGGCGACGTGATCGTGGTGAACCGCACCGAGGAGCGCGCCCGCGCCCTGGCCGAGCGGGTGGGCGGCCGGGCCTGCGCCTCGGAGATGCTGCACGAGGTGCTGCCGGAGGCCGACGTGGTGATCGCGTCGAGCGCCGCGCCGCACTACGTGCTGCGGCCCGACGGCATGGCGGCAGCCCTGCAGGGCCGGGAGCGCCCGATGTTCCTGATCGACATCTCGGTGCCGCGCATTCTGGACCCGGCCATCGCCGGGGTGCCGGGCGCCCACCTGTACAACCTCGACGACCTGCAGGCGATCGTGCAGCGCAACCTGGCCTCGCGTCGCGCCGCGCTGCCGCAGGCCGAGCAGATCGTGGAGGAGGGGGTGGCCGAGCTGGAGCGCTGGAGCGCCTTCCGGGAGGCCCGCCTCGCGGCCCTGGCCGACTCGCCGTCCGCCGCCCTCGCGAGCGACTGACCGGCGCGGCCGGGTCATGCAGGGCACGCCGGCCCCTGCTAGCCTGTACAGCATGACCACCACAGCAACAGGGGTTCTGGGCATCGACATCGGCGGCAGCGGCATCAAGGGAGCGCCGGTGGACCTGCAGAGCGGCCAGCTGATCGGCGAACGGGTCCGCATTCCCACCCCGGCCGGGGCCAAGCCCAGCGAGGTGGCGGAGGTGGTGCGCCAGCTCTCGGCGCAGCTGGGCGGTCAGGGACCGGTGGGTGTGACGTTTCCCGGCGTGGTGCGCGGCGGCCGGACCCTGAGTGCCGCCAATGTGGACAAGAGCTGGATCGGGCTGGACGCCGACCGGCTGTTCAGCGAGGCGGCGGGCCGGCCGGTCACGCTGCTCAACGACGCCGACGCGGCCGGGCTGGCCGAGGCCCGCTACGGAGCGGGCCGGGGCGTGCAGGGCGTGATCATGCTGCTGACCTTCGGCACCGGCATCGGGAGCGCGCTGATCAGCGGCGGCCAGCTGGTGCCGAACACCGAGCTGGGCCACCTGGAACTGGACGGCCGTGAGGTGGAGCCGTGGGCGTCAGCCGGCACCCGCGAGCGGGAGGAGCTCAGCTGGAAGCAGTGGGGCAAGCGGGTCACGCCGTACCTGCAGCACTTGGAGCGGCTGTTCAGCCCGGACCTGTTCATCATTGGGGGCGGCGTCAGCAAGAAGGCCGACAAGTGGCGCGAATACCTGGAAGTCAGCACCCCACTGCAACCGGCGGGCCTGCAGAACGAGGCGGGGATCGTAGGCGCTGCCCTGATGGCTGCGGAGCGTCAGGACGCCGCCGACCACACCCCGGCGGTGGGCCGGCGCAAGTCTGACTGAGCAATCAGAGGTCCTGTCCCAGCGGCAGGACCTCAACAGCTCCTCAGCAGCGCTGCCGAAAGGGGCCTCGCCTGCCTTTCCTACTTCCAGAGCAGGTAGGCCTTGGGGTGATGGCCGCCCGAATACACCTGGAACAGCTCCTGGGCCTCCCAACGGCTCTGGGCGCGCAACACCTGTTCGAACAGCCGGATCTCGTGGGTGAGCACCACCAGCCGTCCGTGCAGCGAGGTGAGGCGGTGCATCTCGCGCAGGAACAGCGGGTACAGCTCGGCATTGCCGCCGTGACTGCCGATGGCGTCGCCCCACGGCAGGTCCGCCACCGTCAGGTCGAAGCTGCGGTCCGGCAGGCCGGTGTTCAGCGCGTCCACCTGCGCCACCTCGATGCGGCGCCCGGCCGCCTGGATGTTGGTCTGGGCGCAGCGGATCGCCTCGGGGCTGGTGTCCACGCCCACCATGGCGTCCAGCGGCCCCATCAGGGCGCGCTCGATCAGCAGGGTGCCGCTGCCGCACATCGGGTTGAAGATACGGTCGCGCTCGCGCTGCCCGGCCAGCCGGTGCATGGCGTAGGCGATGGTGGCGTTCAGGCCGCCCTCCATGTTGCACGCGCGCCAGCGCCGCGCCGACAGCGGACGCGGCGTGGTGCGGGCCAGCACGTCCCAGCCGGCCTCCAGCGCGCCGGGCCGGAAGCGCACCAGCAGCTCGCCGTCGTCGGGGCGGTACGGCAGCTCCAGCCCCTCCGACAGCATCTCGGCCAACCGCTGATAGGTGTCGCTGTCCCGGCCCGCCGCACTCAGCCGGAAGCTGGTGTGGCCGCCCTGCCGCGCCACCTCCGCCAGAAAGCGGGTCAGTTCGCCCAGCACCTGATGCCCCATCAGCGCCTTGGGGCGCGGCACGTCCCAGCTGGCCACCCGGTACACCGCCACCGCCCCGCGCAGCCGCTCCAGCCGGGCCGGATCACCGGCAAACTGGAAGCGCACCCCGCCGCCCTCCAGCGGTCCGCCGCCGCGCACCTGCGGCACCTCACGCAGTTCCGCCTCGGCCACCGCTTCCAGGCCCGGCAACGCCTCCAGCTCATACGTCAGGTAGCGTTCGGGAGCGGAGCGGGGCTTCTGGTTGCGGGCAGTGGAACGGCTGGGGCGCGGCATAACGAGCCAGTATAGCGGGTGAACGGCACGGCCGGACCTGGGCAGGGCACGCCGGGCGGGCCTGCCCTTTCCCTACGCTTCCGGCACGCTGGCCCTCAGGAGCCGGGCAGGCTGGTCGGCCTCCAGGCGGTACCCACCCGCCGAGGCCGCCACCAGCAGCGTGTCGTACCGCCGCAGCCGCACACGCTCCTCGCCGCGCTGCACCTGCACCTCACCTTCCGTCACGGTCAGCAGATGCGGGCTGCGTCCGCCCGTGTCGGCCGCCTGGGCAGCGTTCAGGTGCAGCCCCTCCAGGACGAAGTAGGGGCTGCGCACCAGCTCGCCCTGGCCACCGGTCTGCCCCACCCCCCGCACGTCGCCCTGCTGCCCGGCGTCCGTGACCGCCACCGACTCCTCCAGGTGCAGCGCCCGCCCCGCGTTGGCCGGACGGTCCCAGTCGTAGACCCGGTAGGTGGTGTCGCTGGACTGCTGCACCTCGTACAGCAGCATGCCCGGCCCCAGCGCGTGCAGCGTGCCGGCCGGGATGTACACCGTGTCGCCGGCCTGCACCGCCTGCCGCGCCGAGACGTCCAGCACCTCGCCTCCCCGGATGGCGGCGGCCAGCTGGGCCGGGGTGGTCCCGGCCTGCACACCCACGATGATCTCGGCGCCCGGCTCCACTTCCAGGAAGTGCCAGGCCTCGGTCTTGCCGAACTGCCCCTCCCCCACCAGCTGCCGCGCCTGCTCATCGTTGGGGTGAACCTGCACGCTCAGCCAGTCGGCGCAGTCCAGCAGCTTGATCAGCAGCGGAAAGCGGGTGTAGCGCCCCGCCAGGTGTTCCCCCAGCAGCGCCTGAGGCGCCGCCTGCACCAGCTGATGCAGCGTCTGCCCGGCCAGCGGGCCCGCCGCCACCCGGCTGTCCTCGCCCGCGATCCAGGCCTCCCCGATCGGCGGCGTGTGCGGTTGCAGCCGCTGTCCTCCCCACACGCGTTCCTTGTACTCGGGCACGAGCGGCAGCAGCTGCTGGGACAGCGGGGAGTGGGTCATGCCGCCCATGCTAAACGATGCTTGAACACGCGGGGAGCCGGCCCGGCGGCGGGTATGCTGAGCCATGATTCGCCTGCCGCTTCTGGCCGTGCTGCTGGCCAGCCTGGTTTCCTGCGCCGCGCCGCACGCCGGCACCGCCAACCCCTACATCGTGAACGAGCCCTGGATTCTGGCGCATCAGGGCGGCGAGGACCTGTGGCCCAGCAATACCCTGCTGGCCTTCCAGCAGGCGGCGCAGCTGGGCGTGAACATGCTCGACACCGACATGCACGCCACCCGCGACGGAGTGCTGGTGCTGTCGCACGACGAGACGGTGGACCGCCTCACCGATGGCCAGGGCCGCATCCGCGACCTGACGCTGGCGCAGCTGAAGACGCTGGATGCCGGCTACCGCTTCACCCCGGACGGCGGCCAGAGCTACCCGTACCGCGGTCAGGGCCTGACCATCCCGACGCTGGACGAGGCGCTCTCGGCCCACCCGGAGCTGCCCTGGACCATCGAGATCAAGCAGGACACCCCCAGCATCGCTGAACCTTTCTGCGCCGAACTGCGTCAGCGCGGCATGACCGGGCGGGTGGTGGTGGCCAGCTTCTCGGACAAGGCCATGCAGGACTTCCGGCGCACCTGCCCGGAGGTGGCGACCAGCATGACCGAGCGCGAACTGCGTCCGCTGGTGCTGCTCAGCAAGGTCGGCCTGAGCCGTCTGGCCGGCACCCCCGGACAGCTGGCGCAGGTGCCGGCACGCTCCGGCAGCATCGAGGTGGTGACGCCCAGTTTCGTGCGGCAGATGCACGCCCTGGGCGTGGCGGTGCACGTCTGGACCATCAACGACCCGGCCGAGATGCGCCGCCTGCTGGACCTGGGTGTGGACGGCCTGGACACCGACCGGCCCGACCTGATGCGGCAGGTGCTTCAGGAACGCGGCGCGGCAGGGCACTGAGCCAACGCGGCTGTCTTCAGGAACGCTCAGCTCCGCTGCGGCCCGCCGACCCGGGGCGGGCCACTACCCTGAGGCATGACCCAGGTCCAGGACAACGCCGAGCGGCAGCGCTACGAACTGCAGACTCCCCAGGGCACCGCCATCGCCGCCTACCACGATGACGGCGGGAAACGGGTGTTCACCCACACCGAGGTGCCGGAGGCGCTGGAGGGCCAGGGTGTGGGCTCGCAGCTGGTGCAGGCGGCGCTGGATGACGCCCGGCAGCAGGGCCTCCAGGTGGTGCCGGAATGCCCCTTCGTGGCGGACTACATCGAGCGGCACGAGGAGTATCAGGACTTGGTGCCGCCGGAAGCCTGGGAGGGCCTGGGCCGGAGCTAGCGGATGGCAGAAGGCCCCAGGGGCAGAGGCGACCGCCCCTGAACCAGGCGGTCGCCTCTGCCCTTTAGGGCCCGGTCAGCGTTCCGGGTCGGCCTGCCAGTCGGTCAGCGAGTAGACGGTCAGGACGGTGGCCAGCAGCGACAGGAAATACAGCCGCTCGCGGGTGGCCTTGAACGCGCCGCTCAGCAGCGGCAGGGCCAGCAGCGCCGGGGCTGACGCCAGTTCGATCTGGCCGTGCACCGGGAAAGGAATCACCGGCTTGACGCCCAGCGGCATGCGGGTCAGCAGCGACACGCCCAGGTAGCTGCCGGCGAACAGCCGCGAGATCAGGCCAGCGCGGCCGTCGAGCCGCAGCAGGGCGGGGGCGGCCAGCATCAGGGCCACCGACGAATAGTCGATCATGCCGTGGATCCGTGGAGTGATGGGTTTCATGCCTCATCGTGCGGGCCACAGATGGGGCTGGACACCCGGCAGAAGGCCCAGGTCTTCAGCGGGAATTGAGCCGCACTTGGCTGGGCGTGAACGTTGATGCGGGCGGGGGTGGGGTACCCCCTCCATTGACAGCCTCATTCCCTCGCCTGACTATGTAGACAGGCTAGATAGTTAAGGAGGGCCTATGGATGCCAACATGCTGCGCGGTCATCTCGACCTGATTCTTCTCTCGACGCTGGAGGGCGGCCCGCTGTATGGCCTGCGGATCATCCAGAACGTCCATCAGCAGACGAAGGGTGCCTTTCAGTTCAAGGAAGGCACCCTCTACCCGGCCCTGCACCGCCTGGAACAGCAGGGCCTGCTGAGCAGCGAGGTCCAGCCGAGCGACACCGGCGGCCCGCCGCGCAAGTACTACCGCCTGACCGCCCAGGGCCGCGAGGCACTTCGCCGCAAACAGGCCGAGTGGCAGGCATTCACGCGGGCCATGCGCCCGTTTGGCGGGCTGTCGCTGGGACAGGCATGACGCCGGTTGACCGGTACCTGCGGCGCGCCACCCGCGGCCTGCCGCGCCGTCGTCCGCCAGGACGCCCGCGCCGAACTGGAGAGCCACCTGTACGAGCGGGTACAGACGCTGCGGCTGTCGGGCATGGACCCGGAAACTGCCGCCCGGCAGGCCATGCAGGAACTCGGCCCGGCGGCAACCGTGGCCCGCAGCCTGAACCGCAGCCACCACGTTCATCCGCTGCTGAGCGCCGCGGTGCTGGGCCTGCTGCTGAGCTTCGGCGCGCTGATGCTGTCCGAGCTGGTGGCCGAGTCGCGCCGGGCCGCCATCCAGACCCTGCAGGAGCGGATTGAGATTTTTGAGACGACAGCGCCGCTCTCCGATCAAGACCGTGCCGGGCTGAGCCTGGCCACGCGTTCCGAAGTGGTCCGGTGGCTTGAACCCACAGCAGTCCGGCTCGTGGGTGATGGTCCGCAGGCCCGCTTCGAGCTGAGCGGCTCTGCGGCCGTGCCGGTGATGGGCGAGCCGGGGCAGGCCAGCAGCCTGACCTACCAGCGCCTCTCGGACACCCGACTGGGTGAGCCGCTCTACGAGCGGACCGCCGCTGTCAACGCCATGGTGCAGGCCGGCTGGCCGGTGCAGCTGACCGGAGAGCAGCTCCAGATCGCCGGTCAGCCGCTGCGGCTGTCGGCGCAGGAGCAACGGCAGCTGACGTACAGCCTGGTGACCGCCCAGCTGCGCCACACCGTTCCCCATCCGGCCTGGATGATCGGCGACTTTGCGGCCATGCTGGGCCACTACGACATGTCGGCTGCGGTCGCCCACCCGCAGCCGCAGCAGAGCTACCTGATGCCCGGCACCGTGGAACCGGGGCAGCGGTTCATGCTGGCCGTCCGGCTCCAGACGCCCTTCCTCAACGGGCAGCGCCACCCGCCCATGCAGGAGGAACTGTGGCTCAGCCTGGCCCGGGCCGACGCCTCCGGCCACCTCAGCTTTCCGCTGACCCGCACCCGCCACTCGGCCCACGCCCTGCAGCTGCACACCAGCGTCACCGCCTGGCAGACTGCACGTATCGGGACCACCCTGCCGGCCGTGGTGCTGAAGCTGTCCAGCCCGCTCCCGGCGGCCAGCACCCCGCTCCGAACCGTGCCGCTAAAGGGCATGGTGTCGCCCCACCTGCCCTGAGCAACCACAAAAGCGGGCCGCCCCAGCAGGAGGCGGCCCGCTCTGTGCCTTCTTCAGGCGCGCGTCTGGTAGCGTTCCAGCAGCTCAGCCTTCAGGTCGTCGAACGGCACGCCCTTGCGCTCGCTGGTGCCGGCGGCCCCGCGCTCGCGCACGCTGACCTGCCGACCGGCCTGCTCCTGGTCGCCCACCACCAGCATCACCGGAATCTTGTGCAGCTCGGCGTCGCGGATCTTGGCGTTCATGCGGCTGGTGCTGTCGTTCAGCTCGGCGCGCAGGCCCAGGTCACGCAGTTCATCCACCAGCTGCTGGCCGTACTCGTTGTGCCGGTCGGCAATCGGGATCACCATGATCTGGCGCGGGGCCAGCCA
This sequence comes from Deinococcus sonorensis KR-87, assembly GCF_040256395.1. Taxonomy (NCBI): domain Bacteria; kingdom Thermotogati; phylum Deinococcota; class Deinococci; order Deinococcales; family Deinococcaceae; genus Deinococcus; species Deinococcus sonorensis. Next base: position 1,293,152 of record NZ_CP158299.1, on the reverse strand, counting down.
CAGCGGAAAGTCGCCGCCGTAGTGCTCGATCAGGATGCCCACGAAGCGTTCCAGGCTCCCGAAGGGGGCGCGGTGAATCATCACCGGGCGGTGCTCCTGGCCGTCCTCGCCCACATAGGAAATATCGAAGCGCTCCGGCAGGTTGTAGTCCACCTGGATGGTGCCCAGCTGCCACTCGCGCCCGATCACGTCGCGCACCACGAAGTCCAGCTTGGGGCCGTAGAAGGCGGCGTCGCCCGGCTCGACGGTGAAGGGCAGGCCCACCTCATTCACCGCCTCGATGATCTGCTGTTCGGCGGTGTCCCAGTTCTCGTCGGAGCCCACATACTTGGTGCTCTCCGGGTCGCGGGTGCCCACCCGGAGGCGGACTTCCGTCATGCCGAAGGTCCGCAGCACCAGCACCGTCAGGTCCAGCGTGTCCAGGAATTCCTTCTTCAGCTGATCCGGGCGGCAGAAGATGTGGGCATCGTCCTGGGTGAAGCCACGCACGCGCGTCAGGCCGTTCAGCTCGCCCGACTGCTCGTAGCGGTACACGGTCCCGAACTCGGCCAGCCGCACCGGCAGGTCGCGGTAGCTGCGCGGCTTGCTGGCGTAGATGCGGACGTGGTGCGGGCAGTTCATCGGCTTGAGCATGTACTGCTCGTCGTCCACCGTGATGGGCGAGAAGTTGCTGTCGCTGTAGTTCTGGTAATGGCCGCTGGTCTTGTACAGCTCCAGGTTGCCGATGTTCGGCGTGATGACGCCCTGGTAGTGCCGGGCGAACTGCTGCTCACGCAGGAAGCGGGTCAGCTCATCGCGCAGCACCGTACCGTTGGGCAGCCACAGCGGCAGCCCCTTGCCCACCAGCGGGTCGATGGTGAACAGCTCCAGCTCCTTGCCCAGCCGGCGGTGATCGCGGCGCTTGGCCTCCTCCAGCCGCTCCAGGTACTCGTCGAGTTCCTTCTGGGTGGCGAAGGCCACACCGTACACGCGCTGCAGGATCGGGTTGTTCTCGTTGCCGCGCCAGTACGCGCCGCTGGTGCTCATCAGCTTGAAGCTGGTGGGCAGCGCGCCGGTGCGCGGGAAGTGCGGCCCCCGGCACAGGTCCGTGTAGTCGCCCTGCGTGTAGAAGGTGATCGGCTGGTCGTCCGGCAGCGCCTCGATCAGCTCGTGCTTGTAGGGATCGGCGGCGAACTGCTGCAGCGCCTCCTGCTTGCTCACCTCCCGGCGCGAGAAGTCCAGATTACGGCCGATGATTTCGCGCATCAGGCGTTCGATCTCTGGCAGGTCCTCTTCCTTCAGCGGCTCGGGCAGGTCGAAGTCCTGATACCAGCCGTTCTCGATGGCCGGACCCACCCCGCGCTTGACCGCCTCGGCCGGATAACCCTTCTGGCGGTAGAACTCGCCCACCGCCTGACTCATGACGTGGCCCAGGCTGTGCCGGAATACGGCGGCGGCGTCCTCGGGCTTTTTCTTGGTGATGATGCCCAGCTGCGCGCCTTCCGGCAGCGGCGTCATCAGGTCGGTGAGTTCACCGCCCACCGTGGCGGCCAGCGCGTCCTGCGCCAGACGCGGGCCGATGGCTTTCGCGGCGTCCAGGGCGGTGCCGCCCTGCGGCAGCTCCAGTTGTTTTCCGTCAGGCAACACTACGTGCATTCGAAGCTCCTTCACTTTGCTATGGGCATGAGACACCCGGTCTGGCCGTCCTTCCAGCAGAACGCCTGAGAGCAGCGGAGGCTCTCAGGCGCGTGGAGTTCGCGTGACCAGACCGGGCAGCAGAAAATGTCGCTGCAGCACGCCGCCGCGCATCACCAGACCGGAGTGACGGGGCGAGGGCTTCATGGAAGCAGTCTAGCGGGTGAAGTGGGAAGCGGGCAAGTTCGCCAGATGGCGGAGGCCGGACGGGTTCAGAAGGCGGGCGTGACCGCGACCGCACCCTTGGGGTTCGGCCCCCACTTGTTGTCGCCCGGCTGGCTGTCCTGCACCAGGAAGACCAGCAGAATCAGGCTCCCGACAAAGGGGATCAGCGTGATCAGATAGAGCCAGCCGGTGCGCCCGGTGTCGTGGAGCCGGCGCACGCTGACCGCCAGACTCGGCACCAGCACCCCCAGCGTGTACACGCTCATCAGCGCGATGCCCACCCAGGCGATGGGAGAGACAGAGCCGTCGGCACTGGCGCCGGTCATGCTGAATCCGCCCACCATCAGCAGCACTTCCAGCAGGATGATGATGATGCCGTTGATCAGCGAGAACATCCAGTATTCGCGGCGGCGGGCGCGTCCGGTAAAGGTGGCGTAGTTCTTCAGCACCGTCAGGTAATCGTTCATAGGTGTCCTCCAGCGATGACCCTGGCCGTGTCGGCCCTCACTCATCTTCCTTAGTTTAGCTTCAGATTGTCTACAGGAACGCGCATGTGTGGGCATCCGGGTCAGCTGTCCAGATCAGCCGAAACCCGACACGCATCGGTCTGCTATGCTTCCTAAAGTTGACAAGTTTTATCAGGTTCTCACGGTGCGGCCGGCACCATCAGGAGGCTCTATGACCGAAGCGAAGTTCGAGACGCTCGCCGTCCATGCCGGACAGTCGCCCGACCCCGCCACCGGGGCGCAGCAGGTGCCGATCTACCCCACCAACAGCTATGTGTTCGAAACGCCGCAGCACGCCGCCGACCTGTTCGCGCTGAAGGCCTTCGGGAACATCTATTCGCGCATCATGAACCCCACCAACGACGTGCTGGAGAAGCGCGTGGCGGCGCTGGAGGGCGGTGTGATGGCGGTGTCGGTGGCGAGCGGGCACGCGGCGCAGTTCGTGGCCCTCACCACCCTGGCGCGGGCCGGCGACAACATCGTCAGCACGCCCAACCTGTACGGCGGCACGGTCAACCAGTTCCGGGTAACGCTGGAGCGCCTGGGCATCGAGGTGCGCTTCACCGGCAGCGAGGAGCGCCCCGAGGAGTTTGCCGCCCTGATCGACGACCGCACCCGCGCCGTCTACCTGGAAACGATTGGCAACCCGGCGCTGAACATCCCTGACTTTCAGGCGATTGCCGACGTGGCGCACGCGCAGGGCGTGGCGGTGGTGGTGGACAACACCTTCGGGGCCGGCGGCTACTACGCGCAGCCGCTCAAGTGGGGCGCCAACGTGCTGGTGGAGAGTGCCAGCAAGTGGATCGGCGGGCACGGCAACGGCATCGGCGGCATCATCGTGGATGGTGGCAACTTCGACTGGGGCAACGGGCGCTACCCGCTGTTCACCGACCCCAGCCCCAGCTACCACGGCCTGAACTTCTGGGAGACCTTCGGGGAGGGCAACCCGCTGGGCCTGCCGAACGTGGCCTTCGCCATCCGCGCCCGCACCGAAGGCCTGCGCGACCTGGGCCCCACCCTGGCCCCGCAACAGGCCTGGCAGTTCCTGCAGGGGCTGGAGACGCTGGCGCTGCGCGCCGAACGGATCGCCCAGAACGCCCAGCGGCTGGCCGAGTGGCTGGAGCAGCAGGACGGCGTGGCGCAGGTCACGTATCCGGGCCTGCCCTCGCACCCACATCACGCGCGGGCGCAGCGGTACCTGCCCCGGGGGGCGGGCGGCGTGCTGACCTTCGAGCTGAAGGGGGGCCGGGCCGCAGGCGAGGCCTTCATTGGGGCGGTGCAGCTGGCACAGCACGTGGCCAACGTGGGCGACACCCGCACCCTGGTGATCCACCCGTCCAGCACCACCCACAGCCAGCTGGACGAGGGCGCCCAGACGCTGGCGGGGGTGACCCCCGGCCTGATCCGCGTCTCGCTGGGCATCGAGCACATCGACGACATCATCGCGGACGTGCAGCAGGCGCTGCAGTCCACCCTTCAGCCGGCCTGAGCCGGACCGGGACATGGGCACAGGGCGCAGCCGCTACCCTGTGCCCATGTCCCGTCTGCTGCTGACCCTGCCGCTGCTGCTGGCCGCCTGCGCTCCCGCCGTGCGGGGCCCGGTCACGTTCCCGGACGTGCAGGCCACCCTGCCGGCCCCGCCAGACCCGGCGCAGCTGCGGGTGCTGATCATGGGCGATCAGGGCAAGGGGGGCAACCTGCAGCGTCAGGTGGCGCAGGCGATGCAGGCGGTCTGCCAGCAGCAGGGCTGTGACCTGGGCGTGGGGCTGGGCGACAACTTCTATCCGCAGGCCCCGAAAGAGGCAACCGACCCGGCCTTCCAGCAGCGCTTCGCGGACCTGTATGGCCCGCTGGGCATCCCGTTCCTGATGGTGGCCGGCAACCACGACGAGTCGTGGGTGAGCGGCGGTGACGGCGGCGACCCGGCCGCCCTGAGAAGCGAGCTGGACTACGCCCGGCTCAACCCGCAGTGGGTGATGCCGGCCCGCAGCTACCGCGCCCGCTGGGGCCAGCTGGCCGAGTTTTTCGTGGTGGATACCGCGCCGCTGGCCGCCTACCTGCCGGTCCGCGACCCCAGCTTCCGGCCCGGCGGCCCCTTCGACCTGGGGCAGCGGGCGTGGCTGAAGACGCAGGTGCTGGACAGTGACGCGCGCTGGAACATCGTGCTGGGCCACCACCCACTGCTCAACAACGGCAAGCACGGCCCGGCCGGTAATTATGACTTCGGACTGCTGCCCTGGGGCCGGGGCGACAGCGTGAAGGCGCTCTATCAGGGGGTCTGCAGCCATGCCGACCTGATCGCCAGCGGCCACGACCACACCCTGCAGCTGTTCGGGCCCGGCACTGCCGTGTGCCCCGGCACGCCGGTGCTGGTGTCCGGCGCGGCGGGTGAGGTCACCGGCCGGGGTGTCGGCACCACCCCGGCGCTGTTCCAGACCTTCAACCAGCCGGGATTCTTCTGGATGCAGCTGACGGCGACCACCCTGGAGCTGCGCGTCTACACGGCGGATGCGGCGGGCGGGCCCTCGCTGGCGTATACCCAGACCTTCAGCAAGGCAGGCGGACGCTGAACACGTCCGCCTGCTGCCGGTGCGGGTGGCTTACGCCAGTCCGGCCTTGCCCAGAAAGTCGTTGAGCTTCACGATCGAGAAGCCGCTCAGGCTGGCGGCGGTGTCGCCGTACTGCAGGGTCGGCACGCTGCGGCGGCCGCCGTTCACGCTCATCACGTACTCGGCGGCGTCCGGCTGCTCCTCGATGTTGATCTCCTGGTACGCGATGCCCTTCTTGTCCAGCGCCATCTTGGCGGCGCGGCAGTCGGGGCACCAGCTGGTGCTGTACATGCGGATCGGTTGCTGGGTCATGCGGTCACTCTAGGACAGCTCTGCCCGGCGGGGAGCGGCAGGCGTCACAAAAAAAGCCCACCCGATGTGGGTGGGCCAGCAGGGATGCTGAACTTCAGGCCGGCGCGGCGGCGGGTTCCGCCGGCGTCGTGTCCGGCTGCTGGGTGGCCGCCTCGACCTCGGCGTCCAGGGCAGCGTCGCCGGTGCCGTCGATCCGGGCCTTCTTGGGCGCGGCCTTGGGGGTCATGATCATGTTCATGTCCATGCCCATCATCGAGGGCTGGCTCTCGGGAGCGCCCACGTCCTGCAGCGTCTCGGCGACGCGCACCAGGATGCGCTCACCCAGTTCCGGGTGGGTCCGCTCACGGCCACGGAACATGATGGTGACCTTGACCTTGTGGCCCTCCTCCAGGAAGCGGCGCACGTGGTTGGTTTTGGTCTTGAAGTCGTTGTCGTCGATCTTGACGCGGAATTTGATCGCCTTGACTTCCTGCGACCGCGCCCGCTTGCGATTTTCCTTCTCGTTCTGCTGCTGCTCGAAGCGGAAGCGGCCATAATCCATCAGCTTGCAGACCGGGGGCACGGCCTGGGGACTCACCATCACGAGATCCAGGCTCTTCTCGCGGGCCATCTGCATGGCCTCCCGCGTGTCGATGATGCCCACCTGTTCGCCTTCTGCCCCAATCAGACGAATCTGGCGAACCCGGATCTGCTCGTTGACTTTATGATCTTTCGCTATGCTCATCACCTCCGCACACCTGTGCGCACGCTGGCGCTCTGGCGGCTCATGCCTTGTGGCAGTGGCTCAGTATACCACGCTGGCGTGGCCCTTTTTCAGTCTGGAACGCCGGAATTCGTGCTCCTGGCCTTCAGGCTGGTCCCATCCGACGGGCATGTTGGACGGCAGCCGTTAAGATTGAGCGCCATGACCGCATTCGTTTCCGCTCACCGGCTGGGCCCCCAGGATGTCCGGGACCTGCAACGCGAGGTGCTGCTCACCGACGGCCTGGGCGGCTTCGCCCTCTCCAGCCCGGCCGGGGTGCCCACGCGCTGCTACAGCGGGCTGGCCCGCAGCCTGACCCCGCCCACCCACCGCCACCTGATGTTCATCTCCGCGCTGGAAACGCTGGAGGTGGCCGGCGAGCGCCACACCCTGCACGCCTTCGAGGTGGCGCCGGGTGCTGTGGAGGGCGACGGCCTGAACCGGCTGTCCCACGTGGACCTGCACGACCTGCTGCCCACCCGGGTGCAGGTGGCGGGCGGCGTGCGGGTGGAGCGGCGCAGCGTGGTGCCCCGGCACAGCGGCACGCTGGCGCTGCTGTACACCCTGCACTGTCCACAGGCGGTCACGCTGACGCTGGGCGCGCTGCTGACCGACCGCGACATGCATCTGGTCTGCCGGGACATGCCGGCCCTGACCGTGGACCAGCAGGACCAGCAGGTGACGGTCCGGGGCCAGCAGACGCTGGGCCTGACGCTGCACGCGCCGACCGGCACAATGGAGGTGCTGCCGGCCCGGCCATATCCGCAGCGGCTGTACTACCGCCTGGACCAGCAGCGCGGCGCGCCCGACACCGAGCAGGCGGCCCGCACCGACCTGTGGCGGGTACAGCTGCCGGCCGGCACCCACCATCTGGCCCTGGTGGTGGGCGACCCAGCCCAGGTGCCGGACCCCTGGGCCTCGCTGGAACAGGAACAGCAGCGCCGCGCAGCCCTGATCCGCCAGACCTGGGCGGCCAGCGGCGTGGCGGACGATGTGACCGCCACGCTGGCCGTGAGCGCCGACAGCTTTCTGGTGCGGCGGGAGCTCACCGACTCCACCACCGTGATCGCCGGGTACCCGTGGTTTGCCGACTGGGGCCGCGACAGCATGATCGCGTTGAGCGGCCTGACCCTCACCACCGGCCGGCTGCCGGACGCCCGCTCGGTGCTGGACACCTTCCTGCGTCACCTGCGGCGCGGGCTGACTCCCAACCACTTCCACGACGGCGGTACCCTGGGCGGCGCCACGGAGGGAGCCGGGTACAACACGGTGGACGGCGCGCTGTGGCTGGCGGTGGGGCTGGAGCGCTACGTGCAGGCGAGCGGCGACCTGGCGTTTGCCCGGGCGGCGCTGACCGCGCTGCGCGGCATCCTGCAGCACCACGTGGACGGCACTGACTACGGCATCCGTGCCGACCCGGACGACGGCCTGCTGTGGGCCGGCGAGGCGGGCGTCCAGCTCACCTGGATGGACGTGAAGATCGAGGACTGGGTGGTGACGCCCCGGCACGGCAAACCCATCGAGGTGCAGGCGCTGTGGCTGGCGGCCTTGGGGGCAGAGCAGCGGCTGAGCGACCGGCTGGGCGAGGCGGGCCGCTACGAGGCGTGGTACCGGCAGGCCCAGGCCAGTTTCGGCCGCTTCTGGGACGGGGAGACCGGCCGTTTCGCCGACAGCCTGACCCCAGACGGCCCGGACCCGAGCGTCCGCCCCAACGCCCTGATCGCGCTGGCCCTGCCGGACACCCCCGCGGCGCCCGAGCAGCGACATGCCGCGCTGCAGGTGGCCGCCCGCGAGCTCGCCACCCCGCTGGGTCTGCATACCCTGTCGCGCCGTGACCCGCGCTACCGGGGCAACTACGGCGGGCACCAGCTGATCCGGGACGCCGCCTACCACCAGGGCACCGTCTGGCCGTGGCCGCACGGCGCCTACGCCGAACTGCTGCTGCAGGCGGGGCAGGTTCAGGAGGCCGCCGAGGCGCTGGACGGGCTGGTGGCGCACCTGTGGGACGCGGGGCTCGGCTCGGTGAGCGAGGTGTTCAGCGGCGACACGCTGATGCCCGGCGGTTGCGCCTTCCAGGCCTGGAGCGTGGCCGAGCTGCTGCGGGTGTACGTGCTGGTGCAGCGGGCCCGGCAGGCATGAGCGCCGGGGAGCCGGGCGCCATCATCCTGCTGAACGGCCCGTCGAGCGCCGGGAAGTCCACGCTCTGTCAGGCAATTCAGGACTGCGCCGAGCAACCGTTTCTGCAGTTCTCGCTGGACTTCTTCATGTTCGGCGGCCCGGTGCTGCCCCGGCGCCGGGACCCGCAGGGCCCCTTCTCGTGGGCCGAGCTGCGCCCGCGGCTGTTCGAGGGCTACTTCCGCTGCCTGCCGGCGCTGGCGGGCGCCGGCAACCATCTGGTGCTGGATTACATCATCGAGAACGAAGGGCAGCGCGACCGGCTGGTGCAGCTGCTGGGCCCGCTGGACGTGTTTCTGGTGGGAGTGCACTGCCCGCTGCCGGAACTGGAGCGGCGGGAGCGGCAGCGCGGCGACCGCCGGCCCGGGGACGCCCGGCGCGATCTGGAGACGGTGCACAGCTTTCTCCAGACCGACCTGGACGTGGACAGCACCCGGCCGCCCGACGAGAATGCCCGGCGGATCCTGAGCGCCTGGGCCCAGCGACAGCCCACCGGGGCGCTGGCCCGGCGCTTCCAGGCCACCTCCGGCTGAACGTCAGCCGAGCGCCAGCCGGATGTGGCCCAGGTGGTGCCGCGCGTGCCAGTCATGCCGGGCCAGCAGCTGCCAGAGCGTCATCGGGCCGTCGCCGGGGCGCACGACGGTGCGGGTCAGCCGCTGCGGGTCCAGGGTGCCCAGCAGCGTCACCCAGCGGGTGTTGACGCCGGCAAAAATGGCCAGCGATACGGCCGGAGGCAGCCGGTAGTCGGCCAGCGCCGCCCAGCCGTCCGGGTCCATCGGCAGGATAGTAGGGGTGTCGCCGGTCAGGCCCCAGCGGAAGCGCATCAGCCCCTGCTGGTGCCCGTCCGCGATGTGATGCACCAGCTGCCGCACCGTGAAGCTGCCGGCACGGTAGCGCCGCTCCAGCTGCTCTTCATCCAGCCCGGACACCCGCTGTTCCAGCTGGGCCCCCGTCTTCTGGAGGCTGGCGGCGTAAGCGGTCAGTTGGGCCGCCGTCTGGGCCGGAGGGGCCTGGACCGGGCCCACCGGAAATCGCACCGGATCGAAAGTCATGTCCGCATCGTATCCACAGACAGCCGCTAGAGTACCGGTACACCCCCGCCCCCCAAGGAGCTCCTTATGACCACCCAGACAGCCCCGGCCCAGTCGTCTGCCCCCCTGCTGGCCCCGCTGCGGGCCACCCCGGCCCAGAACGTGGTCACCATCGTGCTGGGCTTCTGGCTGATGGTCGGGATCTTCATCGACGGCTGGGCCCACAATCACCTGGGCACCCGGCTGGAAACCTTCTTCACCCCCTGGCACGCCATCTTCTACAGCGGCTTCGCGGCCACCGCCCTGTGGGTCGGCGTGCTGGCGCGGCGCGGTCTGCAGAGCGGGCGGCGGGGGCTGGCGGCCCTGCCGGTGGGGTACACGCTGGGGGCGGCGGGCGTGGTGGTGTTCGCGCTGGGCGGCCTGGGCGACATGCTGTGGCATACCCTCTTCGGGATTGAGGTCAGCATCGACGCGCTGCTCTCCCCCACCCACCTGCTGCTGTTTCTGGGCGCCGAACTGCTGGTGCTCTCGCCGCTGATGAGCAGCTGGCACGCGCCCACCCCGCGCCACAGTCCGGCCGGGGTGGTGTGGCCGGCCGTGCTGTCCATGACGGCCGCGCTGTCGTTCGCGTCCTTTATGCACATGTACGCCTGGGCGCTGGTGCAGCTGCCGGACGCCAGCGGCTGGGAAGGCGCGCGCAGCTTCCTGACCAGCACGCTGCTCACCGCCGTGATGCTGATGGTGCCGGTGCTGCTGCTGCTCCGCCGCTGGCAGCTGCCGTTCGGGGCGGTGACCGTGCTGTACCTGACCAACACGCTGCTGATGCGCGCCATGACCAGCGGCCTGGACACGGTCCCGGTGGTGCTGCTGCTGGCGCTGCTGGCCGGGCTGGCCGCCGACGTGCTGATCTGGTGGCTGCAGCCGTCGCCGGGCCGTCCGCTTCAGTACCGCGCCTTTGCCACGGCGCTGCCGCTGCTGGTGTGGGCCCCCTTCTTCATCGGGGGGCAGCGCTTCGGCGGCTTCGGGGCCAGCCTGGAACTGACCGCCGGGGTGTGCGTGATGGCGGCGCTGGCCGGCCTGGCGCTCAGCACGCTGATCGTGCCGCCGGCCCTGCCGGAAGCGGCGCAGGAGCGTCCGGGCCGCTGAGCGCTCTACCTCCAGTGTCTGGGCGGGCGCGGAGGGACAGCGCGTTTCAGCAGTTCCCGGGTGCGCCACGCACCGCCTTCCGGCACCCGGCGCAGCAGCGTCCAGGCCATGACCCGCAGGGTGGCGCTGGTGGCGAACAGGGTGTGGTAGGCGGTCCAGCCGGTGGCCGAGGGCGTGAACGCCCGGTACAGTTCCAGCAGCGGGCCCGACACCAGCCCGCCCAGGAAGCCGGCCACCCCGGTCAGGGCGCTCAGCACCGCGATGAAGGCCGCCCGGTTCTCGCGCGGGGTGGTGGCCAGACTCAGGTTGAACATGCCCGGGTTGATGGCGCTCCAGACCAGCGCGTCCACCACTCCCGACACCCAGATGGGCCACAGCCGGCCCGGCGCGGCCAGCATCCAGGTCAGCGGCAGCAGCGTGCCCGCCAGAAAGGTGGTGACGGCCAGCACCGGCTTGTTGCCCACCCGGTCGGCCAGCCGGCCCCAGGTGGGCGACAGCACCAAGGCCGAGACCGCGCTGATGGTGCTCCAGATGGCCACCTGCAGGTAGGACATGCGCAGGTGGTTCAGGAAGTACGGAATCACGAACGGTGACGAGATCATCACCGCGAAGCCCCAGTACACCGCGAACACCGCCAGCCGCCGGAAGGTGCGGTTCATCAGCGGCAGCGCGAAGGTGGAGCGCATCCGCAGGCGCTCTCCGCCCAGCGGCGGCTCGTCGTGGCGGGTCAGCAGCGCCACCGCCACCAGCCCGGCCCCCACCGCCACCAGCAGCACTGTCTGGAAGTTGAGCGGCGCCCCCACCCGGTCGAGCCACACGCCGGCCAGCAGGTTGGCCACCGTGCCGATCATGCCGTTGATGCCGCTGCGCAGGCCGAAGTACCGCCCGCGCTCCTGGGCCGGCACCACGTCGCCCATCCAGGCGGTCCACAGCGCGCCGTTGGCCGCGATGAAGATGCTGCTCAGCGCCACCAGCGCGATCAGCAGCGCGCTTCTGGCCTCGTCCGGAATCGGGAGGGCCGGCAGCAGGGCCGCCAGGGCCCACAGCACCCTCCCCAGCAGCGCCGCCAGCACCGCCACGCCCTTGCGCCGGCCCCGCCGCCCCACCAGCCAGGCGGCCAGCGGGCTGATCGCCTGCCCCAGCAGCGGCACGCTGGCGATCAGGCCCAGCGCGGTGGGCGTGGCGCCCAGGTGCAGCGCGAAGCCGGTCAGCACGCTGCCGCTGGTCCAGTTGATGAAGAACATCGCGAAGCTGCCCTCGAGGATCGAGAGGCGCATGGTGCGGTGGGCGAGGGCCAGCGGCAGCGTGTGGGGGGACAGCGGTTCGGGCGTGGGCTCCGGGGAGGGCGACACCGTCAAGGACGAGACCTCGGCATGCAGGTACTGTACGCCCCGGTCAGGCCGGGCCGTCCAGCCGGGCCGTCACCCAGGCCAACACGGCCGGCAGGTCCACGCCCGCCGAGGTGTCCACGCTCAGCAGCGGGGCGTCCAGGTCCAGCGGCCGGGTACAGGCCTGCGGGGAGAGCCGCTCCCACAGCTCGGGCCGGTGAATATGCGGGTGCTCGCCCGCCGCCACCCGCTCGGCGTGCCGCTGCCGCAGCAGGTCCAGCGGCGCGTGGCAGTACACCTGCAGCACCCGGGCCCGGTGCACCTGCGCCAGCTCCAGAATCTTCGGTTCACTGACGCCCAGGTAGAAATGCGTTTCCAGCACGCCGCCCACTCCGGCGCGCAGCACGACCTCGGCCACGTGGTACATCACGGAAAAACTCAGCGGGCCGGCGTCGGCGTGGCTCAGCTGCGGCAGGCGCTGGTGCAGCAGTTCCTTGTACTCGTCCTTCGTGACATATGGCAACTGCAGCTCAGCGGCCAGCCGCGACCCCAGGAAGGTCTTGCCGGACGCGGGCAGACCGGACACCACCAGCAGCGGAGGACCCATGTGCCGCAGCATACCGGGCCTGTCAGACTGGACCTGGTCATGATCCTGAGTGAACAAGAGCTGCAGCGCCGCCGGCCGGTCTGGGACGCGCTCTCGGAGCTGTTTCTGGACAACGAGCTGGACGAGGCTGCCCTTCAGTTCGTGGTGCGGACGCTGCGGGCCGCCGGCTATGACGCCGGCGATTGGCTGGCCATCCTGCGCCACGAGGTGGCCCCGGTGGTGGGCGGCAACCTGCTGACCGTGGCGGGTGAGTGGGCCGGCTTCGACCCGGCGTGGCTGGAACAGCGCATCCTGGCCAGGGCCAGCGGCCCCTCGCTGGAAGGACGGCTGGCCCTGTGGCTGATCCGCGCGGATGTGCAGCGGCTGCAGGCGGCCTGGGCCGCCCAGCCCTGAGGGCCGCTCACACTTCGCGCAGCCCTTTTCGGGTGCCGAGGAAGGCCATGAACGCCGCCACGATGCCGGCCCCCAGCAGCACCACGCCGCCCGGCCCCATCGCCCCGGCCAAGGCACCGGCCGGGAAGTCGCCCAGCGGCCGCAGTCCCATCATCAGCAGGGTGTTGACGCTCATGATGCGGCCGCGCAGCCGCTCCTCCACCCGGCCCTGCATCAGCGCGATGGAGATCGACTGCACGGTGTTGAGCGCCACCCCGAACACGAAGAGCGCGCCCAGGGCCATCAGCAGGGTGTGGCTCAGCCCCAGCCACACCAGCGCCCCCACCCACACGGCGGCCGCCAGCAGAAAGATCAGGCCCCGGCGCTTCATCTCGCGCAGCGACGCCACCGTCAGCCCGCCCAGGATGGTGCCGAGCCCGACCGCCGTGAACAGCCAGCCGAGCCCGGCATTGTTCAGGTGCAGCACCCGCTGGGCGAAGATCGGCAGGATCAGCGACACGCTCGGCCCGAAGAACAGCACCGCCGCGTAGCCGCTGATCAGCCACGGCAGCGCCGGGTCCTGGCGAATCACCTGAAACACCTCCTTCAGCGACTCCAGGAAGCTGCGGTCCTGGTCGCGGGCGGCGGCCCGCCCGGACAGCCGGATGCGCCACAGCACGATCAGCATGCCGGCGAAACTGGCGGCGTCCAGCAGAAAGATGCCGCCCAGCCCCAGCGGCCCCGATAGGAAGCCGGCCAGGGCCGGTCCCACTGCCGCCGCCGCGCTGAACGCCACCGACTGCAGCGCCACCGCGTTGGTCAGCAGCTCTTCCGGCACCAGCAGCGGCACCAGCGCGCTGCGGGTCGGCTGGTCGAAGCTCAGCACCGCGCTGGAGAAGAAGGCGAGGCACAGGATGGACCACAGGCTGGCGTGGTTGGTCACGGCCAGCAGGCCCAGGGCCAGCGACCCGAGGCCCAGCAGGCTCTGGGTGACCAGCAGCAGTTTGCGCTTGTCGAAGCGGTCGGCCACGCTTCCGCCCACGAAGCTGAACAGCACGAAGGCCAGCGCCTGCGTCAGCGACACTGAGCCCAGCGCCAGCGTGGAGCCTTTGGTGATGCGCAGCACCAGCAGGCTGAGCGTCACCACCTGCATCCAGGTGCCCACCGCCGACACCAGCAGGGCCAGCCACAGCCAGCGAAATTCCCGGTTTCCCAGCGCCTCGAAGGTCCGCCAGCGGTGGCCGGACGATGCCGCGTTCGTGCTCATGCGGCGCACCCTAGCCCCGGCGCGTGGCCCAGACCGTAAGACAACGCCCGGCCCGCCATTGGGCGAACCTTGCGACTTGCGCCGGCCCCACAAAAAACCCCCCCACCCGGAGGTGAGGGGTCAGGTTCAGCCGAAGCTGCGCCGGGGTTAGAAGTCCATACCGCCCATGTCGCCGCCGCCCATGCCGCCGGCCGGCGCGCCACCGTTGCCGTTGCTCTTCTCGGGCTTGTCGGAGACGATGGCCTCGGTGGTCAGGATCAGGGCGCCGATGCTGGCCGCGTTCTGCAGCGCGGTGCGGGTCACCTTGGCCGGGTCCACGATGCCGGCCGCGACCATGTCGTCCACGAACTCGCCGGTGGCAGCGTTGAAGCCGTAGCGGACCTTGTCGCTGTTGATGACGGCATTCACGATGACGCTGCCCTCGAAGCCCGCGTTGGCCGCGATCTGACGGGCCGGCTCCTCCAGGGCGCGGATCAGGATGCGCGCGCCGGTCGCCTCGTCGCCCTGCAGGCTCTCGGCCACGGCGCGGACCGCCGGGATCACGCGCAGCAGGGTGGTGCCGCCGCCCGACACGATGCCTTCCTCAACCGCCGAACGGGCGGTGCTGAGGGCGTCCTCGTAGCGGTGCTTCTTCTCCTTCAGCTCGGTCTCGGTGGCCGCACCCACGCGGATCACAGCCACGCCGCCGGCCAGCTTGGCCAGCCGCTCCTGCAGCTTCTCACGGGCGTAGTCGCTGTCGGTGCTCTCCAGCTCGGCCTTGATGGCGCCGACCCGGGCCTCGATCTCCTGCTGGTTGCCCAGACCGTCGATGATGGTGGTGTCGTCCTTGGTGATGCGGATGCGCTTGGCGCGGCCCAGCATGTCCAGGCCCACGCTCTCCAGCTTGTGGCCCAGGTCCTCGGTCACGACCTGACCGCCGGTCACGGCAGCGATGTCGCGCAGCATCTCCTTGCGGCGGTCACCGAAGCCCGGCGCCTTCACGGCGGCGATGTTCAGGGTGCCGCGCAGCTTGTTGACCACCAGGGTGGCCAGCGCCTCGCCTTCCACGTCCTCGGCGATGATCAGCAGCGGGCGGCCGGTCTGGGCCACCTTCTCCAGCACCGGGAGCAGGTCCTTCAGGGCGCTGATCTTCTTCTCGTTGATCAGGATGTAGGGGTCTTCCAGCTGCGCTTCCATCTTGTCGGTGCTGGTCACGAAGTAGGGGTTGATGTAGCCCTTGTCGAACTGCATGCCCTCCACCACGTCCACCTCGGTGTCGAAACCGCGCGACTCCTCGATGGTGATGACGCCTTCCTTGCCGACCTTGTCCATCGCGTTGGCGATTTCCTGGCCCACGCTGTCGTCGTTGGCGCTGATGCCCGCGACCTTGCGGATGGCGTCGCTGTCCTCGACCGGCACGCTGAGGCGCTTGATCTCCTCGATGGCGGCGGCCACGGCCTTGTCGATGCCGCGCTTCAGGGCCAGCGGGTTGGCGCCGGCGGCCACGTTGCGCAGGCCTTCTTTCACCACGGCCTGGCCCAGCACCGTGGCGGTGGTGGTGCCGTCACCGGTGATGTCGTTGGTCTTGCTGGCGACTTCCTTGAGCAGCTGGGCGCCGATGTTCTCGAGCTTGTCCTCCAGCTCCACTTCCTTGGCGACGGTCACGCCGTCCTTGGTGATGGTGGGGCTGCCGAACTTCTTCTCGATCACGACGTTGCGGCCACGCGGCCCGAGGGTGACCTTGACGGCGTTGGCGACGGCATTGACGCCGCGCTCCAGGCTACGACGGGCAGATTCCTCAAAAACAAGTTGTTTCGCCATGTGGGTTGCTCCTTTATGCCGCGGCCAGGCGCTGGGGCCTGGGGCGGCCGAGAATGAGAGGGGACGGCCAGCAGGACGGGACAGGCGTCAGGACGCCGCCCGCCTTACTCGACAATCGCCAGGATGTCGCGCTCGGACAGGATGCTGTAGTTCTTGCCGTCCAGCGAGACTTCGGTGCCGCCGTACTTGGCGAAGTAGACGGTGTCGCCCGACTTCACTTCCACCGGCACCTTGGTGCCGTTGTCGAGCGTCTTGCCGCTGCCCACCGCCACAACCCGGCCGCGCTGGCTCTTTTCCTTGGCAGTGTCCGGGACGTAGAGGCCGCCGGCCGTCTTCTGCTCGTTCTCTTCGATGATTTCCACCAGGATCCGGTCGCCTAAAGGTTTGAGCATAGCAGTGCCTCCTGTAATTGAGATAGATGGGATTCGGCCCGTCGGTCGTCCGACAGGATTTTGCCGTTCCAGCGGGAATGTTAGCCCCGCACTCAGGCAAATGTCAATGTCTGAAATATAGGAATATGAGTGCGACTCGCTCAAGTTGCGCCTGGAGGGCGTCGGGCGCTCCGTATTGCGCTGCATATGTACGTTCTGATATATATATGTTCAAAGACATACACGAATTTTGGAGGAGTATATGGCCCGTCCGCCCATCCTGTCGCGCGCCGAATTTGAGAAGACCATGCAGGGTCTGCAGGGCGTACCCCTCACGCTGGCCCTGGTGGATGTGGATCACTTCAAGCCGCTCAACGATCTGCTCGGCCGTGCCGAGGGCGACCGAGTGCTGCGGATCGTGGAGCGCCTGCTGAGCGGCAGCCTGCCCGCTGGCAGCCACGTCGCCCGCTTTGGAGGGGACGAGTACGCCGCCATCCTGCCGGAGAGTGCGCCCGAAACGGCCCTGATCCTCTTTGACGAGATCATCCGGCATTTCCAGATCAACCGTGACCCGGAATGGCCCCGGACCCTGAGCCTGTCCGTGGGCCTGGCCGGACGTCCGGCCCACGCCGATGCCAGCCTGGACCTGCAGCGCGCCGCCGACGAAGCACTGCTGCGGGCCAAACGCGAGGGGCGAGGGCGGGCGTGCATCTATGTGGAGAGCAAGATGACCCTCAAGAGCAATTACTACCCAAAAAGCCAGCTGGAGCGGCTGGGCAAACTTGCGGCCGCGCTGGAGCGCACCGAGGCCAGCCTGCTGCGTGAGGCGCTGGACGAACTGGTGGAAAAGTACCGCAGCCGGTTGTAGGCGCTCCTCCTTTTCCCTCAGCTGTGCCCGGGATCGCTGTCGTCGGAGGGGCGGCCGTGTGTGCCGGTGTGGTCCTGCTGCTGCTGGTCATCCGAGACCGGGGTCTGGTCCGGCGTGGTGTCGGGCCGGCTGCCCGGCTGATCGGAAGCTGGCGTGGGGCTCGGCTGGTCCTGGGTTCGGTCTGTGGTCATGGGGCCTCCTGGGCGCGGCGGCCGCGCCCTGCTGCCCCTACCATCGCCGCTCTGCAGGTGTGGGCGTTGCGGATGCCGTAAAGCAGCCTTGGGCCTCGGCACACTTGCAGCGCCAGGGGCGTCCGGCTGCCCGGTACAGTGGCTCCATGCGTCACGACCTCAGCCTCCGCAGCGGCGACCTGACCCTCAGCCCTCTTCAGGACCAGGACATCGCGCCGCTGATGGCGCTGGCCGCCGCCCACGCGCCCGAGTACGCCCGGATGGGCACCCTGCCGGATACGCTGGCCTTCTATCACGGCGGGCTGGACGCCCCGGACCAGCAGGTGTTCGTGGCGCAGGTGGCGGGCGAGTACGCCGGCAGCACGCGCTACATGGAACTTCGCCCGGCCCATCGCCGCCTGGAAATCGGCAGCACCTGGCTGGCCCCGCAGTTCATGCGGACCGGGGTGAACCGGGGCTTCAAGCGGCTGCTGATGGAGCATGCCTTCGAGGTGATGGGCATGCAACGGGTGGAACTCAAGACCGACCTGCTCAACACCCGCTCGCAGACGGCCATTGAGGGGCTGGGCGCGGTGCGTGAGGGGGTGCTGCGCAAGCACATGCTAAGGCCGGACGGCTCCAGCCGCGACTCGGTGATGTTCAGCGTCACGGATAACGAGTGGCCGCAGGTGAAGGCCCGGCTGGAGGCGGGGCGTCTGCTGCGCTGAGGGGCGAACGCCGCTCGTGCAGCCGTTCACTTGGGTACGGTTGTCCTGAGGGGACAGGCGTAGCATGGCCGTATGAAGTGGATTCGTGATCCCGAACTGCGGCCCATCGCCGCGAAGGTGGAGGCGGGCGAGCGCCTGAGCTTCCAGGAGGGGTTGACGCTGTTCCATACCCCCGACCTGAATGCCCTGATGCGGCTGGCCAACATGGTGCGCCAGCGGCTGCACGGCGACGACACCTACTTTGTGCACAGCATGCGGCTGGAGTTCACCAACATCTGCTATGTGGGCTGCACCTTCTGCGCCTTCGCCGCCCACAAGGGGGAGGAGCGCGCCTGGGACTACGACGAGGCGGCGGTGGTGGAGCACGTGCGCCAGAAGTACGTGCCGGGCGTCACCGAGCTGCACATGAGCAGCGGCCACCACCCCAACCGGCCCTGGAGCTTCTACCCGAGTATGGTGCGCGAACTCAAGGCCAACTTTCCGGAGCTGCAGGTGAAGGCCTTCACCGCCGCCGAGATCGAGCACCTCAGCAAAATCTCCAAGAAGCCCACCCTGGACGTGCTGCGCGAGCTGATGGAGGCGGGCCTGAGCGCCATGCCGGGCGGCGGCGCCGAGATCTTCGCGGACCGGGTGCGGCGACAGGTGGCCAAGAACAAGGTCAAGGCCGAGAAGTGGCTGCAGATCCACCAGGAGGCCCACTCCCTGGGCATGCGTACCAACGCCACCATGCTGTATGGCCACATCGAGACGCTGGAGGAGCGGCTGGACCACATGGACCGCCTGCGCACGCTCCAGGACCAGACCGGCGGCTTCCACGCCTTCATTCCGCTGGCCTTCCAGCCGATGGGCAACACGCTGGCGCAGAACCTGGGCAAGCACGACTACACCACCGGCCTGGATGACCTGCGCAACCTCGCGGTGGCCCGCATCTACCTCGATAACTTCCCGCACATCAAGGGCTACTGGGTGATGATCAGCTCGGAGCTGACTCAGGTGAGCCTGGACTGGGGCGTCAGTGACGTGGACGGCACCATTCTGGAGGAGCACATCGCGCACGCGGCGGGCGCCACCAGCCCGATGGAGCTCAGCAAGGCCCGCATGATCCAGATGATCCAGCAGGCCGGGCGGGTGCCGGTGCTGAGGGACGCCTATTACAACGAGCTGGAACGCTATCCGGCGGTGCCCGATGTCGCCGCAGACTGAACCGGCTGGCGAGCCGGTGGCCACCACCAAGCCCTACCCCATCGGACTGATCCACTACACCAACGTGGCCCCCATCCTGGACTCGTTGCGGCTACCGGAGGGCGTGAGCGCCGTGCGCGGCGTGCCCACCGAGATGAATGCCGCGCTGCTGTCGGGTCAGGTGAACCTGGCGAACATCAGCGGGGTGGAATTCATCCGCAACGCAGACGTGCTGGCCGCGCTGCCAGACTTCAGCGTCTCGGTGCTGGGCGCGGTCTACAGCGTCAATCTGTTCCACCGCCGGCCCTGGGCCGAGCTGCAGGGCGGGCGCATCGCCCTGACCGCCCAGAGCGCCACCAGCGTGGCGCTGCTGGAGGTGTTGCTGCGCCAGACCGGCCTGGAGGTGCAGCTGGAGCGGGCCGAGGGTACGGCGCTGGCGCTGCTCTCGGCGGGCTACGACGGGGTGCTGCGCATCGGGGACAGCGCCCTGAAGGAATGGTACGAGGTGGTCGGCCCCATCGGTGAGGACGTCAGCATGCTGAACCTGCCGCACGAACGCGGCGGCGTGACCGTCACCGATCTGGCCATGAAGTGGTTCGAGCTGACCGGGCATCCCTTTGCGTTTGCGGTGTGGGCCTACCGCAAGGACGCGCCGCCGCCGCACGCGCTGGTGCAGGCGATGCGGCAGGCCCGACGACACGGCATCGGCCACCTGGCCGAGGTGAGCGAGCGCCACGCCCTGAAGCTGGGGTTGCCGGAGCGGGTGGTGCAGCACTACCTCTGGAATTTCCGCTATCACCTGGAGGCCCCGGACCGGCTGGGGCTGGCGGAGTTTGCGGACCTCAGCACGCCGGGCCACGCGCCGCTGGTGTTCGCGGAGCCGGACTGAGCCGATGACCGCGCCCTCCGACCCCCCTGAAGCCGCACCGGAGCTGTCGGTCCGGTTGCTGGACTCGGCCACCTGGCCGGACTTTGCCGCCCTGGTGGAGCGGCACAGCGGCGTGTGGGGCGGCTGCTGGTGTATGGCGTTTCATGCCGAGGGGGCCGGAAGCGGCACCACGCCGGAGCAGCACCGCCAGCAGAAGGAGTGCCGACGTCCGCGAGGGGCGCGCCCACGCGGCGCTGGTCTACCGGGGCCCCATCTGCGTGGGCTGGTGTCAGTTCGGCTCGCCGGACGAACTGCCGCGCATCAAGCGCCGGCGCGCGTACCAGGAGGGCCTCTCCGCCCTTCCGGACTGGCGCATCACCTGCTTCTTCGTGGACCGCACCGCCCGCCGGCAGGGGGTGGCCACGGCTGCCCTGCGGGGCGCGCTGGAGGCCATCGCCCGGCTCGGCGGCGGCATGGTGGAGAGCTACCCGGAAGACGTGACCGGCCGCTCGGTCGCCTCCGGCTTCATTCACAACGGCAGTGTCGCCATGTTCGAGCGGCAGGGGTTCGAGCGCCAGCGCCGCATCGGAAAGCACAGCTGGGTGGTCGCGCGGGTGGTGGCGCCCCAGGACTGAGCAGGGGCCGCCTGCACCGGGAGGTCCAGGGTATGGTGAGGGCCAGGCCCGGGGCTGGCGTCATCGCCGGGCCGCTGGCCTACACAGGCAAGGAGGACCGATGAGCGACCAGACCTGGCTGGACGGCACCCTGGCGGTGCTGAAGGAAGCGGTGGAGGGCGGCACGCCGGGGCAGGGCACCGCGTTTCTGGACAGCACCAAGGCCGACGGCAGCGACAACCACGGCCTGCTGGCCACCCTGAGCGGCCTGAATGCGGCCCAGGCCAGCGACCCCACGGCGCTGGGCCTGAGCGTGGCGGCCCACGCCGCGCATGTGGCGTATCACATGGAGGTGATCGTGCGCTGGCAGGCCGGCGAGCGCGGGCCCTTCGACTGGCCCGGGAGCTTCCAGCCGGCGGTGGTGGACGACGAGGCCTGGACCACGCTGCAGGCCCGCGTTCAGGCTGCCTATCAGGGCCTGCTGACCCTGGCCGGCCAGCAGGCCGAGTGGGATCAGGATGCGGCCGGCGGGCTGGTGGGCGGGCTGGCCCATGTGGTGTATCACCTGGGCGCTGTGCGGCAGACGCTCAAGCTGATCGGCTGAGGCTGCCGCACCCTGTTCAGCTGAAGATGCTCAGCGGCAGCAGCGCGCTGACCGTCCAGTTCGGCGCGTCCACCACCTGACTGATCCGCAGGTCCACGCAGGCGCTGCACAGCACATACGCCTGTGGCAGCTCCAGGCCGTACTCGCGGCCCAGGTGGCGCAGCATCCCGCGCAGGGCGATGCGGGCCGCCTCCATCAGGTCCGGGGCGTGGCCGGTCACCTGGAAGGCGCCCTGCGCCCACAGCGCGGTGGGTTCCGGCGGCGTCTGCAGCTGCGGGCTGTCGATGGGCCAGTCGTGGCGCACGCTCAGGCGCACCGTGACCACGCCGTCGGTCTCGATGCCGGTGCCGCACAACTCCCCGTCGCCCTGGGCCGCATGCACGTCCCCGATGCTCAGCAGGGCACCCTCCACCTCCACCGGCAGGTACAGCGTGCTGCCCGCCACCAGCTGCCGCACGTCCATGTTGCCGCCGACCCGGCGCGGCGGGCTGGTGGGGTGCGGGCCGGGCGCGGCCGGAGCCAGTCCCACCACGCCCGGGAAGGGGGCCAGCGGCAGGCGAATCCCCGGCAGGAAGTCAGTGTGGTCGCCGCGCAGGTCCCAGAAGTGGGTATAGGGAGCGCCGAGCGCGCCGCTGGCACTCAGCTCGTGGTCCAGCAGACCGATGCCGCCCGGCCGCACCCCGGTCCAGCCCCAGCTGCCCGGCTGCACCTCCAGCAGTTCCACCACCAGGGTGTCTCCGGACCGGGCGCCCTCCACATACACCGGCCCGGTCAGCGGGTGGCCGCGCTGCCCGCCAGTGGAGGGCCGCTCCGGGTATGCATCGGCGCTGACCAGCGCGTGCAGCGGGTCGCCCGCCGCCCCGGCCTGCACCTGCCGGGCCACGCTGCCGTAACTGGCCTCCAGCGTCTGAAAGGTGACGGTGGCGCCGTCCTCCACCCGCAACGCCGGCTCCAGCGCGGCGTCCCAGACGGTATGGATATGGTCGGACTTCAGCAGATGACTCGGCATGCGGCAGTCTAGCGGCGGCTCAGACTTCCTGGGTGGTGGGCCGGATCAGCAGCTCGTTAATGGCCACCCCTTCCGGCTGGCTGACCGCGTACATCACCGCCCGCGCCACATCGTCATCGGTCAGGAAGGCGGCGTCCGGCTTGCCGTTGCGCCAGAAGTCGGTGTCCACCCGCCCCGGTTCGATCAGCGTCACGCGCACGCCCTGGCCACTCACCTCCTTGCGGATGCTGTCGCCCATGCCGGTCACGGCCCACTTGGTGGCGCTGTAGGGGCCGGGGTTGGCCACCCGGCCCGCCACGCTGCCCACCAGCAGAAAATGCCCCTTTGTCCGGATGATCTCCGGCAGGGTGGCCCGGGCTGTCAGGGCCGCGCCCAGCACGTTGGTCAGGATCATCTCGCGCCACTCGTCGGGGGTGGGGTCGCCGCTGGCGTACTTGCCGGTGCCCGCTGTGAAGCCGGCGTTGGCCAGCGCCACGTCCAGCCGTCCGAAGCGCTCCAGGGTGGCGTCCACCGCCGCCGTCAACTCCGGCCATTGGGTCACGTCCACCCGCCGCACCAGGGCGTTCTCCTCGCCCAGTTCCTCCTGCAGCGCCCGCAGTTTGTCCTCGCTGCGGGCGGTGAGCACCACCTTGTAGCCGCTGCCCACCGCCTGCCGCGCCACGGCCGCCCCGATGCCCATGCTGGCCCCGGTGATGAACATGACTTTGCTGTCGATTCTCAGATGCGCTGCGTCGGTCATGGGGCCACCGTACCGCTGGCCGGCACCGTTGCGCTGCGCCCAACCTCATGTGGAGCTTGCGGAAAGATTTATCCGGGTGGCCCCAGCCGCAGCAGCCCGGCCGCGGTGAACCGGAACCCGCATCGCCGGTAGAAGGCCTCCCGCGGCGGCTCAAAGTCCACGTGCAGCCAGACGACACCCCGCAAAGGCGTCCAGGTGACCCTTCAGGTGATACCCGACCGCTCCTCTTCAGTCGAGGATACGCATCACCGCGCCCGCCTCCATCCAGGTCCGGCAGCGGGGACAACGGCCCTTCCGCGCCCAGTTCATGCGCCAGCGGCGCGTGAGGTGCCACGGGTTCGTGGAGCAGCGGGGCGGGATCAGCCACGAGAGACGGGCCTGCACTTGCTCCAGGGCGAGCTCCCACCACGATGCGTCTTCCATCCCCATCCAGCCGGGGTTCCAGAGGGGGCGCGCATCGGTCAGCTCCCGGCAGCGGAAACACTCGATGGTGACCAGCGCCTCGCCTGACATCAGGGAATCGCGTCCGCCACATATGACGGCCTCGTACCTGCAGCTGGGGCAGATGAACTGATACTGGCTGGCCATAACCGCCAGGATAGAGCAACGTGACCTAGCGCCTAGCCGCCGATCACGCCCATGTCCCGGCCCACCTGCTGGTACGCGGCCAGCGCCGCGTCCAGGTCGTCACGGGTGTGCTCGGCCGTCACGATGTTACGGATGCGGGCCAGGCCGCGCGGCACGGTCGGGAAGCCCAGGCCCACCGCGAAGACACCGCGTTCCAGCAGCTGCCGGCTGGCCTCGAAGGCCGCCTCCGCCTCCCCGAAGATCACCGGGGTGATGGGCGTCTCCGAGCCGAAGGTGTCGAAGCCCAGGCGCTGCAGCTCCGCCTTGAAGTACCGGGTATTGTCCCACAGCCGCTCCATGAAGGAGGGGTCCGCCTGCACCAGTTCGATGGCGGCACTCAGCGCGCCCACCACGGCCGGCGGGTGCCCGGTGGAGAACAGGAACGGCCGGGCCCGGTTGATCAGCAGGTCGCGCAGGTCGTGCGGCCCGGCCGCGTAGCCGCCCACCACGCCCCAGGCCTTGCTGAGCGTCCCGATCTGAATCACGTCCTCGGCGTGCTGGAAGCCGAAATGGTGCACCGTGCCGCGCCCCTGCTCGCCCAGCACGCCGCTGCCGTGCGCGTCGTCCACGTACGTCACGGCCCCGTACTCGCGGGCAATCGCCACGATCTGATCCAGCGGCGCGATGTCGCCGTCCATGCTGAACACGCCGTCCGTCACCACCAGCCGCAGCCCGTCGGTGGGGTTCTCGGCCAGCACCCGGCGCAGGTCCTGCATGTCCTTGTGCTTGAACACCCGCTTGGTGGCCTTGGCCAGCCGCAGGCCGTCGATGATGCTGGCGTGGTTCAGCTCGTCGCTGACCACCAGGTCACCCTCCTGCAGCAGCGAGCCCAGCACGCCCTGGTTGGTGGTGAAGCCGCTCTGCAGCACCAGCGCCGAACCGGTGTGCTTGAACTCGGCCAGCTGAGACTCGAAGTCCTCGTGGATGCTCAGGGTGCCGGCGATGGTCCGCACCGCCCCGGCCCCGGCACCCCACTCGCGCAGGTACCGCTCGGCGCGCTCCTTCAGGAACGGGTGATCGGCAAAGCCCAGGTAGTTGTTGCTGGCGAGGTTCACCACCTCGCGCCCGGCCACCCGGGTGCGGGCGCGCTGCGGCGCCTCCAGCACGCGGGGGCGGATGTACAGACCGGCGTCGCGCAGCCGGCCGAGTTCCGAACTCAGGCGGCCCTGCAGGGTGGTGGGAGCGAGGGTGGTCATGTCAGAAGTCTAGATCAGTGGGCCGCCGGATGCCTGTCAGCGGAGCGGGAATCGGGGGGTCACACCTGCAACAAAAGTGTAAGTCGCACCCTCCTATACTGGCCTCGGCCTCATGTCGAACCCTGTCTACCTCCTGGTTGTTGATTCCCTGTCGAGCGCGGTGAGTGAGCGCGCCGCCGATACCATGCTGCGCGCCGCCCTGCGCGACGCCCGCCTGTCTCCCGACACGGTCACCGCCCAGGATATTCAGCGGGTGCTGTCCGGCCCGCTGCTGACGCGGTTGGCCAGTGTGCTGCCCCCGGCCCAGGCGAGCCGGGAACTGCGGGTCCTGGCCCGCCGGGTGGCCATGGAGCATCCCAAGGCCCCCACCCTGTTCATGGACCCGGACGGGCCGCTGAACTGGGAGCAGGTGCCCACCCCCGCCACCGTCAGCGTCGGTTCCGAGGACCTCGGTTCCGACGACTTCGAGTTCGACGACCCGGATTACAGCGCCTTTCAGGGCAACGAGCGCCTCTACGACCTGAAGTCGCCGGCCGGCCAGCAGGACCTGCTCTCGGACCTGGCGCGTCAGCCGGGCGTGGTGGGCGTGGTGCTGTGCGACAAGAGCGGTCAGGTGCTGCGCGCCCTGGCCCCCAAGAACGCGGCGCAGCTGGGCAGCATCGTGGCCGCCACGGTGCTGCTGTTCCGTCAGCGCACGCTGAACATTCTCTCGGCCGATCTGGGCAGCACCAAGGTGTGTATGCGCCCGCTGGGCAGCCACTGTGTGGCCGTGCTGGCCGGCGAGGGCGTCAACATCGGCCGGCTGATGACCGAACTCAAGCAGATTCAGGAGACCGCGTGATGAACCGCTCCCTTCCTGTGGGACTGGCCTTGGGGCTGCTGAGCACGCTCGGCAGCGCCTCGGCCCAGCAGCTGTCCGCCTACCGTCAGATGGCCGCCGCGCTGGACCGGGCCGTGAGTGTGCGCTCCAGTGGAAGCGCCGCCAGCCTCCCGGCCCTGCAGGAGGCCCAGAGCGCCTTTGCGCTGCTGCGCCCCACCCTCAGCAGCGACCTGATCCGCAGTGGTCTGGAGCGCAGCCTCCAGGCGGCCCAGGCCGCGCTGGGCCGCTCCCCGGCCGACCTGGAGGCGCAGGTGACGCAGGCGCGCGGCCTGATGCGCAAGGCGCTGCACGACCAGACGCTGCAGCAGCTCAGCAGCGACCCCACCCATGCCGCGCCCCAGCTGGGACTGCTGGCCAGCGAGTTCGCCCTGCAGGGCCAGAGTCGCAGCCGCTTTCTGGCGGCGGCCCAGGGCGGCCACGCCGACGTGGCGGCCCGGCTGCTGCGTCAGGCGGCGGCCACCCGGGTGCAGGCCAACCTGAAGCAGGCCAGCGTGCCGCAGAACGACGCGCAGCGGATTCAGACCTACCTGACGCTGGCCCGCGCCACCAGCTGGTTCACGGTGATCCAGGACGCGCCGGAGGTGGCGCCGCTGCAGGTGTCGCAGTTCGGCGCGGCCCTGCGCGAGCTGACTGGCCACGACGACGCCGCGCTCGGCACCACCCTAGTCAGCCTCAAGGCGGGCAGCACGCGGCTGGTGCAGGCGGTGCAGCAGAGCCTGCGTCCGCCGGCCAGCACCCCCACCGCCGTGGCTCCGGTCAAGCCGGCCACCACAACCAAAGCCGCCCCCGCCGTGGTGCCTGCTGTCTCCCCTGCCGTGACGCCCAGCACCTCCGAACCGGTCACGCCGGTGCCCGACGCCGCGCCGGTCAGCACGCCCCCGGAGACGCTGCCGAGTGAGAGCGGCGCGTCCGACGCGGTGTACGCCGGCCTGGGGCGCGCCCTGGTGGCCGCCGGTCACGCCGACACCCCGCTGGCCCGCACCGCCCTGATGCAGGCCGGGCAGGCGCTCAATGCCGCGCCGCCCGAGCTGCGCAGCACCCCCCGCTACACTGCCTTCGCCGCCGCGCTGGTGCACGCCCAGAACCAGAACGGTCTGCGACCGGCGGAGGTGCAGGCGCTGATCGGTCAGTTCGCCGGCCTGGAGGGCAGCCTGACCGATCAGCCGACCAGCACCCTGGACGCCCTGAGCAGCGCGTCGGCGCAGGCGCTGGGCGCGCCGGTGCGGCCGCTGCTGTTCCTGCTGCTGGGCCTGCTGGCCTTCTATCCGCTGTACCTGCTGAACCTGGCCTTCGGTGGCCGCAACACCTACTGGCGGGCCATCTCGCTGGGCGTGCTGCTGCTGTTCCTGCCCACGCTGCTGGAGGGCCTGGGCGGCCTGCTCGGCTGGCTGGGCGACCTGACCGGACTGGTGGGCCTGCGGCCACTCAGCAACCTGAGCCTGTACCAGGGCGCCTGGGGGCTGCCGCTGCTGGCGCTGCTGGTGCTGGCGGCCATCGGGCTCACCAGCTACGGCTTCCGCGGTCTGTGCCGGCAGTTCGGTCTGCTGGGCAGCAGCAGCGCCAGCCGCAGCGAGGCGCAGCCGGCCCTGGAATGGGACGAGGAGCTGTAACCCATGCTCTACCGCACCGCCACCCGCACGCTGGGCGACCTGATCTCGCCCAAGGCCCTGGAACGCATTCTCTCGGACGCCGCCCGCGAGCGGCACACCACGCTGGCCCAGCTGGACAACGCCCTGCTGGCCGACATCCTGAAGCGTGACGTCTACCGCCGGCTGCAGCTGAGCGTGCCGGCCGCGCTGGCCAAGCGCCGGGTCCAGGAGGTGCTGGACGCCCTGGAGCACGGCACCGACCCGGCGGGCGGCGGGGCCGGGGCCAACACCCAGATCCTGACGCTGGAAGACCAGGCGCGGCGGTTCGCGCTGTACTTCGACTGGCCCCAGACGCAGCGGCTGCGGGCGCTGCTGGGCGTGGCCAAGCAGGAGGCGGCCGCCGGGCGCGATCCGGAGGCGCTGCTGCGCGAGGGCGCCGAGCTGATCGAGGCGCTGGAACGCCGGCTCTCGGAGGAGCTGGTCACCCAGGGCCGCGACCTGTCGGAGCTGAAGGCCTCCTTCGCCCGTCTGGGCGGGGTGGGCGGTCCCAAGATCCGCCGCCTCGACACGCTGATCAAGCAGATTGACGAGGCACAGGAGCAGCGCACCCTGCTGCCGGCCGAGCTGGAGCGCGCGCTGGGCCTGAGCCTGGACCTGCGCAAGCAGGTGGAGTCGTCGGTGGTGCAGCACCTCGGCAAGACCGCCGAGAGCGGGCCGGACGAGGCGCAGACCTTCGACTACTCGCTGCTGCCGCCGGAAGCGCAGGCGCGCGTGCAGAGCATGGAGCGCGAGCACGAGGCGCGCACCCTGCAGGACCTGACCCGCGAGTTCCAGACGCTGCTGCGGACCGACGTGGCGCTGGACGGCGAGGTGCAGCTGCTGCGCGCCCGTTCCGAGGGCGGTCAGCTGCTGGGCGAGACGGTGCTGCAGAACTGGCGCGCCCGCCTCACTGAGGCGCAGCAGCGGCTGCTGAACGATCAGCGCGCCGTCCTGCACACGCTGGGTGAGCGGCTGTCGCGCCTGCCGGACGACGCGTCGGTCCGATCGGCCCGTCAGGCGTACGCGCTGGCGCAGGCCACCATTCAGGGCGGCGGGCTGGCCAGCGACGAGCTCTCGCAGCTGGCCCAGCAGGTGCAGGTGCTGGAGGGCCGCGCCACCAGCGTGATGCAGAACGACACCGCCGAGCTGGTGCTGGCCCAGCAGCGCGAGAGCTTTGAGCTGGAGCGGGCCGCCCGCGAGGTGCCGGGCGCCATGAGCGACCTGACCCCGATGCTGCAGGACGTTCGTCAGCGGCTGGCGAGTGGACAGACCGTGGCGCTGGAGCCGCTGTGGGCAGTGCTGGAGCGGCGCATGGGCGAGGCCGCCCAGCAGCGCGAGGACATGGACCGACGCGCTGACACGGTGATGCGCGACTACGACCGCTACCGCCACCTGGCCGGCGAGACCACCCAGAAGCTGGGCCGGCTGGCCGACGTGCTGCGGGCCCAGCGGCACCTGGGCACCCTGTCCAACGACGCGCGCGAGCGCTACCTGGAGACGCTGGTGCAGGCCGAGGCGCTGCTGAGCGAGGCGCAGGCCGAATTCCAGGCCGCGCGCGAGGTCACCTCGGCTTTTGGCGCCGACGCGCTGGAAGGCCTGCTGGACGTGTTCGACACCGACGGGCCGTCGCTGGGGTCCAGCAGCGCGCTGCTCAGCACCGAGCCGCCCGCCCCGCTGTCCGGGCTGGCCGCGCTGATGGCGGCGGCTCCGTCCGCGCCGGCGGCCCCGGATCCGTTCGGGCTGGGCGGCATCGCGCCCACGCCGATGGCGCTGCCGGGCCGCGCGTGGCTGGTGGTGGACGGGCAGGTGACGCAGGGCGACCTGCAGCCGGAGAGCGCGCCGCTCACCCGTCACTGGACCAGCGCCAACGACTGTGAGGCCGACGTGCTGCGGCTGGCCTGGCTGACCCAGCAGGCCGCCGAGCTGAACGCCCAGCAGCTGACCCTGATGGTGGCCGGCTGCTGCTGGCTCACGCTGCCCCAGACCGACGGCAGCGTGCTGGTCAGCTGCGCGCCGGACCTGCCGGGTGCCCAGCTGACCGCCAGCCACTGGAAAACCACCCTGGCCTGAGCCTTACCGGTCCGCGCCTGCTACAGTCAACACCCATGGACCGCACGACCACCCAGCTGCTGGCTGACCTGGACCTGCCCACGCCCGGCCGCACCCTCCTGTTGCCGGGCGTGGAGGCCCAGCAGTGGCTGGGCGCCCGGCTGGCTGAGCTGCCGCCCGGCACGCTGCTGTTTCTGGAGGGCGAACTGGGCAGCGGCAAGACCACGCTGACCCAGGGGCTGGTGCGGGCGCTCGGCTTCTCCGGGCTGGTCAGCAGCCCCACCTATGCCCTGATGCACCGCTACCCGGCGGTGCAGGGCGCGGTGCTGCACATCGACGCCTACCGGGTGCGCCACCCGCAGGAACTGTACGAGATGGACCTGGAGGTGCTGGTGCAGCAGGCCCGGCTGAGCGTGATGGAGTGGGGGCAGCTGTACTACCCGGACTTCCCCGACGCCCCGATCCTGCGCCTGCAGCACCAGGACGATCCGGACGTGCGTCTGCTGGAACGGGTGCGCTGACAGGAAAACGGCGCACCCCCGCCGGATGGCTGGGGGTGCGCCGCTTTCGCCTGTTCAGCCTTTGAGCTGTGCCTGTGGCTTCAGGCGCCGGCGCATGCCGTCCGCGTACTCTCCCAGGTCGGTCAGCAACGCGCGCATGTCGCTGCGCAGGTAGTACTGGCCGCCCGGCAGCGGCGTCAGGGCCAGGAATGGCGGGCGGGTGAGCGTTTCCAGGATGTCCTGCAGCTCGGCCGTGTTCACGCCGCTGCCCAGACGCTCGGCCAGCCGGGGCAACGCCACCAGGCTGTGGGCCGGCTGCTGCGCCAGGGTCATCAGCACGTGCGAGAAGCTGCCGCGCTGGGCCAGGTGGGCGCTGACCAGTTCGGCCACGCTCGCCACACTCTCCTGATCGAAGGAGCCGGTGTTCCAGTAGCCGCGCAGGTCCACCGGCGACAGCGGCGCCAGCCGGGCATGCTCCAGCAGGGCGAACAGGGCCTCGCGGGTGAAGCGCGGCACGCCCTGCGGACGCTCGTGCTCCTCAGTGATCAGGGCCTTGTAGTCGCACGGTTCCTGCCAGCCGGGCGCCTGCAGCGCCGCTTCGCTGGTGGCCAGCAGCACCTGGTAGCCGTGCGGTCCCAGCTCGGCATGCAGCCGCACCACACCGCCGCCCAGATGCTGGCAGCGGTAGCCGGTCAGCCGGGCCAGCTCCGAGAGCTGTTCTTCCAGCGTCTGCACCGCTGCTGGGGCCACCGGCAGCACCGGCACTTCCGGCAGCGGGGCCGGCTTCGGTGCAGGCTGCACCTGGACGGCCACCGCCCGTTCCCGCTCGGTCACCGGTTCCGGGGGGCGCTGGACCGGCACCGGCCCCCGTACGGCGGCCGGCTGCGGCTCCCGCTGAGGGCGGCGGGCCACCGCGGGAGCCGCAGCGTCGTTGCGCCGAGCCTCTGCAGCGGGGGCCGGCTGCTCCTGAGGCACGTCTGAGGGGGCCGGCTCCGGCACCCGGCGCCGCGGCTCGGGCGCCAGATCTGCCGGTGGTGCGTCGGGAACGCGGCGCTCCATCCGCACCTCACGCACGTAGGGACTGGCGCTCACCACCACCCGGGTGGTGGGGGGCGGTGTCGGCCGCGCCGGGGCGCTGCTGGCCGGCCCGGGCACCGGCCGGGACAGCGGCTTGACCACGCAGTCCACCAGATAGCGGCCCTCACCCTGCGCGGTGATGAGCAGCACGTCGTTGACGCCCAGGTGGTGGGCGCGGTACAGCTCGCCCATGCCCAGCAGCCGCGCGCGCGGCCGGTCTGGCGTGACCGGATAGCTGCGGCCCGACAGGTCCTGGAACGTGAAGGTTTCGGACGGGTCTTCAGAAAACAGCGGCTCCAGATACTTCAGAAGACGCAGACTTCCTTCAGCCAGGCAGGGTCGGGTGATGATGTAGCGCGCAGCCTTCACAGATCCTCCAGAAGCAGCTCTGCCCGGCGCACGGGGCGCAGGGTACGCTGCCGGAACAGGTCAGTATCGAAAGAACAACATCCACGGCAGAACAAGAACTAAACGGCATTATCCTACATTTGTTATGTGAAGGTGCAACATCTGTTAATTTGGCCTGGTTCTTAAAACAAATGCAGGATTTTACAAATAACAGAACCCGCAGCGCTGCCCCCGGCCCTGCAAACGCTTTATAGTGCGGACAGCAGCAGAGAGGGGAGGAGGAGCGACGACTGTTCGGGGCATTGCTGAGCCAGGCTGGTCTGGGTCTGAAGGACCTGCTCGACGTGGCGCTGGTCGGCCTCCTGATCTACCAGGGCTACGTGCTGGTCAGCGGCACGCGCGCCGTCAACGTGCTGCGCGGCGTGCTGGTGTTCGCCGCGCTGTGGGTGGTGAGTCTGCTGCTGGGCCTGACCACCCTGAGTTACCTGCTGGGGCGGGTCGGCACGGTCGGGCTGTTCGCGCTGGTGGTGGTGTTCCAGCCGGAACTGCGTCAGGCGCTGGAGCGGCTGGGCCGTCCACGCACGCTGGGGGCGGCCCGCGGCGGCGCGGCGCTCCAGGAGCTGTCGCGGGCGATGGAACGGATGGCCGAGCGCAAGACCGGCGCCCTGGTGGCCATCGAGCGGCGCACCCCGCTGGGCGAGTACGCCCGCAGCGGCGTGGGCCTGGACGCGCAGCTGAGTACCCCCTTTGTGGAGGCGCTGTTCGCCCGCAACGCCCCGCTGCACGACGGCGGCGTGATCGTGCAGGGCGACCGGGTGGTGGCCGCCGCCTGCCTGTTTCCGCTGCAGAGCAGCGACGGCACCTACCGGCGCTACGGCACCCGGCACCGCGCCGCGCTGGGCCTCTCGGAACTCACCGACGCGGTGGTGGTGGTGGTGAGCGAGGAACGCGGCAGCATCCGCATCGCGCTGGCCGGCCGGCTGGGGCCGGAGCTGACGGTGGGCGAGCTGCGCGACCGGCTGCGCGAGCTGGTCTACGAGGAGACGCTGTGAGCCGGGCAGGGCGGCCATGACCCGCCTGCGGCACTGGCTGTCGCCCGGCTATGTGTGGCGGCGCACGGTCCACAACCTGCCGCAGAAACTGCTGGCGCTGGCGGCGGCCATCGCGCTGTGGCTGGTGGCCACCGCCGACCGCCGCACCAACATCGAGCAGAGTTTCGACGTGACGCTGGAGGTGCGCGACACCACCGGCGGCAGCAGCAAGCGGGCCGTGAGCAGCCTGCCCGGCACGGTCCGCGTCACGCTCAGCGGCACCCGGCAGCGGCTCCAGGCCCTGCGGCCCGATACAGTGGAGGCCACCGTGGACACCACCAACGTGCCGGAGGGCAGCTTCAGCCTGCCGGTGGAGGTGCGCGCCCCGGACGGCACCCACATGGTCCGCACCACGCCGGGCCGGGTCGAGGGCTTTGTGGACAGCCAGCTGAGCCGCGCGTTCGTGGTGGAGCTGAGTGTGGGGGGGCCCGCCCAGAACAGCCTGCCGCGCTACACGCTCAGCCCGGCGCGCACCGAGGTGAGCGGCCCCAGCCGGCTGGTCAACTCGGTCAGCCGGGTGGTGACGGTGCCGGTGGTGCTGCAGCCGGGCGACCAGAGTCCGGCCAACCTGATCGCGCTGAGCAGCGACGGCAGCGCCGTGACCGGGCTGACGTTGAACCCCGGCGGCGTTACGGTGACGCGCATCGACCAGGGCGGGCTGCCGCTCAAAACGGTGCCGGTCACGCTCCCGCGTCCCCCGGCCGGTCTGGAGGTGGTGAGCAGCAGCATCGAACCGGCGACCGTGCGGGTGGTGGCGCCGACAGCGGTGCTGGCCACGCTCCAGAGTGCGCCGGCCGTCCTGACCTACCGGGAGGGCAGTTACAACCTGACGCCGGCCCTGAAGCTGCCGTCCGGCGCGCAGGCGCTGGAGCAGGTGCGGGTGCGGCTGACGGTGCGCAAGCGCTAGCCGGAACGTCGCGCGCCTCCCGAACACCCGCCGCCGGATACGCTAGAACTACAGGTATTGTGACGCAGCCCGCTCCCCACATCTATCCGATCCGTCTGTACGGCGACCCGGTCCTGAGGCGCAAGGCCCGGCCGATCCAGGACGTTCAGGCCCCGGTTCAGGTGCCCGGTTTCGCGCCCGCCCCGCTGAAGCGGGTGGCCGACCGGATGCTGGAAACCATGTTCGAGGCGCGTGGCGTGGGCCTCGCCGCCCCCCAGATCGGGCTGAGCGCCCGGATGTTCGTGGCCGTGGAGTACGAGGACGACGAGGACGAGGGCGACGAGGCCCCGCTCAAGAGCCGGGTGCTGCGCAGCTACGTGATGCTCAATCCCACGCTGAGCGTGCTGAACAAGCGCCAGGACGACCACTATCAGGAAGGCTGCCTGAGCATTCCCGGCATCTACGAGGAGGGCGTCAAGCGGCGGCGGGCGGTGCGGGTGGACTATACCGACCTGGACGGCCAGCCGCGCAGCATCGAGGCCGAGGACTACCTGGCGCGGGTGTTCCAGCACGAGATTGACCATCTGGACGGCGTGTTCTTTCTGGACCACCTGCCGGCGGCAGTCACCGACGAGCACCGCAAGGCGCTGGGGCAGATGCAGCGTCACGCACGCGCCTACCTGCGCGAGCTGGAGCAGCGCGGCCCGGACGACGTGTGACCCGCCGGGTGGCCTTCTTCGGCTCCCCGGCCTTCGCAGTGCCGGTGCTGGACGCCATCCGGGCCGAGCATGAGGTGGTGCTGGTGGTGGCGCAGCCGGACAAACCGGTGGGGCGCGGCCTGCGGCTCACGCCGCCGCCGGTGGCCGCCCACGCGGCTGAGCTGGGCCTGCCGCTGCAGCAGCCGGCGCGGCTGCGCGGCAACAGCGAGTTTGCCGCGCAGCTGCAGGCCAGCGGCGCCGAGGTGGCCGTGACGTGCGCCTACGGCAAAATCCTGCCGGCCGCCCTGCTGCAGCTGCCACGCTACGGATTTCTCAACACCCACACCAGCCTGCTGCCGCGCTACCGGGGGGCCGCCCCGATTCAGTGGGCGCTGATCCGGGGCGAACAGGTCAGCGGCACCACCATCATGCAGACCGATCCGGGCATGGACACCGGCCCGATCCTGCTGCAGGAAGCGCTCGACATTCCGCCGGACTGGACCGCCCCCGAGCTGGCCGACGCGCTGCAGCAGCAGGCCGCCCGGCTGATCGTGGCCGCGCTGGCCCAGCTGGACACGCTGACGCCCACCCCGCAGGACGAACAGCAGGCCACCCTCGCCCCACTGCTGGAGAAACGTGACGGCGAGGTGCGCTGGCACGAGTCGGCTCAGGCGGTCTACAACCGCTACCGGGGTGTCTACAGCTGGCCGCAGAGCAGCGGGCGCATCGGCGGCCAGCGCCTGACGCTGCGGCAGATGCAGCTGGCGGCCGGGCAGGGCGCGCCGGGGGAGGTGCTGGCCGCCGATGCCCAGGGGGTGCTGGTGGCCTGCGGCGAGGGGGCGGTGCGGCTGCTGACGGTTCAGCCGGACAGCCGCCGGCCCATGCCCGCCGCCGACTGGTGGCGCGGCAGTGGCCTCGCGCTGGGCGAGCGCTTCGAACTGACGCAGGGCTGAGGGCCGCACCCGTCAGGGTTGAATTCAGCACGGCGGCCCTGGGCACCCTGGGTTACGCTTGAAGCCATCGCCTGCAGGGCGGGCCGGGGGCTCCACTGAACGTCTACGATCAGATCGTCACAAACTTTCTCGCGCTGGTGGGCCTGATGTCGCTGGTGGGTCTGACCTTTCCGTACCGGGGACAGGACCGGCGGCGCCACCGGCTGGCCCGCGGCCTGCTGCTGTCGGCCAGCGTGTTTCTGCTGCTTCGCTACGCCCTGGACCTGGAGCCGGGCATCAAGTTCGACTTCCGCTTCGCGCCGCTGGCCTTGGCCACGCTATTGGGCGGCCCGCTCTACGGCCTGCTGGTGGCGCTGCCCAGCCTGGCCTACCGCGTCTGGCTGGGTGGGGCCGGGGCGCTGCCGGGCGTGCTCTTCACCCTCCTGACCCTGCTGGTGTCGGCGCTGATCGGCCGGGTGCGCAACCCGCTGCGGGCGCCTGCCAGCCTGTGGCCGCTGGTGGCCAGCAGCGCGGTTATCGCCGGTGCCGGCAACCTGATCTACCTGATGGTGCCAAACGGCCTGCACCTGCTGCTGCTGGCCACCGCCCTGCTGCCGCTCAAGGTGGCCGCCCTGACGCTCAGCGTGGTGCTGGTGCAGGCGCGGCTGCGGCTGGTCGG
This sequence comes from Deinococcus sonorensis KR-87, assembly GCF_040256395.1. Lineage (NCBI taxonomy): Bacteria > Thermotogati > Deinococcota > Deinococci > Deinococcales > Deinococcaceae > Deinococcus > Deinococcus sonorensis. The sequence goes on along the minus strand of NZ_CP158299.1, from coordinate 1,257,734 downwards.
CTCGTTTCAGAACGTGCGGAGCATGGCCTACACCGACAAGCTGACCGGGCTGGGCAACCGCCGCAGCCTGGACGAGGGCCTGCTGCCCGGCCACACCGAACCGGCGAGTTTCCTGCTGCTGCTGGACCTGGACCACTTCAAGCTGGTGAACGACTCGCGCGGTCATGACTTCGGCGACCGGGTGCTGAGCAGCACGGCCCAGGCCATCTCACGCAGCATCCGGCCGCACGACAGCGCCTACCGCTACGGCGGCGAGGAGTTCGCGGTGCTGCTGCGGCAGTGTACGCCGGTGCAGGCGCGGCAGGTGGCCGAACGGGTACGGCAGAACGTGGCGCAGCAGGTGCTGCGGGAGACCGGGCAGGCCGTGACGATCAGCGCCGGATGCACCCCCGTGGACGGCCAGCAGGCGGCCGACCTGCTGCGCGACGCGGACGAGGCGCTGTATCAGGCCAAGCACCGGGGCCGCAACCGGGTGGTGTGGCGCGGCGCCGAACCGCTCAGCGCCTAGACGCCCACCGGCACACGCTGCTCCCCCATCTGAGGCAGGTCGCGGATGTGGTCCTCGATCAGGCCGCCGCCCAGCAGCCTGGAGCCGCTGTAGAGCACCGCGCTCTGCCCCGGCGCCACCGCAAACTGCGGGTCCAGCAGTTCCAGCTCAAAGCCGTGCTCGTCGGCGTGCAGCACCCGGGCCGGGACCGGCGTGCTGCGGTAGCGCACCTGCACCTCCAGCTGCTCCGGCAGTTCCGAGAGCGGCAGCAGGTAGTTGGCCGCGCTGGCCCGCAGCCCGCTCCACAGACAGTCGGCGTAATCGCCCACCCAGACGGTGTTGCTGGCGGGGTCCAGGTGCACCACGTGCCGCACCTGGTGGCTGCGGAACAGCCCCAGGCCCTTCTTCTGCCCCAGGGTGTAGAACTGGGTGCCCAGATGCTCGCCCACCACCTCGCCGGTGTGGATCTCGCGGATCTGGCCCCGCGCCTGCGGCACGTACTCGGCCACGAACTCGCGGACGGTGCCGGGCACGAAGCAGATGTTCTGGCTCTCCGGCTTCTGGGCGGTCAGCAGGCCGTGGTCGGCCGCCAGCGCGCGCACCTGCGGCTTCTCCAGCGTGCCCACCGGGAACAGGATGTACGGCAGGGCCTCGCGCGGGGTGCCCCACAGGAAGTAGGTCTGGTCCTTGCGGGGGTCATCGCCCCGGTGGAACTCCACGCCCCGCTCGGTGTCCAGGCGCTTCACGTAGTGCCCGGTGGCCACGTAGTCGCAGCCGAGCATGCGCGCCTTCTTCACCAGCTCATCGAACTTCACCTTGGTGTTGCAGTTGACGCAGGGGTTGGGGGTGCGGCCCGCCCGGTACTCCTCGATGAACGGCTCCATGATGTGCTGCCGGAACTGCTCGCGGTAATCCAGCAGGTAGAACGGCACCCCCACCTGATCCGCCACCCGCCGGGCCTCATAGGCCGCGTCGGGCGAGCAGCAGCTGTCGAAGGTGTCCACCCGTTTCTCGTCGGGCCAGAAGCGCATCATCGCCCCGATCACCTCGTAGCCCTGCTCCTTGAGCAAGGCCGCCGAGACGCTGGAATCCACGCCCCCCGACATTGCACACAACACCCGCCTGCCCGCTCCACTCGTCACCGGGGGAGTGTAGCAGGCCGGCGGGCGGCGGATGGTGGCGCGTGGAACGGGCAGGGGCGGAACAGGGAGCCGGTCGCTCTCTGTTCCGCCCCGAATGGCGTCGGTGGCCGCGCAGGGCGGCCGGCCCGTTGATGCCAGCGTCTCTGGTCCTTAGTGCTCCGCGCCTCGGGGCGGGCCGGTGCCTGACGCCCGACTCCGTCCCGCGTCGCTGTTTCTTACAGGTCCAGCAGCAGCCGGGCCGGGTCTTCCAGCAGGTTCTTGACCGTCACCAGGAACTGCACCGCTTCCTTGCCGTCGATGATGCGGTGGTCGTAGCTGAGCGCCACGTACATCATCGGGGCGATCACGACCTGACCGTTCTGGGCGATGGGCCGCTCGATGATGTTGTGCATGCCCAGGATGGCACTCTGCGGCGCGTTGATGATCGGGGTGCTCATCATGCTGCCGAAGGTGCCGCCGTTGGTGATGCTGAAGGTGCCGCCCGACATGTCGTCCAGCGTCAGCTTGCCGGCCTTGGCCTTGACCGCGAAGCCCGCGATGGCCTTCTCGATGTCGGCGAGGCTCATGGCGTCGGTGTCACGCAGCACCGGCACCACCAGGCCACGGTCCGACGCGACCGCGATGCCCAGGTCGTAGTAGCCGTGGTAGATCACGTCCTTGCCTTCGACGCTGGCGTTGACCACCGGGAAGGCCTTGAGGGCCTCGGTGGCCGCCCGCACGAACAGGCTCATGAACCCCAGCTTGACGCCGTGCTTGGCCACGAACTGGTCCTGGTACTTCTTGCGCAGGTCCATCGAGGGCTTCATATTGACTTCGTTGAAGGTGGTCAGCAGGGCGGCGGTGTTCTGCACTTCCTTGAGCCGCTCGGCAATGCGCTGACGGATGCGGGTCATCGGCACGCGCTGTTCGCTGCGCGGCCCGCTGGCCACCGGGGCGGGAGCCGACGGCGCAGGGGCGCTGGCCGGCTGGCTGGGCGCGCGCATGCTGGCCGGCTCGGCGGCCTCCTGCGGTCCCTGGTAGGTGGCGCCGCCCTGGGCCGCCACCACCGCGTCCTGCTTGGTGATGTTGCCCTTGGGCCCGCTGGCCGGAATCTGGGCCGCGTCCAGCCCGTGCTCGGCCACCACCCGGCGCACCGCCGGGGAGAGGGCGGGCGCGCTGCCGGCCGGCTGCGAATCCGGCTGAACGGCGGTGCCGGCGGCGGTCGCCTCACCGGTCACCGGACCGGCGGCGCGGTCGGCTTCCGGGGCGGCCGGGGTGGCCACGGCCGGTGCACTGCCGGCCTCGCCCAGCACGCCAATCACTTCCTCGCTGAGCACCGTGTCGCCCTCATTCCGGGCCGCGCTCTGCATCACGCCGTCCTGCAGCGCCGTCACCTCCAGCACCACTTTGTCGGTCTCGATCTCGGCCAGCACGTCGCCGCGCTTCACCGGATCGCCGGGGTGCTTGTGCCAGGCCAGCAGCGTGCCTTCGCTGACCGATTCGGAAAAGACGGGAACCTTGATGTCGGGCATGAACTGTTGCTCCTTCGTGAATCTGGAGAGAGATGATGAACCGCAGTGAACCGGGCAGGAGCGTGGCCTGTGGCGACCGGGAACCGCTGTTCCTGCTCCCGCCACAGGCCGCTGCGGCCCCGGTTACGACTGAGCGGTGGCTTCCTTCTTGACCGGGATGGTCGTGACCGGCACCGCCGCGCCCAGCGCGTCGGTGATCACCTGCGCCTGCTCGCGGGCATGCACCTGCGCGTAGCCGACCGCCGTGCTGGCGCTGCGCGGGCGGCCCGCGTAGCTGAGCGTCTGGCCCGGCTGCAGCGCCGCCCGCAGGTCGTCCTGCAGCATCAGCCAGGCGCCCTGGTTCTGCGGCTCCTCCTGCGCCCAGACCACCTGCGCGCCGGGGTACAGGCTCAGCTCGGCCTGCAACTGGGCGGCCGGGAACGGGTACAGCTGCTCCAGCCGGATCAGGGCCACCTGCGTCTGCAGGCCGCCCTTTTCGCGGGCCTCGCTCAGCTCCCAGTGCAGCTTGCCGCTGCTGATGACCACCCGGCGGGCGCTGCTGGCCTGCACGTCTCCGATCACCTCCTGGAAGCGGCCGTCGGTGAACTCCGAAAGCTCGCTCATGGCGGCCTTGTTGCGCAGCAGGCTCTTGGGGCTCATCACGATCAGCGGCTTGCGGTACGGCCGGATCATCTGGCGGCGCAGCAGGTGGAAAATCTGCGACGCGCTGCTCGGCACCACCACCTGCATGTTCTTCTGGGCACACAGCTGCAGGTAGCGCTCCAGCCGGGCGCTGGAGTGCTCCGGCCCCTGGCCTTCATAGCCGTGCGGCAGCAGCAGGGTCAGGCCGCACAGGCGCTGCCACTTGCTCTCGCCGGCGCTGATGAACTGGTCAATGACCGCCTGCGCGCCGTTGGCGAAGTCGCCGAACTGCGCCTCCCACAGCACCAGCGAGTCGGGGGCACTGGTGGCGTAGCCGTATTCGAAGGCCATCACCGCCTCCTCCGAGAGCGTGCTGTCGATCACCTCGATGCGGCCCTGCTCCGGGCTGAGGTGCGCCAGCGACAGGTACTCTTCGCCGGCCGGGTCCTGGGCCGTCTGGTCGTGCAGCACCGCGTGGCGGTGCACGAAGGTGCCGCGCCCGGCGTCCTGCCCGTCCAGGCGCACGTTGTACCCTTCCATCAGCAGGGTCGCGTAGGCGAGCGTCTCGCCCATGCCCCAGTCGAGCGGCTGGTTGCCCAGCGACATCTCGCGGCGGTTCTTGAGCACCCGCTCCACAGCGCGGTGCACCCCGAAGCCCTCCGGCACGCTGGCGAGGCGCTCGCCCAGCGTTTCCAGCAGCTCACGCGGCACCGCCGTGCGGCTCTCCTCGGACCAGTGGGTGTCCAGGTACTTGCGCCAGTCCAGCGCCAGGGCGCTCTGTTCGTCGTTGCGGATCTCCTCCACCACGCTCTCGCCCGCGTCCAGCCGGTCGCGGAAGCTGGTGACCAGCGCGTCGGCCTCGCCCGGCTTCAGCACGCCGCCCTGCTCCAGCGCCTGCGCGTACAGCGCGCGGGTGCCGGGGTGGGCCTTGATCTCGCGGTACATGATCGGCTGGGTCATGGTCGGGTCGTCCGACTCGTTGTGCCCATGACGCCGGAAGCACAGCAGGTCGATGAACACGTCCTTGCCGAACTGCTGGCGGTACTGCAGCGCCAGCTCACCGGCGTACACCACCGCCTCCGGGTCGTCGCCGTTGACGTGCATCACCGGCGCGTTGCCGATCTTGGCCACGTCGGTGCAGTAGCGGCTGGACCGGCTGTCGCGCGGGTCCGAGATGGTGAAGCCCACCTGGTTGTTGATCACGATCCGCACCGCGCCGCCGGTGGTGAAGCCGCGCAGCCGCGACAGGTTGATGGTCTCCATCACCACGCCCTGCCCCGCCACCGCCGCGTCGCCGTGGACGGTGATCGGCAGCACCTGCTGGCGGGTGTCGTCGCCGCGGCGGTCCTGGCGGGCGCGCACCGAGCCGTGCACCACCGGCGACACGATCTCCAGGTGCGAGGGGTTGTAGGCCAGCGCCAGGTGCATCGGGCCGCCGGGCGTGGACACGTCCGAGCTGAAACCCATGTGGTACTTCACGTCGCCCGACACGTCCGGGTCGTCGCTGAGGCGCTTCTTGCCCTCGAACTCCGCGAACAGGTCGGCCGGCTTCTTGCCGAAGATGTTGACCAGCACGTTCAGGCGGCCACGGTGGGCCATCCCGATCACCGTCTCCTTGACGCCCAGCTCACCGCCCAGCTGCACCAGCCGGTCCATCAGCGGAATGAAGCTCTCGCCGCCCTCCAGCGAGAAGCGCTTCTGGCCCACGTAGCGCTGACCCAGGTAGCGCTCCAGGCCCTCGGCGGCGTTCAGCTTGCCGAGAATGCGCCGGCGCTGCGCCTCCGAGTAGCTGGGGCGGCCCTGGCTGCGCTCGATGCGCTCCTGGAACCACTCGCGCTCGGTGACCGGCAGGTACGTGAACTCGAAGCCGATGCTGCCGCAGTAGGTGGCCTCCGCCTGCCGGATCACCTCCTGCAGGGTGCCCTGGAACGGGCCCTCGTGCACCTGCTCCTGCAGGTCCTGGGCGGTCAGGCCGTAGTACTCGGGCGTCAGCTCCGGCACCACCGCCGCCGGGCGCATGCTCAGCGGGTTCTTGCGCGCGCCGATGTGCCCGTAGACCCGGTAGGCGCTGATCAGGGCGCTGGCCGCCTGCTGGGCGGCCGAGACGCTGCTCTGCTGAGCCGGCGCGGCGGCGCCGAGGCGCATACGCTGGCGACCCACTTCCAGAAAATGCTGCTGTACCGCCGTGTGGGCGGTGTCCTGTGCGCTGCCGCGCACGCCGTCAAAATAGACGCGCCACTCGTCCGACACGCTGGCCGGGTCCGAGAGGTACGCCTCATACAGCGCCTCGACGAAGGCGGCGTTTCCGCCGGACATCACCGTGCTGTGCTGGGACTCATCCATATCCATAGCACCTTCCAGCATACCCCCACCTCCCGGCAGAGAATGGACCTCCAAGCAGAGTTGCCCCCAGCGCGGTAACAGCCTGCGACCTGTAAGACCGTCGTAAGTGCCGCTTCGCTTAACTGGCCCAAGAGCTGCTGGCTTCCGCTGGCGCACCCACGATCATGTTTCCCTGCCGGTGCTGCCCGGTGGGCTGCCGCTGCCGCTGTTCCCGCCCCATCCGCCCAGGAGGCGCCTTGCTGCCCATCAATCACCTGTCGAGCGCTCCGCCTGCCCCGCTGCCCCGCCTCCACGGGGTGCTGGTGGTGGGCGCTCATCTGAGTGTCCGCAAGGCCCTGGAGCGGCTGCTGGAGCCGTACGGCGTGGGGGTCCAGGGGGCCGCCGGCGGTGCGGACGCCCTGCGGGTGCTGACCCGGCAGCCGGACCTGCTGGTGCTGCTGGACCCGCAGGTGCAGGACGCCGATGGCGCGCCGCTGTGCCGGCGCCTGATCCGCGAGGGCCGGCAGGTGCTGCTGCTCATGCCGGACCAGCAGGCGCCGTCCGGGGCGTGTCCGGAGCAGGGCGCGCTGGACGTGCTCCGCATGCCGCTGGAGCCGCAGCGGGTGCTGGACACCCTGACGCGTCATCTGCAGCTGGACCAGCAGGCGCCTCGGCTGGAGCCGCTGCAGCCCTCAGCGCTGCTGGCCCGGCTGCTGCACGGCGGAGCGCCGCGGCCCGGGCTGCTGGGCGCCTGGCTGCTCAGCCCGGCTGGACCGGTGCTGGAAGCGCTGGGCGAGGGGCTGACGCCGGACCTGCTGGTCACCCTCAACCGGATGGCGCGCGACCTGGGCCAGACGGTGCAGGCGCAGGACGGCGCGCCGCGCAGTCTGGTGCTGGAGTACAGCCAGCGCTGCGTGCTGCTGGTGCCGGAGCCGGACTGGCACGGTCCGCTGCTGGCCTGCCTGCTCAAGGATGCCAGCTACGCCAGCCTGATCCGCTACTGGCTGCAGGCAAAGGCCTGAATCGGCCGCACCAGGACGACGGCCTGTACAGGAGGCCGGCTAAGGCACGTCGGACAACCGGCGTTTCTGCGCTGCGGCTTGAGGGTGCCGCAACGTGATGGCTTGGCAGAGCGCAGATTCATTCCGGATGACACCAGGGAACCTGCCTCCTTCTAGAATGGCGCCACATGGAGCCACTGGCACGCGTACTTGACTTCTATCAGAGTGGCCAGGAGCTGGAGCGCCTGACCACCGGTCTCGGCCGGCTGGAGGCCGAGCGGACGCGAGCCCTGATCACACGCTTCCAGCCAAGCTCGGCTCGCACGGTGCTGGATGTGGGCGGCGGACCGGGCGCGCACGCCCTGTGGCTGGCCGCGTCCGGGCTGGAGGTGCACCTGCTGGATGCCGTACCCCTGCATGTCGAGGCGGCGCTGCGGAGGTCTGCGGCGGCTCCGCGTGGCCTCGCCAGCGCGGTGGTGGGTGACGCCCGCGCGCTGCCCTACCCGGACGCCACAGCAGACATGGTGCTGCTGTTGGGACCGCTCTATCACCTGACCGACCCCCAGGACTGGGCGAACGCCCTGACCGAGGCCTTCCGCTGCGTCAGACCCGGCGGGGTTGTGTTCGCGGCCGCCATTCATCGCGGCGCTTCCACGGTGGTGGGAGCGCAGCGCGGCTGGGTGCTGGATCAGGCGTACCTGGGCATGCTGGAACGCGAGTGGATCACCGGGGAACACCGCCGGCCGGCAGAGTGGCCCCGCCTGTTGGTGGACGCGCACTTCCACAGCCCGCAGGAACTGACAGCTGAGCTGGAGACGGCAGGTTTTTCGGTGGAGCGCGTGTTTGGTCTGGAGGGACCTGGGTGGCTGATGCCCGACTTTTCGGAGGCCGTGCAGGATCCGGAAACGAGAGAAAAGCTGCTGTGGCTCGCCAGCCTCTTGGAGGACGAGCCGGCCCTCAGCCCGCACATCCTCGCCGTGGCTACACGGCCCACTTAAGAAAGTTGGACGCCCCGTCAGGTCCGGGTGGCCGGGGACCCTGGCCCAAAATTCCGGACTAGCCGTCCACCACCTGCTGCAGGTCGGCCTGGGCCCAGCGCGAGGCACGCAGCCGTTCGGACCGCTGCACCGCGTGCATGTCCATCACGGCCCGGTCCAGGTCATCGTTGAGCACCACGTAATCGAAGCGGTGCGCCTCCAGAATCTCCTCGCGGGCGCGGGCCATGCGGCGTTCGATCTGCGCGGGCGTCTCGGTGGCGCGGCCTTCCAGCCGGCGACGCAATTCTGAGAGGCTGGGGGGCATGATGAACACCAGAATGGCCTCCTGGCTGTGCTGACGCACCTGCATGGCCCCCAGCACCTCGATCTCCAGAATCACATCCTGGCCTCGTTCCAGCGCCGCCTCGATCGGGCCGCGCGGCGTGCCGTAGCGGTTGCCGGCGAACTCAGCGTGCTCCAGGAAGCCATCTGAGTGCAGGTGCTGCAGGAACTCGGCCTCGCTGACGAAGTGATAGTCCACGCCGTCCTGCTCACCGTCGCGCGCAGCCCGGGTGGTCATGGACACCGAGTAGAAGACGTTCTGACCGTGCAGCCAGCGTTCGCGCAGGGTGCCCTTGCCGACCCCGCTCGCGCCGGTCATCACGATCAGCAGGCCCCGCTCCGGCCGCTGCTCAGCTTGTTGGTGTGGTGTGGTCTGTGTAGGAAGGGTCATCTCTTGCTCCAGCACGGCAGCCGACATTCCAGAGAGCATAGCCCAGAAGGGCAGACGCGGCTAGGGACGAGAGGTCCCGGCCAGGGACCACCCACATCAGAGCAGGTGATCCCTGGCGCAGTCGGGCTGGTTCAGGGCAGCAGGGTCCAGCGCAGTTCGGTGGTGTTGGTGCCGTACCACGGCAGCCGGTACCCCACGAAATTGCCGGACTGAGCAATGTACGACTGCGTGATGGTCGTCATCGGGTCCAGCCCCGTATCCCTGAGCACGATATCCACCGGCGCACGCAGCTCGCCCGCCACCAGGGTGGTGGGACCAGTTACGGTGGCCTCCGCGTCACTCGAGGTGGACGGCTGGATGGTGATGGGCGTCAGGAACTCGACGGGCGGCGTGGTGCGCACCACCGCCACCACGTGCACGGTGTCGCCGGGATGGCCGCTGGAGAGCGGGGGCTCGAAGCGGGTCTCGACCTTCACGGTCTGGACCTTGACTGCCAGGGCACTGCTGCTGGCCTGCACCGATCCGGCCTGGCCCACCAGCCGGTACTGCCCCTGCAGGTTGTCGAGGTAGTTCGGGATGAAGAAGGGGGGCATGTCCGGCTCGGCCACCACGATCTCGCGGGTCTGCGGGCCGCTGCCGGTGAGCGTCACCGAACCGGTCAGCAGCTGCAGGCCCGGGTGGCCGCTGCCCACGTCCTGCAGACTCAGCGCCACGGTGCCGGCCGGGAAGCCGCTGAAGGTGGCGTGCAGCCGGGCGGTGTGGGTATGGAACACCGTGAGGGCGGATTGGTCCAGCGTGATGATCGGCTGGGTGACGGCCTCGCACTGAATGGTGGGGTTCAGCAGGTCGGCGTGATCGTAGAAGGCGCCGTCGCCGGCGTCGTTCACCACGATCCGGATGCTGACGTCACCGGCCGGCAGCGGGAAGGTCTGCTGCTGCGGCGCGTCACGGCCGGTCTGGGTGAGGCTGCGGAAGGTCGGCGCCCCGTTGATGGACAGCTCGAACTGCACGCTGCCCCGGTCACCCACCTCGTCATCCACCCCGAAGCCGAGGCTCAGGGCGGTGCAGCGGGTGCCCGGCTGCGGCTTCAGATCGTAGCTGAGCAGCGCTGGGGCATGCAGGCCGAAGCCCCGTGCGAAGACCTTCCCGCCCACGGTGAGCGGGTTGCCGTCCAGCTGAGTCCGGCCGCCGTTGCTGCGGTTGACCTCGATGGGCCCCCAGCCGTTCTGGGCCGCCGTGGTCTTCTCGTAGAACAGCGTATTGGTGCCCGGGGTCAGCGACAGCGCACTCAGGGTCGGCGCGCTGGCCGCCCATGGCGCCGGCGGCGCGGCGGCATACCCGGCCACCCATGGATCGGGGGTGGCGGTGGACTGCTGCCCGCACGACACCAGCAGCGCGGCAAGACTGGCCCAGACGATCAGTTTCTGCATGAGTCCTCCTGGCCCAGGACGACAATTCAGGTCGCAGAAGAAGGGAACCGGCTGCAATGTGGGGCGCCATCCATCACACCACTGCGCTCCGGAAAAGACAACCGGTGCGGGCCTGTTCATGCGGCGCAGCGGGCCACCGGAGCAGGGACTCTCATCCTTGCCTGCCCGCCCACATCGGCGCATGCTGTGCATATCGCGGCGTGAACTCTGTCTGTATCCGGCGGTATCCGGATGGCCCTCACGGTCTGCTTCACGTCGCCGGGGGAGAATACTGATGATGCAATCCACCCTGCCTGCGGCACGTGACCGCCTGACCCCTGCGCTGGGTCTGCTGACGCTGGTTCTGATGCTCAGCGGCCTGTACATCGGCCTGTCCGCCCCGCCCGACGTGAACCAGGGGACCCTGGTGCGGCTGCTGTTCATTCACGTGCCGGCCGCGTGGCTGAGCTACCTCGCCTACGGCGGCACCGGCCTGTTCGGCCTGCTGTACCTCGTCACCCGCCAGCGCCGCTTTGACCGGCTGAGCCACAGCAGCGCCGAGATGGGCCTGATGTTCACCATCGCCACCATCATCGTGGGGATGCTGTGGGCCAAGCCCACCTGGGGTGCCTACTGGGTCTGGGAGCCCAGGCTCACCACCACTGCGCTCTCGCTGGTGATCTACGGCGGCTACCTGCTGGTGCGCGGCCTGATTGACGAGCCGGAGCGCCGCGCCCGAGTGGCGGCGGTGATCGGGATCGTGGGCACGCTGTACGTGCCGGTGAACTACATGGCCGTGGAATGGTGGCGCGGCATCCACCAGACCCAGACGCTGAAGCTGCTGGGCGGCATCGGGTTTGCGGCCTCGCCGGCCTACGGCATCGCGCTGACCGTCATGACCGCCGCCTTCACGGTGCTGTACGTGTACCTGCTGCGGACCCGTGGCCGGCTGGCGGCGCTGCAGGAAGCCAGAGAAGAGCGCGAGCTCGGCGCCGAGCTGGGCAGTGAGGTGAGCCGTGGATAAGTTCAGCGGATACGTGATCGCCAGCTACGTCGTGACCTTCGTGGTGCTGCTCGGCTATCTCGGCTGGCTGTGGTGGCGGCTGCGTCAGGAGGAGGGCCAGCGCCGGTGAGCGTGACCTCTCCCACGGCGCTGCCCCAGGCACGTCGCCGTCGCCGCAATCCGGTGCCGCTGGTGCTGGGCGGGCTGGCGCTGGCGCTGCTGCTGGGTTTCATCCTGTTCGGGAACCTCAGCAAGAGCCTGGAGTACTTCGTAACGCCCACCGAGTACCGCCAGGACAGTGCCCAGTACCAGGGCCGCACGGTGCGGCTGGGCGGGCTGGTGCGCCACGCCGAGTACGACCGGCAGACGCTCAACCTCCGCTTCACCATCACCGACTACGGTGCGAGCTACCCGGTGACGTACCAGGGGGCGGTGAGCGACCTGTTCAAGGAGAACCAGGGGGTGGTGGTGCGCGGGCAGTTCCAGAACGGGGTCTTCCATGCCAACGAGCTGCTGGTCAAGCACAGCGAAGAGTACCGGGTGCCCCAGAGCCAGGCGGACATCAAGAGCATGCTGAAGGACACCCAGTGAGGCCGTCATGCTGAACCTGATCAGTTTCCAGGCGAGCCCGCTCGGTGCGGTCGGCCAGATCGCGCTGCTGCTGGCGCTGCTGTTCACGCTCGCCGGCCTGTGGCTGGCGGCAGTGGGCGGCCTGCGCTCCGACGCCCGCGCCACCGAGGGCGCCCGCCGGGCCATCTGGGCGGTGTTCGCCTTCACCACGCTGAGCGTGTTGGTGCTGGAGGTGGCGCTGCTGCGCGACGACTTCTCGGTGCGCTACGTGGCGGGCCACTCGATGCGGGTATCGCCCACCTGGGTCAAGGTCACCACGCTGTGGGCGGCGCTGGAGGGCAGCATCCTGCTGTGGGCCTGGATCCTGTCGCTGTACAGCTTCGTGCTGAGCCTGACGCTGCGCCGCGACGCGTTGCGGCCCTGGGCGCTGGGCGCGATGTTCGTGTCGCTGCTGTTCTTCATCGGCGTGACGGCAGGCGTGGCCAGCCCCTTCACCCCGCTGGCCCAGATTCCCAGCGACGGGGCCGGGCCCAACCCGGCACTGCAGAACCACTGGATGATGGCCGTGCACCCTGTGCTGCTGTACCTGGGCTTCGTGGGCCTGTCGGTGCCGTTCGCGTACGCCGTCTCGGCCCTGATCACCGGGCGGCTCAGCACCCACTGGATTCTGGTGACGCGCCGCTGGACGCTGGTGGCCTGGAGCTTCCTGACCGCCGCCATCGTGGCGGGCGGCTGGTGGAGCTACGAGACGCTCGGCTGGGGCGGCTACTGGGCCTGGGACCCGGTGGAGAACGCCAGCTTCATTCCGTGGCTGCTCACCACCGCGTTCCTGCACAGCCTGCAGATTCAGGAGCGCCGCGGTCAGCTGCGGGCCTGGAACATCTGGCTGATCGTGCTGAGCTACAGCAGCACCGTGCTCGGCACCTTCCTGAACCGCAGCGGCATCGTGCAGAGCGTGCATGCCTTCTCCAACGGCCCGGTGGGCGCGGTGTTCCTGGGCTTCCTGGCGTTCCTGCTGCTGAGCGGCATCGGGCTGGCGGCGTGGCGCGCCCCGCACCTGCGTGACGAGGGCGAGCCGAGCGCGCCCCTGAGCCGTGAGAGCGCCTTCCTGGCCGGCAACTGGCTGTTTCTGGTGTTCTCCAGCATGGTGCTGCTCGGCACGCTGTTCCCGGTGATCGTGGAAGCGGTCACCGGCCACAAGACCAGCGTGGGTGGCCCGTTCTTCGATACCTTCGCGGTGCCGCTGGGCCTGGGCCTGCTGCTGCTGATGGGCGTGGGGCCAATGCTGCCGTGGCGCCGGGCCAGCGGCGAGCGGCTGCTCACCGCGCTGCGCTGGCCGGGCCTGGGTGCTGTGGCCGCGCTGCTGGTGGGGCTGCTGCTGGGCGTGCGCTCGGTGGGCGTGCTGCTGACGCTGGCGCTGTGCGCCTACAACCTGATGGGCCTGGGGCAGCTGACGGCCCGCGCCCTGCGCGAGCGCGGCGGCGACCCGCTGGGCCTGGTGCGGGAACAGCCGCGCCGCTACGGGGCCTACCTGGCGCACGTCGGACTGGTGATCGTGGCGCTGGGGCTGGCCTTCAGCGGCACCTACAAGCAGAGCGCCGAGACCACCCTCAACCGGGGCCAGACGGTGACGCTGCTGGGTCAGTCGCTGTCACTGAGCAGCATCCGGCAGGAGACGTACCCCTACGGCACCTCCAAGGTGGCGCTGGTGCAGGTCAACGGCCGCGCCTACCAGCCACGCGCCAACCTGTACGTGCAGGGCGGCAATACCCTCTATCCCACGCCGGCGGTGCAGTACAGCCCGCTGGGCGATACCTATCTGGTGACCACCGCCTTTGACCCGGCCGGCCAGTGGGCCAGCGTGCGGCTGATCGAGTCGCCGCTGGTGTCCTGGATCTGGGTGGGCACGCTGGTGGTGGTGCTGGGCGCCAGCCTGACGCTGGCCACGCCCCGGCAGGCCGTGCGGCGCACGGTGAGTGCCGGGCTGCAGGCCGCCGACTGAGCGGCCCACGAGGACCTTCCATGACCACATCCAACTCCACCCCCACCCCGGCCGCCCCGCGGCCCTCCTCTCCCCTGCGCCGGGTGCTGCCCCCGCTGATCGCCGCCGTGCTGGTGGTGCTGCTGGGCCTGGGCCTGCTGCGCAGCAACGGCCAGCAGGAGGGCGGCCCACTGGTCGGCAAGGCCGCGCCCAACTTCACCCTCACCACGCTGGACGGCGGCACGCTCAGCCTCGCCTCGCTGAAAGGCCGCCCGGTGGTGCTGAACTTCTGGGCCTCCTGGTGCGTGCCGTGCCGCAGCGAGGCGCCGCTGCTGCGCGAGCTGAGTGAACGTCAGACCGCGGGCGGGCTCGCGGTGGTGGGCGTGGTGTTCAGCGACAAGGACCTGAAGGCGGTGCGGCAGTTCGTCGGCGAGTACGGGCTGGCGTATCCCAGCCTGCTGGACCCGAAGCTGGACACCGCCATCAACTACGGCGTCAGCGGGGTGCCGGAGACCTTCTTCGTGGACCCGCAGGGCGTGGTGCGCGGCTATGACCAGGGCGGCCTGACCCGCGAGCGCCTCACCGCCGGCCTGCAGACGATCGGGGTGAAGTTCTGAACGCGCTGCGCACCACCCTGGCCGTGCTGCTGCTGGTGCTCGGCTGGGCGCTGGCGTCGGCCCCACTGTCGCCGGCGCAGGAGGCCCAGGCGCAGCAGATCGGGCGCACCATCCGCTGCCCAGTGTGCCAGGGGCTGCCGATCACCGAGAGCACCAGTGACCTGAGCCACCAGATGATGCGCGAGTTGAGAAGCCAGGTGCAGCAGGGCCGCGGCGCCGACCAGATCATTCAGTACTTCGCTGCCCGCTACGGCGACACGGTGCTGCTGAATCCGCCCCGGCGCGGCATCAACCTGCTGCTGTGGCTGGCCCCGCTGCTGGCGCTGCTGCTGGGCGGGCTGTGGCTGCTGAGCTACCTGCGTCGCCCGGCGGGTGCCGCCGCGCCGCTGCCCAGCACGCCCGGGCCGGACCCCGATGACGAGGACCCGTATCTGCGACAGGTGCGGGCGGTCAGCTCGGCCCGCAAGGCGCGTGACGCATGACGGCCCTGACCCTGGGGCTGCTGGCCCTGCTGGTGCTGGGCGCCCTGATGCTGGTGCTGGCCCCGCTGCGGCAGGGAGCAAGCCCGGACCCGGACGCCCCGGAACGCGAGCGGCTGGAGCAGGAGCGCGACCGGCTGTATGACGAGCTGCGCGCCCTCCCCGAGGAGGAGCCCGCCCAGCGCACCCGCACCGAACTGGAGCAGCGGGCCGCCCGCACCCTGCGCGCCCTGGACGCGCTGCCACCCGCGCCCAGCCACCGCACCCGGCCCGGCTGGCTGTGGGGCGGCGTGGCCCTGGCGGCCGCACTGGTGCTGGCCGGCAGCGTCAGCTTCATTCCGCGCTGGCAGCTGGGCGGGCTGGCGGCCGACGAGGCCAGCAGCGTCCGCACCGCCCTGACG
Organism: Deinococcus sonorensis KR-87; assembly: GCF_040256395.1. NCBI lineage: Bacteria > Thermotogati > Deinococcota > Deinococci > Deinococcales > Deinococcaceae > Deinococcus > Deinococcus sonorensis. The sequence continues at coordinate 1,242,480 of NZ_CP158299.1, read as the reverse complement.
CTGCCGGCGCTGGCCCGCCGCGCCCAGCAGACGCAGCAGGCCAGCGCCTACCTCGCCTGGGGCAAGGCCGCCTTCGATGCCGGGCTCTACGATCAGGCCGCCAGCGCCTACGCCTCGGCCCTCAAGCAGAACCCGCAGCAGCCGGAAGCGCTGCGGCGGCTGGGCATCATTCTGCTGACCAAGGAGGACGGCAGCGGCCAGCAGACGGTCCCGAACGACCAGGCATTCCTGCTGATCCGCACCGCCGCGCAGCTGGCGCCCAACGACCCGGAAAGTCAGCTGCTGCTGGGCTTCGGATTCTCACGGTACGGAGAGGACCAGCTGGCCCTGGCCGCCCTGGAGCGCTACCGCACCCTGAATCCACAGGGCCGCGACGCCGACGACCTGATCTCGGCCATCCGGGCGCGCCAGAACCAGACCGATCCCGGCGCGCAGGCCTACGCCAGCAACTGCGCCAGCTGCCACGGCGCGTCCGGCAACGGCGGTGTGGGACCAGCGCTGCGAGCGGCCGGGCTCACCCGCGACACCATCGCGGCGGTGGTACAGCACGGCAAGGGCAGCATGCCGGCCTTCCCGAACATCCAGGGCAAGACGCTGGAGGCCCTGGTGACGCTGGTGGAGGGCTGGCAGAAGTGACCCGACTGACCCGCCGCGCCGTGCTGGAACGCTGGTGGCTGCTGCCGGTGGGCGCCACCGTGGGTGTTTTCGGCTTCATGGGGCTGTACGCGGCGCGGGTCAGCCGCAAGAGTGTGCCGGGCGCGCCACAGTTCGTGGGCGGCCCGGCCGTGCGAGTGGCGGCGCTGCCCCAGCTGGACCGCGAATGGGCCGAAGTGCAGTTCGCCTACGCCGGGCGCCCCTGCACGGTGCTGCGGCTGCCGGAGGCCACGCTGGGCGGCCTGAGCGCCGGCGGCCAGCACTACGCCGCCTTCTCGCGGGTCTGCACGCACCTGGGCTGCCCGGTGAACCTGGTGCGTGACGTGGAGGTGCTGGCCTTCAGCTTCAACTACCGCGCGCCCAACCCGCAGGACCAGCACCCGCAACTGGGCTGCCCGTGCCACTTCAGCGTCTTCGATCCGCTCAGGAGCGGGGAGGCGGTGTTCGGCAAGGCCCACCTGCCGCTGCCACGGGTCCGCCTGGAGCGGCGCGGCGACGCGCTGTGGGCCACCGGCATCGAGGCCGCCCCTGCCATCGGCGGCTAGAGATGTGAGTCAAGCCAGAGGGTTCTGGCTGGCCGCCCCTTGCGCCGCCTCGTCCGCCTGACCCTGGGGTGTTCCGAGCAGGGAATTTCTTCCACACCTAGCGGAAAGCGGACGCTGCATAACTGTCGCGGGTCGTCTGCCGGCCCGGTCGGTCAAGGGGAGGTGCAGGGACGCCGCGCGGTTGCCCCGCACCGACTCCCTAGACTGGGGGCATGAGTCACGCGGTGGATACCCGGGCGCCCTGGAGGGTGTCGCTGGGCAACATCATCTTCAACAGCGATACCCCGGCCGGTCGCGCCTTCGACCTGCTGCTGACGGTGCTGATCATTGCAAGCATTCTGGTGGTGGTGCTGGACAGTGTCGCCCGCATCCACCAGCACTACGGCGCGCTGCTGCACGGCGCGGAGCTGTGCTTCACGGCGCTGTTCACCCTGGAGTACGTTGCCCGCCTGGTCACCGCCCGGCGGGCCTCTCACTACGCCAGGAGCTTTTTCGGGCTGGTGGACCTGCTGACCATCCTGCCCGGTGTGGTGGCGCTGACGCTGCCGGGCGCCCAGTACCTGCTGAGCGTGCGGGTGCTGCGGCTGCTGCGGATCTTCCGCATTCTGAAACTGGCCCGCTACCTGAGCGAGGCCAGCGTGCTCTCCACTGCCCTGCGGAACAGCGCCACCAAGATCATCGTGTTTCTCTCGGTGGTGCTGACGATGGTCACGCTGATCGGCAGCCTGATGTACGTCGTGGAGGGGCCGGAGCATGGCTTTACCAGCATTCCGACCAGCATCTACTGGGCCATCGTGACGCTGACGACCGTGGGGTACGGCGACATCGCTCCCGGCACGCCGCTGGGCAAGACGCTCGCGTCGCTGGCCATGATTCTCGGGTACGGGGTGATTGCCGTCCCCACCGGCATCGTCACGGTCAGCCTGACCCAGGCGCAGCGGGCGCGGCAGTCGTTCGTGACGTGTTCACGCTGCGGCCTTCAGGGGCACGAAGGGGACGCCCGGTTCTGTCGTCGTTGCGCGGAGCCGCTCCCTCCTGAGGCGGCGGCAGACCCGGAGCGGCGCTGACCCAGCTACGAACAGGTCCAGTCGAAGGCCACGGCTACCCGACCCATGAAGGCAGGGGGCGAGCCGGAGGCCAGGGCGTTCTCTGCACCATCTCTGGTCCAGGGACTGTGCCGGCCAGCCCGCTCGCCCGGCCCTATGCCCCGCGCTGAATCTGAAGGTGCTGATCCATGACCTTCAGGAAAGCCGCCACCACCTGTGGATCAAAGTGCTGCCCCGCCTGCCGCACAACCTCCTGCAGCGCCTCCTCGGCACTCCAGGCGGTCTTGTAGGGCCGTTCGCTGGTCAGGGCGTCGTAGACGTCACACACGGCGAAGACGCGGGCCAGCAGGGGAATCTGCTCGCCGCTCAGCCCCACCGGGTAGCCACTCCCATCCCAGCGCTCGTGGTGGCTGACGATCACGGCCCGGGCCTCTTCCGGCAGGAACGGCAGCGCCCGGGCAAAGCGCTCGCCCGCCTGCACATGCTGCTGCATCAGCTGCCACTCCAGCGCGTCCAGCGGCCCGGATTTGAGCAGCACCTGATCCGGCACCGCCAGCTTCCCGATGTCGTGCAGGCTGGCACCCCAGCGCAGCGCCTGCCGCTGTTCCGGGCTCAGCCCCAGCGCCGCGCCGATCTCCAGCGCCAGCTGCGTCACCCGGTCGGTGTGACCCTTGGTCTCGTCGTCCCGCAGCTCCAGCGCCAGCCCCAGCGCCCGGACGCTGGCCTCCTGGGCCGCCCACAGCTGCTCCTCTGCCAGCATGCGGGCCGTTACGGTGGCGAGGGTGCTGGCCACCAGCCCAAACAGCTCGATCTCGTGCGGCTGCCACTCGTGCGGCTGAAAGGTGTGCATCAGGTAGGCGCCCACCAGCAGGCCACCCTGGGTCCTCACCGGCGCGGCCGCCACACTGCAGACGCCCAGCTCGGGAAATCCGGCCGCTTCCGGCACCAGCGTCGTGTCGGGAATGTAGATCGGCCCGGAGGTTCCGCTCAGCGCCTGCAGCAGCGGGGTCTCGGACGGAAGGCCGTGCACCGAGATCGCCTGCATCCGGTCGTTGTCGGGCATCTGCCCACTCGCCACGCGCGCGTAGTAGCGCAGCGAGCCACTGTCCAGCTGGAAGTAGGCGGCGCCCACTGCCGAGGTGAGTTCCACCAGCGTCTGCAGGGTGGGTGCCACCGCTTCCGGCAGGGTCGCCGCTTTCAGCGCCTGCCGGGTCAGGTCCAGCACCAGCCCCGCCTCCTTCGATGCGGCGGGCCGGCTGGCCAGGCCAGCTCCCGCCCCCTCCTCCTGCTGACTCACGTTCTGTCACCTCACTCGTATGCGGGTCGTGTCGGGCCTGCCGTTCCGCTGGCCCGGACCCTTATCATGCCGGATTGGACGTGATGCTGCGGGCGCAGAGCGGACAGTTGTCCAGGCCATCTCTTCACCAGGTGGTCAGACCACTGGCCGCCGGGCTGCCTGAACTGCGGCTCCGGCAGCGGCGCCGGCCACCGCCCGGTCATGGTCGCGGGTATTCAGCACCTGACCGTCCCGCCGCAACTCCCGGGTCAGCGAGAGGTCCAGGGTGTGCGTGAGCCAGCCGGGGGCGTTCATGCTGCCCAGCGCCAGCACCCCGTCGGCCGGCAGGCCGTTGCCGCCGGGAAGCGTGCCGGGATCGCTGGGCGCGTAGATGGCCGCCGCGCCCACCGCCGTCTCGATGGCGTAGGTCCAGGGCGCGTCGGCCAGGAAGGGCGCGTGCAGCACATACAGCTGGTTTTCCAGCGCGCGGGCCATGCTGCCCACCCGGACGCGGTGGTAGCCGTGCGCGGCGCTGGTGAAGCTCGGCACCAGCAGCAGCTCCATGCCCGCCTCCGCCTGCGCCCGCGCCAGCGCCGGAAACTCGGCGTCGTAGCAGATGTTGACGCCCACTCGGCCCAGCTCGGTGTCGAAGACGTGCAGGCCCTCACCGCCCTCTACCCCCCACTCCTCGCGCTCAAAGCGGGTCATCACCTGCTTGTCCTGCTGCCAGCGCTCACCATGCGGGCCGAACAAATAGGCGCGGTTGACGTAGTGGCCGGGCGCGGCCTCCACCGGCAGGCTGGCCGCCAGCAGGTAGACCCGGTGATGGCGCGCCAGCCGGGCGTGCAGGTCCAGAAAGCCCGGCAGGAACGGCTGCAGCGCCGGAAGCTGCGCCCGCACGTCGTCCCAGAGTGCGGGTGGAAGCAGCGCCACCAGTTCCAGGCTGGCGTACTCCGGCAGCATCAGCAGCTGCGCTCCTTCCGCCACCCCCTGGGCGACGAAGCGCTCCAGGGCGGCGGCGTACTCGTCCCAGTGGGCCGGACGCTGGCACGGATAGGCGGAGGCGGCCACACGAATCGACATGGGCCGAGTCTAGAGCCCAGGGCCGGCAGCTGCCATGACGCGGGACGGCCGACCATCCGCACCCGCCTTCATGGGCGCGGACCGGGAGCCACCGGCCTTCAACTTGAGACGCCCTTTACATAGCCTCAAAAGCGTTGAGCACACGTTCACGGTCTTTACCACCTTCACCGTTTTTGGGAAAAGGGCAAGGAATCCGGGGTCACAGTGTGAACTATCTGCACACGACTTCTCCTCCGACCTGACCGTGCACCCCAAAGGAGCAACCCTGATGAGTAGACTGATTCCCCTGTCGGACCTGACCCGTGACCGCAACTACGACCTCTCCGGTGACGTCTACGATCCCACCGGTGAAGTGGCCTACGGGGCCAACAACGAGAAGCTCGGCACCGTGCGCGGCGCGCTGACCGAAGAGGGCGGACGCATCCGCTACCTGATCGTGGACGTGGGCAGCTGGTTCACCAGCAAGGAAGTGCTGGTGCCGGTGGGCCTGGCGCGCTTCGAGCAGGACGCGGTGTACATCGACAGCCTCACCAAGGATCAGGTCCGTGACCTGAACCAGTACACCGTGGGTCAGGACTACAACGACGACGCCCAGATGGCCGACGAGCGCGTGCTGCGCGGCACCACCATGAACGCCAGCATGGACACCACCGCCACCACCAGCCGCACCGTGGACCGCGACAACGACGCGATGTTCCGGACCCCGGACCGTCTGCAGCTGCTGGAAGAGCGCCTGCTGGTCAACAAAGACCGCTACCAGGCGGGCTCGGTCGAGGTGGGCAAGCACCTCGAGACGCGCACCGAGAACGTGAACGTCACGCTCTCGCACGACGAGGTGGTCATTGAGCGTCACCCGCTCAGCGAGCCGCGTCCGGTGGACGGCAATGTGACGCTGGGCAACGACAGCGAGACCATCCGGGTGGACCTGGAGGCCGAGCGCGCCAACGTGCAGAAGCAGGCCTACGTGACCGAAGAGGTCGAGGTGGGCAAGCGCACCGAAACCGAGCAGCGCACCTTCAGCGAGACGGTGGGCAAGGAAGTGCTCGATGTCACCAAGACCGGTGAGGTGACCACCCAGAGCGCCGACACCCTGACCAACCGTCAGTCGCGCACCGAGGACATGCTGGAAGACACCGGCACCCGCGGCATCGACGTCAACGACACCAACCGCCGCTAAGCGCGGTGAGAACAACGCCGGGGCAGCCCTGTACTGCCCCGGCGTTGTTCGTCCCCGAAGGAGCAGACCTGCCATGACTGATTCCCATGATCCGACCCAGCCGGTGAGCGTCCAGAGCGACACGCGCGAACTGGTGGGGCGACTGGAACTGCGGGCCGAGCGGGCCACGCTGGACAAGGTGCGGGCCGAGGCCGGCACTGTGGTGGTGCGGCGTGAGCTGCGGCAGCGTCAGGAAGTGCTGACGGTCGAGCTGATGAGCGAAGTGCTGGTGATCGAGACGAAGAGCGGAGGGCCGGACGTTTATCTGGACGGTGTGCTGCTGCCGGCCGGGGAACCGCGCGAACTGCTGCTGTACACCGAGATGGCCGAGGTGACCAAGGTGCCGCACGTGGTCGAGGAGGTCAAGGTGTACAAGGAGTGGCGCGCGGTTCAGCGGAGCGTGCCGGTCCAGCTGGGGTACGAGACGCTGGTGGTGGACGAACAGCTACTGCCAGGGGCCGTGGACCCGACCACGCCCTGAGCCCTCCTCCTCACGGCGAGGCCAGCGACAGCAACCCCGACTCGATCCAGCGCACCACCACCGGCAGCTGCAGCTCCATCAGCTCAGCGTCGGTGGTGGCGCTGTTGTCATTGAAATAGCTGTAGGCGAGCAGGTCGCCGCCCGGCAGCTCCACGAGGCCGGTCAGGGTCAGGAGCCGCCAGCCGCTGCCTGCCTTGCTGGCCCAGTAGCTGGCCCGCAGCCTGGGCAGTTTCGGCTGACAGCAGCCCGCGGCCAGCACCCGGCGAAACAGCTGGCGCGTCTCCGCCTGTAACCCGGCCCCGGAGAGGGTGCGGACCATCAGGTCGGTGTAGGCCTGCGGCGTGCTGGTGTTCTGCAACGCCAGCTCCAGGGCCGGCAGGTACTGGGGCCCATGAAAGTAGCGGTCCAGGGCGGCCTCCACCTGCGGGCCGCTCACCTGCTGGGAGGCCGCGATCAGCCGGCCCGCCTGCTGTAAACGCTGGTCAAACGGGAGCCCCGCATAGGCGAGCGCGCCCGCCCCGGTGTCCGGGCCCAGCACACCGGCGCTGAGCCCCGCCTGAGCGGCCCACCACGCCTTGGTGGTGAGCAGCACGGTGGTACAGGGACTGAGCTGCTGCACCCGCCGGGCCAGCCGCACCGGGCCGTAGGCCAGCTGCAACAGGTCACTGGCGGTGTTGTCCGAGCGGACGATGGCCCGCTTCACCAGCTCACTCAGGGCCGTGGGCCCGGGCGGGTAGCCCTCGATGCTGCGGGTGGCGGCGGTCGCGGTGAAGGTGTGCGAGAGGGTGAAGCGGCCCGCATCCACGTCCTGCAGGATCGCCTGCACCACCAGCGGCTTGAAACTGCTGGCCAGCGGGTGCACGGCATTGGCCTGTCCCAGCGCCAGCGCCGCTTTCGGTTGAAGGGTGCGCGGGTCGTAGCGCGCCGCGTAGAAGTCCACCCGGCCCGACACGCTGGCCGGCAGTGGCGTGGCCGGCGCCGGGGCCGTCACCCCTGGACCACAGGTGGCGGGCCCGGCGGGCAAGGGAGCGGCGCCGACCAGGCTGCCCAGCACGCAGCACAGCCCTCCCAGGGCGCGGCGAAGGCGGCCCCGGCCGGTCGGGTGGGCGGCAGAAAGCGGTCCTGGCGAAGGTCTGAGCACGGTGTTCCAGCATAGACCGACTGCAGCAGGCACGCCGGCGTGGATGCGCTTCCATTGGCACCGGCGGGCAGGGTACACTGCCGACACCATCATGAAACGACCCGTGACGCTGTTGACCGTCGCGCTGCTGGCTGCCGCCACCATCGCGCCCACCGCCGCCACCGCGCAGGCCGCTGACCCGGCGGTGCCGGCCGGCTACGCCCGCGTGAACTACTACCGTCCAGACGGCAACTACCAGGGCTGGGGGCTGCACGTCTGGGAGGACACCACCGCTCAGGTGGAGTGGACCAAGCCGCTGCCGCAGACCGGCAAGAACAGCTTCGGCGCCTACTGGGACGTGCCGATGAAGGAAGGCTGGCAGAAGCTGAACTTCATCGTGCACCAGGGCGACAACAAGGACCCGGGGCCGGACCAGAGCCTGCCGGCCAGCGCGGGCAACCAGGCCTGGATCATCAGCGGAGACAGCAAGGTGTACACCCAGAAGCCGGATGTGACGGCCCAGCAGATCGGTGATCTGAGCAAGGCCCAGGCCCACTTTCTGACCCGCAGCCTGATCGCGGTGAAGCCGGAGCTGGTGGCGAACGGCGCCCTGCTGAACCTGCACTACAGCCCGGCGGGCGACCTGAAGCTGACGGCCACCGGCATCACCGGGGGGCAGAGCTTGCCGCTGATTCCGGTGGAGGGCGGCATGACGGCGGCCCTGAAGGCCAAGTACCCGTACCTGAGTGGCTACGCGCTGGTGTCGGTACGTCCGGAGGAGGCCGCCCAGGTGCCCGAAGCGCTGCGCGGTCAGCTGGCGCTGGACAGCGTGACCCCGGCCGGCAAGCTGGTGGACGCCACCAGCCTGCAGGTGCCGGGCGTGCTGGACGACCTGTACAGCTACACCGGCCCGCTGGGGCTGACCTGGACGGCCGGCAAGCCGAGCCTGAGCCTGTGGGCGCCCACCGCCCAGAGCGTGCAGCTGCGCCTCTCGGACGCGGCCGGCACGGGTGAGCAAACGCTCCCGATGACCCGCAACGCCCAGGGCGTCTGGAGTATTGCGGGCGACGCCAGCTGGAAGGGCCGCAGCTACCGCTATGAGGTGAAGGTCTACGCGCCCAGCACCGGCAAGGTGGAGACGAACCTCGTCACCGACCCCTACTCGGTGGCGCTGACCCTGAACAGCGAGCGCTCGGTGATCGCGGACCTCTCGGACGCCGCCCAGAAACCGGCCGGCTGGGACGCCCTTAAAAAGCCGGCGCTGGCGAGCGTCAACGACCTCTCGATCTACGAGCTGCACCTGCGCGACTTCAGCGCCAGCGACCCCACGGTGCCGGCGGCGCAGCGCGGCACGTACCTGGCGTTCACGCAGGTGAACAGCAGCGGCATGCAGCACCTGAGGGCGCTGGCGACGGCGGGCCTGAAGGCCGTCCACCTGCTGCCCACCTTCGACATCGCCACCATCGAGGAGAACAGGGCGAAGTGGAAGGCCACCCCGGACCTCTCCAAGCTGCCACCCGACAGTGACCAGCAGCAGGCAGCAGTGGCAGCCGTGCGCGACCAGGACGCCTACAACTGGGGCTACGACCCCTACCACTACCTGACCCCTGAAGGCAGCTACGCCGTGAATCCGGACCAGCGCACCCGGGAGTACCGCCAGATGGTGATGAGCCTGAACCAGGCGGGCCTGCGCGTCATTCAGGACGTGGTGTTCAACCACACGGCGGCCAGCGGCGAGGCCAGCACCAGCGTGCTGGACCGCATCGTGCCCGGCTACTACCAGCGGCTGAACCTGGACGGCGCGGTGGAGAACAGCACCTGCTGCAGCAACACCGCCACCGAGCACACCATGATGCGCCGCCTGATGCTCGACACGCTGCGCCTGTACGCCACCCAGTACAAGATTGACGGCTTCCGCTTCGACCTGATGGGGCACCACATGGTGGCCGACATGCAGGCGGCCCGCCAGATGCTCGACAGCCTGACGGTGCAGAAGGACGGCGTGGACGGCAAGCGCATCTACCTGTACGGCGAGGGCTGGGACTTCGGGGAGGTGCAGGGCAACAAGCGCGGCAAGAACGCCACCCAGATCAACATGTACGGCCAGGGCATCGGCACCTTCAACGACCGCATCCGCGACGCGGTGCGCGGCGGTAACCCCTTCGGCGGCCTGCAGGACCAGGGCTTCGCCACCGGGCTGGTGGGCGTGCCGAACGGCCAGAAGCAGAACACCGACGTGGCGCGGCTGCTGCACCTCAGCGACCAGTTGCGGGTGGGCCTGACCGGCAACCTGCGCGACTACCGCCTGACCGACATGACCGGCAAGACCGTGACCGGCGCCCAGGTGGACTACAACGGCGCGCCCACCGGCTACGCGGCCAGCCCGCAGGAGAGCATCAACTACGCCTCCGCGCACGACAACCAGACGCTATTCGACGCGGTGACGCTCAAGGCACCCCTCAACGCGCCGGAAGCCACCCGCGTGCGGATGCAGGACCTCGCCAACAGCCTGATCCTGCTGGGCCAGGGCATTCCCTTCTTCCAGGCGGGCGACGACCTGCTGCGCAGCAAGAGCTTCGACACCGACAGCTACAACAGCGGCGACTGGTTCAACACCCTGGACTGGACCGGCAAGGACAACGGCTTCGGCCACGGCCTGCCGCCCGCCGACAAGAACAAGGACAACTGGCCGCTGTACAAGACGCTGTTGGGCAACCCGGCCCTGAAGCCCAGCGCCCAGGACACCCAGCGCGCCACCCAGCACTTCCAGGAGATGCTGCGGGTGCGTTACAGCACCCCGCTGTTCCGGATGCAGACGGCCCAGCAGGTGCAGCAGGGGCTGAGCTTCCTGAATACCGGCCCCCAGCAGACGCCCGGCGTGATCGTGATGCGGCTGACCGGCGCGGTGAACGCCCAGAACCCCTACCGCAACGTGGTGGTGGTGTTCAACGGCAGCGGCCAGACCACCAGCGTCAAGGACCCGGCGCTGGCCCCGCTGAAGCTCAGCCTGCACCCGGTGCTGGCGCAGTCCAGCGATCCGGTGGTGCGCCAGAGCAAGGCCACCGGCAACACGCTGAGCGTGCCCGCGCTGACCACAGCGGTGTTTGTCGGCAAGTAAGGTTCAGGCAACTTCAGGCGGGAGGGCTCAGGCGGGCCCTCCCGCCTGTATGGTGAGCGTCCCCCCTCCCGGCCCTGTCCGCATCCGCTACACTGGCTCGCCATGCCCGACGCCGCCCCTGCCCTCCCCCGCCTGCGCCTGCGCGTCAGCGCTCCGGCCCAGGCCCGGCTGCGCGGCGGCCACCCCTGGCTGTACGAGAGCAGCATCCAGCAGCAGAACCGCCCCGGCGAGGCGGGTGAACTGGCGGTGGTCTACGACCGGCAGGACCGCTTCCTGGCCATCGGGCTCTATGACCCGGCCTCTCCCATCCGGCTGCGGGTGCTGCACGTGGGCAAACCGCAGACGGTGGACGACCGGTGGTGGGCGCAGCGGCTGGACGCGGCCCTGGACCGCCGCGCCGGCCTCTTTGATGCCCGGACCGACGGCTACCGCCTCGTCAACGGCGAGAGCGACGGCTGGCCGGGCCTGGTGCTGGACCGCTACGCGGGCACGCTGGTGCTCAAGCTCTACACCGCCGCGTGGTTCCCACACCTGGAGCGGCTGCTGACCCTGCTGGAGGAGCGGTTCCCGGAGATGCGGGTGGTGCTGAGGCTGAGCCGCAACATTCAGGCGGCGGCGGGAGCGGCTGGGCTGCACGACGGTCAGCTGCTGCGCGGCACCCTGGACACTGACGCGGTGGTGTTTCAGGAATCCGGGCTGCACTTTGAAGCCGAGGTGCGCCAGGGCCAGAAGACCGGGTTCTTTCTGGACCAGCGTGAGAACCGCCGCCGGGTGGAGCGGCTCTCGGCCGGGCGGCGGGTGCTGAACGCCTTCAGCTTCTCGGGCGGCTTCTCGCTGTACGCGGCGCGGGGCGGCGCCCGCGAGGTGCTGAGCCTCGACATCAGCCGGCACGCGCTGGCCAGCGCCGAGCGCAACTTCGCGCTGAACCGCGCGCTGCCGCAGGTGGCCGCCGCCCGGCATCAGACGGTGCAGGCCGACGTGTTCGAGTGGCTGCAGACCCCGCAGCAGCCGTTCGGGCTGATCGTGCTGGACCCGCCCTCGCTGGCCCGCCGCGAGAGTGAGCGCGAGGCCGCCATCCGCGCCTACGGGCGGCTCGCCTCCGGGGCCATCCGGATGCTGGAGCCGGAAGGCGTGCTGGTCTCGGCGTCGTGCTCGGCGCATGTGTCGGCCGAGGAGTTCTACACGGTGGTGCGCGAGGCGGCCCGGCGCAGTGGCCGCACCGTGGAGGAACTCGGCACGTGGCAGCACGCCCCGGACCACCACGCCAGCTTCCCGGAGGCCGAGTACCTGAAGGCCATTTTCCTGCGGCTGAAGTAGCCCTACCTCGCCGGCCGCCGGTGCAGCTCGATGCCCAGCGACGTGCGCGCCGGGAAGCCCTTCAGTTCGCCGGGGCCGTCCGGGGCGTCCAGGTAGGTCAGCGCCTCCGTCTCGCCCTTGAGCTGGGCGTTCAGGAAGGCCGTCACGAAATGGCAGTTCAGGTCGTTCAGGCGGCGCGCGTCCCAGGCGGGTTCGGCGTAGTGCATGTAGGGGGCCAGGGTGTCGGCGGCGGGCGGCGGCGGGTTGGGCGCCACGTTGTGCCGGGCGTTCCGGTACACCACCATGCGGCGCTCCGAGTGAACGGCGCGCTCGAACAGGGCCCGCACCCCGTCCCGGTATCCGGACACGTCGTCCTGGTCGCCGGCAATGAACAGGCAGGGCACCCGCACGCCCGCCAGGCCCTCGGCATCCCAGACGCCGAACTCGGCTGCTGGAACACCCAGGCCCCGCACCGCCGACGGGCCGCCCCACGGCGCGAAGGTCACGATGGCCTTCAGCCGGGGGTCCACCGTGTAGGCCCCGCTCAGGCGGCCGGCCAGCGCGCCGCCCGGCACGAACGCCAGCGTCTGCGGGGCAAACCCGGCCCCGGCGAAGTTCAGCGCCCCGTAGCCGCCCATGCTGTAGCCGATCAGGGCGGTGCGGGAGGTGTCCAGCAGGCCGCTGAGCGGGGACCCGCTGCCCGGGGCCGAGAGTGCGTCCAGCCGGTCCAGCACGACCTGATCGTCGAGGGGCCGGTTCAGCAGGGTGCTGGCGAAGGCGGCCAGATCGGCGTAGGTGCTGTCGGTGTGGTCGATGGCGGCCACCACGTAGCCCTTGCTGGCCAGGTTCTCGCACAGGTAGCTGAGCAGGTAGCGGCTGCCGGGGTAGCCGTGCGACACCAGCACCAGCGGGTGGGGACCGCCCTGCGGCTCGGGCGCCGCGTCGCGGACAGCGCGCCCCAGCCACTCCAGGGGCGTTGCCGGCTGGCCCGGGGCGGGCACCACGCGGTCGGCGTAGTGGATCTGCTCCAGCTGACCGTCCGCCAGCCGGGCCGGATACCACACCTCCACCGTCAGCCGCCGCTCCGAGCGCGGCAGCGGGTCCGGCAGGGTGGGCTGGGCCAGCGCCGCCACCACGTCCAGCTGATCCGGGTGCTGCACCGTCAGGGTCAGCACCCCCACCGGGAAGGGGCCACGGGCGGTCAGGGCCGGGGCGTCCGGGCGAGGATCGCCGGGCACCACCGCCGGAAAGGGCACAGCCGGCAGGACAGTCATCGTCTGCGACAGTAGCGCCGCCGGGGAGGCCGCACAAGCGCCCCGCCCACCGCCCGGCCCGCTTCAGCCCTGGGCCAGCTCGCGCTGCCGCTCGGCGATGATGCGCTCGGCCAGCGCCTGCGGCACGTCCTGATAGCCGGAGAACTTCAGGCTGTAGGCACCCCGGTCGCCGGTCATGCTGCGCAGCGCCGCGCTGTAGGCCTGCACTTCCGCCTGCGGCACCGCCGCGCTGATCACAATGACGGTGCCTTCCGGCTCCATGCCCTGCACCCGCGCCCGGCGGGTCTGCAGGTCGCTGATGATGTCGCCGGTGTACTGGGCCGGCACCCGCACCCGCAGCGTCATCACCGGCTCCTGCAGCACCGGTCGGGCCTGCTGCGCCGCCGCCCGGAACGCCAGCGCCCCGGCCATCCGGAACGCCTGCTCGCTGCTGTCCACCTCGTGGTAGCTGCCGGTCAGCACCGCCACCCGCACGCCCTGCACCGGGTAGCCGGCCAGCACGCCGCGCCGCATCGCCTCCTGCACGCCCTTCTCGATGGCTGGCAGGTACTTGCCGGGAATGGCCCCGCCCACCACCTCGCTGCCGAAGGTATAGGCCGCCGACGGCTCCAGCCGCACGGTGCAGTCGCCGTACTGCCCGTGGCCGCCCGACTGTTTCTTGTGCTTGCCCTGCGCCTGGGCGGTGCCGCGCAGCGTCTCTCGGTAGGCGATCTTCGGGGTGCTGGTGTCCAGCGCGACTCCCAACGCCGCCAGCTTCTGCACCGCGATGTCCAGATGCAGGTCGCCCATGCCCGACAGCGTCAGCTCGCCGGTGTCCGGGTCGTGGTCGTAGCGCAGGGTGGGGTCCTCTTCCAGCAGCCGCTGCATGGCGGCCGACAGCCGGTCCTCGTCCTGGCGGGTGCGCGGGTGCAGCGCCACCGTATGCACTGGGTCCGGCAGGATCAGCGGGTCGTACTGGATCGGGGCCGCCGGGTCACAGAGCGTGTCGCCGGTGTGCGCCTCCACCCGGGTGATGGCACCTAGCATGCCGGCGCTCAGCTCACTCACCTCGGTCAGGTCCTTGCCGTTCACGGTGTACAGGTGGGCGGGGCGCACCTCCAGCCGGATGGTGCTGTTCAGCAGCGTGTCGCCGGCATGCAGCCGGCCACTCCAGACGCGCAGGTAGGCCACCCGGCCCAGATAGGGGTCCACGCTGGTGCGCCACACCCGCGCGCTGAACGGCGCGTCCGGCGTCGGCTCGCGCTTCTGGCCGTCCTGTCCGGTGAGCGGCCCGCGCTCCTCGGGGCTGCGCAGGCCGTCCACCATCAGCGTGGTGAGCGGCGCCAGACCGATCTGGCGTACCGCACTCACCGGCAGCACCGGATACAGCAGCCCGGCATGCACCGCCCGCAGGTAGGCGGCCCGCAGCTCCTGGTCGTCGAGCGTCTCCCCTTCCAGGTAGCGCTCCACCAGGGCGTCGTCGGTTTCCACGATCGCCTCGATCAGCTGGGTGCGGTACGTCTCCACCAGCCCGGTCAGGTCGTCCGGCACCGGCCCGTCCGGCTGACCGTCCCGGATCGCCCGGCGGGTCAGCAGGTCCACCACCCCCTCGAACTGCGCCTCCTGCCCGATCGGCAGGCTGGCCGCCACACATGGCCCCTTCAGGCTGGCCCGGATGTCCGACAGCACCGCGTAGAAGTCGGCGCGTTCGCGGTCCATCTTGGACATCAGCACGATGCGCGGCATGTTGAAGCGGTCGGCGGTGGCCCACACCCGCTCGGTGCCCACCTCCACCCCGCTCACCGCACTCACCAGCACCAGCACGCTGTCGGCGGCCCGGATCGCACCTCTGATCTCGCGCACGAAGTCAGCGTAGCCGGGGGTGTCGAGCAGGTTGACGACCGTCTCGCCCAATCTCAGCTGCACCACGCTGCTCTGGATACTGAAGCCGCGCGCCCGCTCAGCCTCGGTGTGATCCGAGACGCTGGTGCCGTCGTCCACCGACCCCGGACGCGAAACGGCTCCGCTGACGTGCAGCAGAGCCTCGGTGAGCGTGGTTTTTCCCGCGCTGCTGTGCGCGGCGACCGAAACGTTCCGTACGGGCATAGGGCCACCTGCCATCCTGCCGCCGTGCGGCGGCGCTGAACTGCGGGCACACGAACAGCCACCGAAACCGACCTCAGATGTAGTGGAGGCAGCATACACCGCCCGGCCCCGGCACAGTGTTGGCCCGGCAGCCCTCAGCGCCGGGTGTGGTCATGCGGGCTGTTCTGGCCGCCCAGATCACCGTCGGCATGCACCTCCAGGCTGGCCTGCTCCCGCTCCAGCAGCGCGCTGTCCAGCCGCTCGGCCAGCGCCTGGGCCTGCTCGGCCGACAGCTCCAGCTGTTCGGCCCCGGCCACCTGGCTGTCCACGTCGTAGCGCACCAGACGAGCGCCGCCCTCGTCCATTTGCTCCAGCCGCACCCACCAGTTGGGCGCGTCGGCCGGGTAGCACAGGTCCAGGGCGGCGTCGGCCCCGGGCTCGTGGCGCAGCAGGCGCTGCACCTGCCGGGCCGCGGCGGCGGTCAGGAAGGTCTTGAGGCGGTCGCGCTGCAACTCCGGGTCGCCGGCGTGTTCCAGCGCGCGCAGCTGCAGCAGCGGCTCCCCGGCGGCCGGCACCGCCGCACTCGGATCGGGGGCCACCGTCACGTTGAGGGTGAGCGGCAGGGCGCTGGCGGCGGTGCGGTGCGTGCTGAGGTCCATGCTCCACCGTAGCCGCCCCGCTCAGGAGGGCGGGTAAGCGATCCCCCAAAGGCCGCCGGGCCGTTCAGCCGGGCAGCTGAGCCAACGCGTGCCGGGCGCGCGGCAGTTTCACCTGCCGCTGCTCCTCGAAGGCGTACGGCTCGTTCATCAGAAACCAGTACAGGTCGTGGAGGTAGGTGTGTGCGAGGTAGGCGCGGAAGCGGCCCAGCGTGGCCGGCGCCCGGTCCGGCAGCATCTCCAGCGCCGCGTCCAGGCTGGATTGGGCCGGCAGCAGGTCCAGCGTGCCGGTCTTGAACAGCGCGAAGTCGCGCAGCGGGTCGTCCCAGCCGGCGCGGGTCCAGTCGATCACCAGCAGTTCACGGGTGCGGGGGTTGATCAGGATATTGTCCTGCCACAGGTCCAGATGACAGAAGGCGGCCGGGACGTCCAGCTCGCCGCGCTCCAGCGGCCCCTCCACCGCCTCCAGCAGGTCCTCCAGCGGGTAGGGGGCCAGGGCGCTGCGAAAGCGCTTGAGCCGTTCGCGCAGCCGCACCAGATCCACCCGGCCCTGCACCTGCTGGTGCAGCTCGGCAAGAATGCGCTTGAGGTCCGGCAGCGCCTGCAGCACGTCGTCCGCCTGCAGCGGGCGGCCCTCGAAGCGGCGCATCACCAGCGCCTCCACGCCGTCGGCCTCCAGCGCTTCCACCACCCACGCGCCGAGCCCGGCCCGCCGCAGGTTCTCGGCCTCGCGGCGGTGCTCCCCGCGCTGGGTGCGGTACACCTTGACCATCAGCTCGCCGGCCCGGTACACCCGGCTCTGCATCCCGGCGTCCGACGCCACCAGCGGACCGAAGCGGGCCTCCAGGGTCGGGAAGTGGGCGGGCAGGCCAGCAGACACGGCTCGCATCATAGCCGAGCGCGGGCGGTCAGAAGGAGACGCGCGTCCTCAGCGCTGGTCCGGGTTGAGCTTTTCCAGGGCCGCGACCAGCCGGGGGTCCAGCGCCTTGCCCGCCTGCGCCTTGACCCGCTCCACCGAGCCCACCCGCACGTAGGTGTTGGCCACCGCCACCAGCCGCGCGTACAGCGGGATGTCCTCGCCGGTCAGGTGGTCCGGCTCGCCCTGGCCGTCCCAGCGCTCGTGGTGGTGCCGCACGGCCCGCTGCACCTCGCCCAGGGTGGCCACGCCCTCGATAAAGTTGGCGCCCACCTGGGCGTGGCCGTTCTCGCCGTGAATCTTGCCCAGGTCGTGGAGGGTGGCGGCGTACCAGACCTCATCGAGCTCGCGGCCCGACAGGCCCAGCCCGCGTCCCAGCTGCACCGCCAGCTCCGCCACCTGCCGGGCGTGGCCCAGCGCGTCGAACTCGCGGCTCTCCACCGCCTCCACCACCGCCACGGTCAGCTGCCGGGCCGCCTGACGCCACTCCTCACGGCCCTCGATCAGGCCCAGCAGGCCGCCCACCGCGGCCCCGAAGCGGGTCATCGTCTCCTGCTGCGCCGGGGTGACGGTACCGCCCGTGGTCCAGTCGAGCAGCAGCGCGCCCAGTCCCCGGCCCCGGTCGGCCAGCGGCACCACCAGCGACAGGCCCACCGCGCGCATGCCGGCGGCGTCCAGTTGGGCCGTCACCTCCGGGCCGTTGGCGGCGTACAGTTCGCGCGCTCCGTCGGTCAGCGCGCGAACCCGCCCCGACACCCACGGGCCGCTCAGCTCCACGCCCAGCAGGCTGCGCGGATAGTCCAGCACCGCCGCCACCTTGTCCTGCCCGCGCCTCAGAATGCCCAGGCCGCGCACCTGGGCGCCCAGCAGGGGGCCGGCCTGGGCGAGGGCCGCGTCCAGCACGCCCTCCTGGGTCGGACGGGCCAGCAGCTCAGTCAGCAGGCGGACGCTGTCCGGCTCGCTGGGGGTGGAGGCGGAGGCCGCGCTGGGCGGAACGGCTGCGGGAGCTTTGCGTTTGAACACCTTGCGAAGCAGTATAGCCGCCGGGCCCAGCCGAACGGTATGTCAAACCCGGCAGACACCCCCGGCAGGCTGCTACGCTGCACCGGATGACCCGCCCACCGGACCCGCTGCACACCACCCTCCGGACCGCCTACGCCCGCTACCAGCGTCAGGCGGGCCGCTGGCTGGACGGCTACACCCGTCAGGGCGGACAGGTGTACTGCGGCGCCGGCTGCTTCCGCTGCTGCGACATGCCGATCCGGGTCAGCCTGGCTGAGGCGCGTCTGACCGCCAGCGAACTGACGGCCGCCCAGCTGAACGGCATGCGCCAGCACGCCCGCAAGACCATCCGCAATGCCCGCAGCGCCCGCAGCCTGGAGCAGTACGTGGAGCGGCACCGCCAGGAGGTGGGCTTCTGCCCGCTGCTGGACCGGGAGCAGGGCGTCTGCACCGCCTATGAGGTGCGGCCCACCCGCTGCCGCGACACCTACAGCGCCTTTCCGGCCCGTTACTGCGCCGCCGGCGCGCTGGAGGACATGACCCGTCAGGAACTTCAGGCGTACCGCCGCGAGGTGCGCCGGACGCCCGGCACCGACGGCGAGAGCCACTACATCGCGCCGCTGGAGGAACTGAGCGAGCCGGTGTGGACGCAGGCGGCGCGGGCCATGCGGCAGGCCTGGGGGCTGGAGGTGTGGGGCGACTTCTGGGTGCTAACCAGCCTTGCGACCGACGACGCATTCATGCGGGCGGTGGAGGCGGGGCAGGCGGACCCGGCGCGCCGCCGGGCGCGGGCGCTGGGCCTGGAGCACCCGGAGCTGCTGGAATTCGCCTGAGCCGCGCTCAGAAGCTGCTGCTGCCGCCCACCCGGACGCCCTCGTAATACGCATACGCCGCCGAGTAGCAGGCCGGGCGCTTGTACCAGCTCTTGGCCGCGCAGATGCTCTTCATATTGGTGTAGAAGGCCGAATCGGTGGTCTGGCGGTTGGCGTCGGTGCGCTCGTAGACCTTGAGGTTGCGGTAGCCGAAGTCGTGGACGTTGCAGGCGGGCCGGAAGTCCTCGCGGTAGCCGAGCCCCAGGCCGTCGGGGGCGCTGCACCCGTCGCGGCTCCAGTCCAGGCCGCTGTACGGCAGGCTGGTGCCCGCGTAACTGGCGTACTGGCCGTCATAATTGGCCACCGTGCCCCATCCCACCCACTTGACGTAGGCCAGCCGGTCGCTGGCGAGGTCCAGGCTATGGATGACCGGCGCAGCGGGTAGCGCCAGCGTGGCGGGCCGCTCGCCGTAGGCCTCCTGCAGCGCGGCCAGCAGGCCCGGATCGTTGGCGTAGCGCTGCAGGATCGCCTGGCTGCCGGCGTCCTGCAGCTCCGGACGCTCAGCGTAGGGGGCGGTCAGCGGCTGGGGGCTGGGCTGGGCGACCTGCTGACCACAGGCGGCGAGCAGCAGCGGAACGGCACTGGCAATGAGCAGACGGCGCATGGTTCTCCTCCAAGCTGAGCTGGGTTGTGGAACGGTCTTCAGCGTAGCGTGACCGGGCCGCGTCATCCAGAGGTCAGTGCGGGAACCACGAACCGGCCCCGGCCTCCACATCGGGAAGCCGGGGCCGGAGGGCCTGCCGGAAACGTCAGGCCTTGCTGGCCGCGATCAGTGCCGGAACGATCTCGTTGATGTCGCCCACGATGCCGTAATCCGCGACCTTGAAGATCGGGGCCTCGGCGTCCTTGTTGATTGCCACGATGTAGCGGCTCTTGCCCATGCCCGAGAGGTGCTGCACCGCGCCCGAGACGCCCAGCGCGATGTAGGCCTTCGGCTGCACCGTCTTGCCGGTCTGGCCCACCTGCTCGGCGTAGGGCCGCCAGCCGGCGTCCACCACCGCGCGGGTGGCGCCCACTCCGGCGCCGATGCTGTCGGCGAGGCCCTCGACGTACTTGCCGAAGTTCTCCGGGTTGCCCACGCCGCGTCCGCCGGTCACGATCACGTCGGCCTCGGTGAGCGCCACGCGGCTGCTCTTCTCCACGCTCCGGCCGGTCACGGTCACGCGGGAGGTCGGCAGCGTCAGGTCCACGTCGTACTGCTCACCGGGGGTGGCCAGCGGCTCGGCCGGAGCGAAACTGCCCGGCTTGGCCGTGACCACCACCACCGGCCCCTCGGCGCGCACCGTCTCGGTGACGTCGGGCGAGGTAGGTGTAGCGCTGCGCCTGCAGGCCCGCCCCCTCGGACGTCAGGCTGATGGCGTCCTCCAGGTAGGGCGCGTCCAGCCGCACCGCCACACGCGGCGCATACTCGCGGCCCGAACGGCTGCCGCCAATGATGACGGTGTGCGCCTCGCCCTCCTGGGCGATCTGGGTGGTGGCTGCCGCCCACAGCTCGGCGTTGTACTGCGCCAGCGCGGCCGTGTCGCCCACCAGCACCTGATCGACGTAGCGGGCTGCCTCGTTGGCCACCTCCGCCACGCCCTGTCCCAGCACCAGCAGGGTCACCGGACCTTCCCGGCCGCTGCCGCGCGCCGCCGTCACCATCTCCAGCGTGCTCTTGGAGAGCTTTCCACCGCTGTGCTCCGCCACAATCAGAATCATGCCAGCACCTTCGCTTCGTTTCTGAGCAGGTTCAGCAGCTCTGCGGCCGCCGCCTGCGGGTCCTTGCCGTCAATCAGCCGGTTCAGCCGGGCGCGGCTCTGGATCTCGGCGCCCACGAACGCCACGGCCGGCTTCGCGCCGTACGTCTCCAGCGTGTCCTTGCGCAGTTCCTTCTTCTTGGCCTTCATGATGTTGGGCAGCGTCGGGTAGCGCGGCTCGTTGAGGCCCTGCTGGGTGGTGACCACGGCCGGCAGCGCGGCCGTGAAGCTCTCGTTGCCCTCATCCACGTCGTGGCGGCCGCTGATCTGCTCGCCCTCCACCTTCAGCTCGTTGGTCCAGGTGAGCTGCGGCCAGCCGAGCCGCTCAGCCGTGGCCGCGCCCAGCGCCTGCGAGTCCCAGTCGGCCTCCTGGCCGCCCACCAGCAGCAGGGTGGCACCCTCGGCCTGCGCCACCTGCGCCACGACCCGGCTCAGCGCAATCGGGTCCAGCCGCTCGTCGGTCTCGACGTGGATGGCCCGGTCGGCGCCCATGGCCAGGGCGGTCCGCAGCGCGTCCTCGTTGCGCTTGGGCCCGACGGCCAGCACGATGATCTCCTCGACGCTGGCGCCCGACTCGCGCACCCGCAGCGCCTGTTCCACGCCGTACTCGTCCATGCCGTCCATCACCAGGGTGGCCCCTTCCAGGTCCACCGCGTTGCCCGAGGTCTTCACACGCGCCTCGGCGTCCGGCACCTGCCGGATCAGGGTCAATATCTTCATGGTGCCTCCTAGGGGTCAGGGTACATTATTGAACTGGGTATAATTTTAGCACACCCCAGCAAACCCTTGAGCTGAACAGAAGCCCACGGCCCGCTGAGCGCAGCAGTCCAAACCACAGTAATCCTGGTGGCTGCCCGGCACGAGCCACCACCCGCGGTTGCTACTTCAACAGGTTTCTGGAGATCACCACGCGCTGGATCTCGTTGGTGCCCTCATAGATCTGGTTGAGCTTCACGTCGCGCAGCAGCTTCTCGACCGGGTACTCGCCCACGTATCCGTAGCCGCCGTGCACCTGTATCGCCTCGTTGGCGGCGTCGAAGGCCATCTCGCTGCAGTAGGCCTTGGCAATGCTGCTCTCGGTGGCGTGCGGCAGGCCCTGGTCCACCAGCCACGCCGCCTTCCAGGACATCAGGCGCCCGGTCTCGATGCCCATCAGCATCTCAGCCAGCTTGAACTGGATGGCCTGGAAGCTGGTGATCGGCTTGCCAAAGGCCTCACGCTCCCTGGCGTACTTCACGCTCTCGTCCAGCGCCCGCCGGGCAATGCCCACCGAGCCGGCCGCCACCGGAATGCGGGTCTTGTCGAGCGTTTTCATGGCGATCTTGAAGCCGTCGCCCAGGCCGCCCAGCTGATTGGCCCTCGGCACCCGAACGTTCTCGAACACCAGCTCGGCGGTGTGCGACGCGCGCTGGCCCATCTTGTGATGGATCTTGTTGGCACTCATGCCCTCGGGCATGCCCTCCACCACCAGCGCCACCGTGGCGCGGTGTCCGCCGTTGCGGTCGGTGGTGGCGAACACCACCGTGATGTCGGCCTTGCCCCCGTTGGAGATCCACATCTTGGTGCCGTTCAGCACCCACTCGTCGCCGTCCAGCACGGCGGTGGTGTGCATAGCCGCCGCGTCGGAGCCGTTGTTCGGCTCGCTGAGCGCGAAGGCGGCCAGCGCCGGCTTCTCCACCAGCGGGGCCAGAAAGCGCTTCTGCTGCTCCTCGCTGCCGCCCACCAGAATCGGGGTGATGCCGAGCTCGCTGGCCATCAGCACCGTGTAGATGCCCATGCAGCCGTAGGCCAGCTCCTCCCCGATCAGGCACTCGTCCAGCATGCCCAGGCCCAGCCCGCCGGCGTGTTCCGGCACCGACAGGTTCAGCAGACCCACCTCGTGGGCCTTCTCCACCACCTGCCAGGGCAGTTCTTCCTTCTGGTCGTACTCGCTGGCGATCGGAATGATCTCGCGGCGGGCGAAGTCGCGGGCCAGCTGCTGCAGCTGCTTCTGTTCGTCGGTCAGGGAAAACTCGATCATGGTGGCCTCCTGGCGCAGGCCCGATCAGGCTTGCCCGCCTGACGAACGCCCGCTTGTTTTGACTGAGTTCAAAATAGCAGCATCCGGCCGGGAAGTGCCATCATGCCCGGTGCTGCCGACCCTCAATCTGACGCCCGACGAGGCCCAGGCCCTGCTGCTGGCCGAGGGCGACCGCCTGGCCAGCCGCCTGATCCAGCATTTCCCGGTGGGCCTGCACAACCTGGAGCGCGCCCATCTGGTCGGCCGCACCGTGGCCGTGACGCTGGTGGAGGCGTTCCT
This sequence comes from Deinococcus sonorensis KR-87, assembly GCF_040256395.1. Taxonomy (NCBI): domain Bacteria; kingdom Thermotogati; phylum Deinococcota; class Deinococci; order Deinococcales; family Deinococcaceae; genus Deinococcus; species Deinococcus sonorensis. Next base: position 1,219,823 of record NZ_CP158299.1, on the reverse strand, counting down.
GCCCACCGCCGAGACCATCACCCGCCGGCTGGCTCAGCCACTGAGCCTGTACGTCAGCGCCGACACGCGGGGCCGTCCGGAACTGCTGGCGGTCAACCGCGACGGAGAAGCGCTGGAACACCTGCCGGTGGACGAACTGCTGGAACGCGCCCTGTACGTGCGGGGCCGGCTGCATCCGCAGGTCCGGGCCGAGCTGGTGGCCGCGTTGCAGGCGGAGAACGAACGGGGCGCCAGCCTGGCCCTGGTACGGCTGTTCCGGCTCCCCCAGGTGCTGGACGCCACCCGCCATTATCTGAACCGTTACGCCGGGCGCTGAAGGGTCAGGCTGGGTCCGGCAGCAGCGAGGTGCCCAGGGCAACCAGCAGGAAGACCAGGGCGGGCCAGCGTCCGGCCAGGGTCCCCAGCGCTGCCCCCGCCACCAGAAACAGGACCGCCTTCAGCAGCAGTCGCGGTCCGCTCGGCAGCGGCAGGGTGGCCCGCGGCGCCACAAACAACCCCCAGAGTACTGCGAAGACCAGCGGCAGCCCGAGCGCGGCCAGCAGCTGAAGGCCCAGCAGCGAACTGCTGCGCCAGCCCCACACGCCCAGGCCCACCGCAGCCACCAGCTCCGACAGAAATGCGAATATCGCAAGCATCATCATGGGGCCTCCCCTTCTGGCGACCAGCCGGCCCATGTGGCCGCGCCAGGCTGCTCCGAAGGTGAACAATGTTCACCTTGAGATAAGTCTACATTTGCGCTGAGACCACGTCAAGATGAAAAAGCGTGCCGATCCACCAGGGATCGGCACGCTCCAGCGTCCTGCGACCTTACTGACCGAGCTTGATGATGCGGTCCTGAGCCGGCGTGGCCAGGGGCTCGTTGGCCTTCAGGTAGGCGTTGAAGGCGTCCACGTCCGCCAGGTTCGGCTGCTGCAGCACGTTGGTGCCGTTCTTGAACTCCACGAAGCTGTCGCCACCACCCGCGATGAAGTTGTTGACCACCACGCGGTACCCGGAGGTGGGGTTCACCACGGTGCCGTTCAGCTTGATGCTGGCGGCGTCCACCTTACTGCCGTCCGGCTTGCTCAGGTCGTAGCTGTAGGTGAAGCCCTTGCTGACCTGCAGGATGCGCGGGCCGTTGCTCTGGCCCTGCCACTGCTGCTCCAGCACCGTCTTGATCTGGGCGCCCGTCAGGGTCATGACCGTCAGGGTGTTGCCAAACGGCTGCACCGTGTAGGTGTCACCAAAAGTCACGGTGTTGTTTGCTGCCGAGGGCAGCAGATCGGCACGGATGCCACCCGGGTTCATGAACGCGATCTGGGCCGAGCCGTGCGACGCGTCGCTGGTCGCGTACAGCTGGCTGTCGGCAATCACGTCACCCAGCGCGCTCTCGCCGGCCGCGTTCTGCGTCTTGGAGATGGACGGCGCGGCGATCTTGGCAATCGGGGTCAGCTTGATGGTGTCGGTCAGCCCCTTGGCCTTGGTGACCAGCGCGCTCAGGTCCTGGCTCTTGGGGATGGTGGTGTCAGCACTGGCGTCCATGATCACGTTCGCAGCCGTGACGTTCAGCACCTTGTGGGCGACCAGGTCCAGCTTCAGGTCCACGCGCTGCAGCAGGTGGCCGTAGAAGTCACCCTGAATCACGGTCTTGTCGCCCACCTTGCAGTTATAGCCCTGGTGAGTGTGGCCGCTGATGATCACGCTGACCGCTGGATCAATGGCGTTGGCAATGTCCACAATCGGGCCGGTCAGGGTCGTGCAGGCCGAGGCCGCGTAGCCGTCGGGCGAGGTGCCGCCCTGGTGGATCAGCACGAAGATGGCGTCCACCTTCTTGGCCTTGAGTTCGGGGATGTACTTGTTGATGCTGGCAGCCTCGTCCAGGAAGTCCAGCCCCTTGATGCCTTCCGGCGACACGATGTCCGGCGTGCCCTTCAGCACCGCGCCGATGAAGGCGACCTTGGCGCCGCTCTTGGTGGTTTCGATCTCATAGGGATCGAAGACCGGCTTCAGCGTGTCGTGGTACACCACGTTGGCGCCCAGGTAACGGAACCCAGACTTCGGATAGGGATTCTGGAACTTGCAGGCCTTGGTGGTGTCGTTGCTGTCGCAGCCACCGTTCTGCATGCGCAGCAGTTCCTTGAGGCCCTGGTCGAACTCGTGGTTGCCCAGCGAGCTGACCTTCATGCCCATTTTGGTCATGGCGATGATGGTCGGCTCGTCACGCAGCAGGCTGCTGGTGACCGGGCTGGCGCCGATCAGGTCGCCGGCTCCCACGAACAGGGTGTTGGCGTTCTTGGCCCGCACGCTGTCCACGTAGCCGCCGATGATGGCCGCGCCGCCGGTCGGCAGGTTGATTGTCTTGGTAGAGTCCTTGGGATCGGGAATCTTCTTGCCCGCGAAGCCAGTGGGTTCCAGGTTGCCGTGGAAGTCGTTGAGGCCCAGCACCGTGACGTCGGTGGTGGTGGGTTTGTTGCCCAGGTTCGAACAGGCCGACAGGCCCAACACCAGCGAAACCAGCATGACGTTCTTTTTCATAAGTCCTCCGTAGGGTGGCGTGGTGGCGTCAGGCGAATGTCTGCCGGGCAGCGCTGGGCCGCTCGGCGCCTGAGCCCGGTTTCACGCCCGGGCTGTTCTGGGTTGTTTGCCGATGATACCCAACTGAAACATTTGCAACACACTCATGGGCATCGGCTTAAGGGCCGCTCAAGCCACCGCCGTTCAGCCCAGCCGCTCCAGCACCGCGCGCGCGATCACGATGCGCTGAATTTCGCTGGTGCCTTCGTAGATCTCTGTGATCTTGGCGTCTCGGTACAGCCGCTCCACCGGATACTCACGGCTGTACCCGTTGCCGCCGAAGATCTGTACCGCGTCTCTGGCCGCGTCCACGGCCACCTCCGAGGCGAGCAGCTTGGCCATGCTGGCCTCCTGCCCGTGCGGCTGCCCCTGGTCCTTGAGCCAGGCGGCCTTCAGCGCCACCAGCCGCGCGGCCTCGATGCGGGCGGCCATGTCGGCCAGCTTGAAGCTGACACCCTGCTGCTCGGCGATGGGCCGGCCGAACTGCACCCGCTCGCGGGCGTAGCGGGCCGCATGTTCCAGGGCGCTGCGGGCAATGCCGATCGCCTGCATGGCGATGCCGATGCGTCCGGCGTCCAGGCTGGAGAGCGCGATCTTGAGGCCCTGCCCCTCGGCGCCCAGCAGGTGCTCGTGCGGCACCCGCACGTCGTCCAGCTGGACGGTGGTGGTGTGGGCCGCGTGCAGCCCCAGCTTCTCCTCCGGCACGCCGGCGCTCAGCCCCGGCGTGCCACGCTCCACGATGAAGCAGCTGACCCCGCTGGCCCCGCTGCCGCCACTGCGGGCCAGCACCAGGTAGGTGTCGGCCTGGTTGCCGCTGGTGATCCAGGCCTTGCTGCCGCTCAGCACCCAGCCGTGTTCGTCGCGCACGGCGCGGGTCCGCAGGCTCGCGGCGTCCGAACCGGCCTCGGCTTCCGTGAGGCAGAAGGCGCCCAGCCGCTCCCCGCTGGCTAGCGGCCGCAGGAACCGCTCGCGCTGCTCATCGGTGCCGTGGCGCAGCAGCATCTGGGTGGGCAGGCCGTTCTGGACGCTCACGATCACGGCCACGCTGGCGTCGGCCGCCGCGATCTCCTCCAGGCACAGCGCGTAGGTCACGGTGTCCAGCTCGGCGCCGCCCCACCGCTCGGGCATGGTGGCCCCCAGCAGGCCCAGATCGGCCAGCCCGCGCAGCTGCTCGCGCGGGTACTCGCCGGAGCGGTCATAGGCGGCACTCTTGGGCAGAATCTCGGCCTGGGCATACTCGCGCACCGTCTGCACGATCAGGCGCTGCTCGTCCGACAGGCCGAAGCCGAAGGTGCCGCTCGGGGCGGCGGTCAGGGGACTGGTCATGCCCGCAGTCTACCGAACGGGCGTTTGTTCCGCTGTCTCTTCACACACGGGTGGAGATGCATAAAATTCCATCGCCCGGCCGAGCGCTGCCGCCTAGACTCAGGCCCTCATGACGGCCCTCCCCTGGACTCCAGAAGCGGCGCAGCTGCTCGCGGCGGCCAACGACCTGTTTCCTGACCGCTACCACCCGCATCTGGACCAGCGCGAGCGCTGGCAGATCATCGACGAGCGCTCGGGCCGCTGCGTGGGCCTGGACCATGACCCGCTGCAGGCCGCCCGCACCGCCCTGACCAGCGCCCGGCTCAGCCACCACAAGGTGCGCCTGCACCACACGCCGGGCCGCACCATTCATCTGCCGGCCCCGCTGTGGACCCGGCTGGACGCCGAAGCGGCCCGGCTCGGCTGGAGCGTCAGCCAGCTGATCGAGCAGCGGATGGAGCAGACGTTGCCTGCCCCCGGCGAGCACCCGGAAGCGGCCAGCTGAACAGAGCAGGGGGCGGGCCGTGCCGTGGCCACCGTGTGGTCCGGCCGGCCCCGCTACACTGACCGCATGATCGAACGAGTGGTCCTGGCCAAGCCCCGCGGATTCTGTGCCGGCGTCGTGATGGCGATCGGCGCGGTCGAGAAGGCTGCCCGCCAGGAACAGCAGCCGGTGACGGTGTACCACAGCATCGTGCATAACCACACGGTGGTGGAGCGGCTGGAGCAGCAGCACGGCGTGCAGTTCGTGGAGGACCTGGACAGCCTGCCGCAGGCGGGCGGCAGCGACACGGTGGTGTTCAGCGCCCACGGGGTCAGCCCGGTGATCCGGGAACAGGCGCGGCAGCGCGGCCTGTCGGTGATCGACGCCACCTGTCCGCTGGTCACCAAGGTGCACACCGAGGCGCGCAAGTACGCCCGCGAGGGCTACAGCATCCTGCTGATCGGTGACAGCGCCCGGCATCAGGAGGTGATCGGCACCAGCGGGGAGGCCCCGGAGCACACCATCCTGGTGGGCGTGCTGGGCAAGAGCGGTCCGGGCCTCCACGACCCGCACACCGTAGAGGTGCCGGACCCGGAGCGGGTGGTGGTGCTGACCCAGACCACCCTCAGCGTGGACGACACCCGGCGCACCGTGGACATTCTGAAAGCCCGCTTTCCGGCGCTGGTGGTGCCGCCCAGCGAGGACCTGTGTTATGCCACCAAGAACCGTCAGGACGAGGTGCGGCGCATCGCCGGGCAGGTGGACGCCTTTCTGGTGCTGACCAGCACCCACTCCAGCAACGGCATGCGCCTGCTGGAACTGGCCGAGGCCGAGTGCGGCCGCGCCTACCGGCTGGAAACCGACGCCGACCTGGATGGCCTGAACCTGCAGGGCGTGCGGTCGGTGGGCATCACCAGCGCGGCCAGCACGCCGGACGATCTGGTGCAGGCGGTGGTGGAGCGGCTGCGTCAGCGCAACCCTGAGCTGCAGGTCACGGAGGAGGGCGAGTGGGAACACATCGAGTTCCGCGAACCCAAAAAGCTGCGTCCGGAGGAGCAGGTCAGCCGGGTCCGCTAGGCGGCTCTGGTACGGTAGGGCATGACCGATGCCCCTCCCCCGTCCGCACCCGCTGCACCCCAGGACCAGGTCAGCGTCACCCACCACACCCTGCACCTGAACGGCCGTGAGCTGCGCTACACCGCCACCGCCGGCACCATGGTGCTGCACGAGGAACGGCTCAAGGAGGGCGCGGTCGAGGGCGCCCGGCCCCAGGCCGAGCTGTTCTTCGTGGCCTACGCGCTGGAGGATCAGGACGCGGCGACCCGCCCGCTGACCTTCAGCTTCAATGGCGGCCCCGGCAGCAGCAGCGTGTGGCTGCACCTGGGCCTGCTGGGCCCGCGCCGGGTGGTGATGGGCGACGCCGGCCAGCTCACCGGGCCGCCCTATCAGCTCACCGACAACGAATTCACCCTGCTGCTGCACTCGGACCTGGTGTTCATCGATCCGGTCAGCACCGGCTACTCGCGCGCCACGGAGGGCAACAAACCCGCCGACTTCCACGGCTTCCAGCCGGACATCGAGACGGTGGGCGAGTTCATCCGGCTGTGGACCACCCGCGCCGAGCGCTGGCTGAGCCCCAAGTTCCTGATCGGCGAGAGCTACGGCACCACCCGCGCCGCCGCCCTGAGCGGCCACCTGCAGGAGCGCCACGGCCTGTTCCTGAACGGGATCATGCTGGTGAGCAGCATCCTGGACTTCTCGACGGTGGACTTCACCCCCGGCCACGACCTGGCGTATGTGCTGCACTTTCCCACCTACGCGGCCACCGCGTGGTACCACGGCCGGCTGGACCCGACCCGCACCCTGCCGGAGGTGCTGCAGGAGGCCGAGGCGTTCGCGGCCGGCGAGTATCACCAGGGCCTGTTCCGGGGCGCCCGCCTGACGGACGAGGAGCGGCAGCGGCTCGCCCAGACCTATGCGCGGCTCACCGGGCTGGATGAGGCCTTCGTGCTGCGCCACGACCTGCGGGTGCCGCTGGACCGCTACACCAAGGAACTGCTGCGCACTCAGGCCCGCACGGTGGGCCGGCTGGACAGCCGCTTCACCGGCATGGACCGTAACGCGGGCGGCGGCGAGTACGAGTACGACCCGAGCATGAGCGCCATTGTGGGGCCGTACACCGCCGCCATCAACCACCTGCTGCGTCACGAACTCGGCTACCGCTCGGACCTGCCCTACGAGGTGCTGACGGGCCGCGTGTGGCCCTGGAGCTACCGCGAGTTCGAGAACCGGCACGTGCGCGTCTCGGACACCCTGCGCGGCGCCATGCACCGCAATCCTCACCTGAAGGTCTACGTGGGCAGCGGCTACTTTGATTTCGCCACCCCCTACTTCGCCACCCGTCACACGCTGGACCACCTGGCACTGGACCCGGCGCTGCACGGAAACATCCGCGAGCACACGTATGAGGCGGGCCACATGATGTACGTGCACGGCCCCAGCCTGGCGCAGCAGAGCCAGGACCTGGCCAGCTTCATCGGCTGGGCGACGGGCCAGGACAGCTGAGCATCCGGGCCTCTCCCCTGTCACCGTGCCATGGACCCTGTTGTCGGCTGGCCCAGCGCTAGACTCGGATGAGTATGGAGACCTTCGATGTCGTGGTGATTGGCGGCGGACCCGCCGGATACGTGGCGGCCATCCGCTCGGCCCAGCTTGGGCTCAAGACCGCGTGTGTGGACAGCTTCACGCGCAATGGCAAGGGCTCGCTGGGCGGCACCTGCCTGAATATCGGCTGCATTCCCAGCAAGGCCCTCCTGGACAGCAGCGAACGCTACGAGATGATCCAGCACGAGGCGGCCGAGCACGGCATCAACGTGCAGGGCACCTCGCTGGACGTGGCGAAGATGCTGGCGCGCAAGGACAGCGTGGTGGACAAGCTGACCGGCGGCGTGGCGTTCCTGTTCCGCAAGAACAAGGTCACCAGCTACACCGGGCTGGGCCGGCTGGTGCGTCAGGAAGGGGACGGCTGGGTGGTGGACATGGCCGGCAGCGAGGTGCTGGCCCGCAACGTCATCGTGGCGACCGGCAGCAGCCCCCGGGCCCTGCCGGGCGTGCAGTTCAGCGAGCGCATTGTGGAGAACAGCGGCGCGCTGAACTTCCCGGAGGTGCCCGAGCGGCTGGGCGTGATCGGGGCCGGCGTGATCGGCGTGGAGCTGGGCAGCGTGTGGCGCCGGCTGGGCGCGACGGTGACGGTGCTGGAAGCGCTGCCCGGCTTCCTTATGGCCGCCGACGCCGCCGTGAGCAAGGAGGCCCTCAAGCAGTTCCAGAAGCAGGGCCTGGACTTCCACTTCAGCGTGCGGATCGAGGGCATCGAGGAGCAGGGCGAGCGCGTGAAGGTGCGCTACACCGAGAAGGAGCAGACGGTGGAGGCTGAATTCGACCGGCTGATCGTGGCGGTGGGCCGGGTGCCGCACACCACCGGCCTGGGCGCCGAGGCAGTGGGCCTGGCGCTGGACGAGCGCGGCTTCATTCCGGTGGATGCCCACTACCGCACCAACCTGCCGGGCGTGTACGCCATCGGGGACGTGATCGGCGGCGCCATGCTGGCCCACAAGGCCGAGGACGAGGGCGTGGCGCTGGCCGAGCAGCTGGCCGGGAAGCCGGGGCACGTCAACTACAACGTGATTCCCTGGGTGATCTACACCAGCCCGGAAATCGCCTGGGCCGGGCTGACCGAGGCGAGTGCCAAGGAAAAGGGCCTGAAGGTCCGGACCGGGCAGTTTCCCTTCTCGGCCAACGGCCGGGCACTGGGCCACAACGACACGCGCGGGTTCGTGAAGGTGGTGGCGGACGCCGATACCGACCAGATTCTGGGCGTCCACATGGTGGGACCCAACGTCTCGGAGATGATCGCGGAGGCGGTGACCGTGATGGAGTTCGGCGGCAGTGCTGAGGACCTGGCGCGGACCGTGCACGCCCACCCCACCCTCAGCGAGGCGGTCAAGGAGGCGGCGCTGGCGGTGGACAAGCGGGCCATTCACGCCTGAACCAGACGTTCCGGGCGGGCAGGGGCAATTGACAGCCCCCTGCCCGCCCTGTATTCTGCTGTGCGTGCTGAAAAGCACCCCTTGAAAGGGCAGCAACCGCATTCTCCGGAATGCTCACAGCTGAAGGTGTGGCCCCATCGTCTAACGGTTAGGACACTACCCTTTCAAGGTAGCGATACGGGTTCGAATCCCGTTGGGGTCACCACGGAAACCTCTGCTCAGGCAGGGGTTTTTGCTTTGCAGCCAAACAGAGAGGGGGGCCCGGAACACTGCCGGGCCCCCCTTTTCAGCCAGGGCGCGCACGCCCTCCTCGGCTCAGATGAGCTCGCCCCCATGACGGGCCGCTGCAGCGCGCACCACGTCATCCGGCACCGAATCCTCGACCGCGATCGCCCGACCGCCGCTGCTGTGGCTGGCTTCCATCCGGCTGTAACGGTCGTCGTCCACGTACTGAGCTCCGGCGCCATAGCCGCCGCTCCCGGTCTCGTCTACACCCGCCGCGCCACCGATGGCGCCGACGCCCGCACCCACACCGGAGCCCAGGGCCGTCATGCCCAGCACCACCGGCAGCAGCAGCCCTCCGGAAGCCGCGGTGGCCACCGCACCCACCACGCCGCCCGCGACGGCGCCAGCAACGGTGCCCTTGACGGCGCCCTCGCCCGCGTCCTCGGCGGTGCCGCCGCCCATGCCTTCCACCGGCCCGGTGCCGTCAAAGTCGCGGCGGTCATCGTTGAGCCGGGTGTCCGAGCCGCTGTACTGACTCTGCCGGTTAAAGCTGGCCTGCCTGGTTTCCGGCTGGATCACGCCCTGCGCGAGCAGATCCTGAACGAAAGCGTCGGCCTGTGCGGTACTTGGGAAGATGAGGTGTTTCATGCGGCCACTCTGACAAGTGCAACGCGCTGTTCCTATGAGAAATACACCAAGTCAGGTTGCCGCAGCCTTGACGTGACCGTCAGCCAGAGAGGGATGGTCCGGCTCGCTAGACTGGGCGGCAGATGACCGCCCCCCTTTTCTCCCGGGCACAACGCTTCATAGTGGCCTGGCTGGCGCTGCTGCCGACGTTACCCTTCCTCAGTGTGTTGTCTCTGGGCTCGCTGCACTGGCGCGCCCTTCCCAGACAGTTTCAGCTGATCTTTGCTGTGATGGCCACCACCCAGATGATCGCTGCCGCATTGAGCCCTTCACCGTTGCTGTCACTGGCGCTGGCGGCCGGACGGCTGCTTCTGGTACTTGCCCTGATTGGAGCGGGGCACCGTCTACAGACGGCGCAACTGCGCTGGGCGTTGGTGGGTCTCGGCGTGGTGTACGTCACTGCTTATGCCGACGCGCTGCTGGGACAGCGCAGCGCGTCCCTCCTGACCATCCGGCTGTTGCACCCGTTTCTGACCCCACCCTCGTTGGGGCTGGCCGGGGCCGCCGGGGTGCTGCTGGCGGTGGCCGCCTCCGGCGCGGCGCTGTGGTGGCGCCTGCCTGTCGGCCTGCTCGCCCTCAGCGTGTGTGTCCTGAGCGGCAGCCGCTCTCCCCTGCTGGGGCTGCTGGTGGGCCTGCTGGTCATCCTGACGGCGCGACGTCGGCGCTGGGCAGCCCTGCTGGTGGGTGGGCTCGCCTTCCTGGCCCTGACGGCAGCCGGCACCCTCAGCACCAACAGCGTATTGGAGCGCTACGCCTCCATCAGTAACACCGACCGTGACCTGATCTGGAACAACACCCTATCGGTCATCCAGCCTCACCTGTGGAGCGGTGTGGGGCCATATCAGCTGGGCGGGTTCCTGCAGCCTCCTGGGCAGTCATGCGAGTTGTGGCCCTCACTGACGGCGCGTGGCGTGGGCTGTCCTTTAGCCGTACAGCATCTCCAGGGCGCTTGGCTGATCGCTCATAACCTGATGCTGCACCAACTGGCCGAAACCGGGCTGATCGGCACCCTGGGCTATGCCCTGCTGCTGGGCTTGGCCGTGCCACTGATGCTGCGCTCCAGCCTGCCGGTGGCCGGGCTGAGCCCCCTGCTGTTGGTAGCCAGTCTGGTAGACAATGTGCTGCTGGTGCCCAGCCCCTTCTTTGCCGAGCTGTTCTGGATCGGCCTGGGGATGGCGCTGCGCGAGGGCGCCACTTCCGGCACCCCTTCTGCCGTCCTGCTGGCACCGACGCGGCTGGTGCTCAGTGCCTGCGCGGTGGCTGGCCTGTATCTATATCCGCTCTGGACATCGCTGTGGCCGCACCCTCGTCCCACCACGGTACAAGTGGTGGCTGCCAGCGGTGCCCGCCACTGGCCCCGGAACCAGCCCTACCGGGTGGATGTGCTCCTGCAGGGCCATGGCAGTTACCGTGTGGTGTTGCGCGGCTGCCTGAGCAGCTGCCGGACTCTGGGCATGCTGCCGGTGAACCTGGACAGCGTCAGCTCCCAGCCCTGGGACGGGTGGCTGGAAGAACGGCTCCCCACCGCTCCAGGGCGGGCCACCCGCGTGCTGCTGGAACTGTATCCGCTCAATGCTCCGCCCTTTTCGATCCAGCCGCTGGCCCGCAGCAGCTGGCTGGTGGATGAGCGGTGAGGTTGGCATTGATCGCCGCCATTGCGGGTGGTCTGCTGCTCATCGCTGCCTGTGGCCTGGCTGTGCAGCGGTTCAACAGGGTAGCCATTTCTCCTCTGCCTGTGGCGCCTCTGACCGCCTGCCAGCCGCAGCAGCTTGCCCGGGGCCAGGCACGCTGGGACGCCCCGGGTCAGGGTGGCTTTCTGTATGGCAACGGCACGCTGCTGCTGCAGGCGTGCCGCAAGGGTCACTGGACGCTGCAGGTCAACGGCACCGCCATGCAGGGCATTCCGCCGCATCTGATCATCACCAGCGGCATCCAGCCGTTGCTGGAACGCGACGTCAGCGGTGTGCTGACCCTGACCGTGCCAGCAAAAGCGGGACAGCCGCTGGCTCTGACTGCACCGAATACCCTGGTGGTGCTGGAGGCGCGCAACCTCTATGTGGACCACTTTCATTTTCAACCGCAACGTCCCTGTCTACAAGGGCCGGTAGAGCTGTCGTCTCCGGATGTCGGGACGCTCGGACCCACAAAAATTCAACTGCTGTCCAACGGAGCGGTCTCCCTGATCGCCTGCGGAGCCGGTGAGGCGACCTTTCAGCTCTCCGGCAGTGAGACCGCCGGTGTGGGACCGCTCGCTACGGTCCAAGTTGGCGGACACACGATCTTCCGGGGACTCATCGCCACTCAGCGTTCCCGAACCCTCCGCCTGCCGCTCCGTCAGGGCGAACAGCTGCAGATCAGCTTTTCAAACGACGCCGCCCGACAGCTGGATCAGCGGCAGATCGAGGTGAACCAAGCCGTCTTTCAGGCGGACTAGGCGGAGGAAGACAGCAAGGCGCGCAGCTCGCGCCACCGCCCGGAATCCAGGCTGACGTCGCCCGGCAGCCGGACACCGGCGCTGGCCCGGGTGCCCTCCTGCACGTCCGGCCGTCGCCGCCGAGCCAGCTCATACACACTCTTGCGCTCGGTGGCGATGTGCAGCACCTCATCCGAAATATCGGGCGCGTGCTGGATGGCCAGGGCAATGTCCAGCGCGATAATATCCACGTAGTCCTGGCTAGTAAAAACGTCGCTAAACGCCACCGGATACGCGAACTCCCGGGGCCGGAAGCTGGTACGGACGATCAGGTGCCGGGTGGCCGCGCGGGCGGCCTCCTCGGCTACGAGCTTGGTCAGGGCGTAGTAGTTGACCGGGGGTCCAGGCGTGTCGGTCTCGCGGTAATGGCCCTGGTCGCCGTCAAAGACGTAGTCGGTGCTGATGTGCAGCAGTTTCGCACCTACCGCGTTAGCCGCCTGCGCCATGTGGCGGGTGCCTTCCACGTTCACCTGCCAGCAGCGCGCCCGGTTCCGCTCAGCTGCGCCCACGTCGGTGTAGGCCGCCGCATGGACGATCACGTCGGGCTGCTCCCGATCAACGACCGCCCTTACACTTTCCGGATTGGTGACGTCGAGTTCCGAACTCGCAGGCGCCACCATTTCAGGCAGCAGCGCCTGCAGTTCCTGGCCCAGCCGGCCGCTGCCGCCGGTGAGCAGCACCCGCATCAGCCGCGGTCCTCAGCCCACAGCTGCGCCCCGAAGTGGTCCCACGGCAGTCGCCCCTCGTTCGGGTCTGCCAGGTTGAACTGCGCGTCCATGCTGTAGAGCAGGGTCGCGCCTTCAACCCCCGCCTGATACCCGTGGGCCACTCCGCTAGGAATGTGCACCACCGTGGGCTGCTCGCCGCTCAGGACCAGCCGGCGCCGCACGCCCAGGGTGGGGCTGCCGGCCCGGCAGTCCACCAGCCAGACGGTCAGCTGCCCGCCGATCACACACCACAGCTCGTTCTGCACCTCCTTGACGTGGATGTGAAAAGCGTTGATGCGAGACGGTGCCGCCCACGACACGCTGATCTGGCGCGGCGTGAGCGAACCGGGCAGCCCCTGGACCCCAGCCTCGTCTAGCCGCAGGTACTCCATGAACGCCCCGTTCTCGCTGCGGTTCTTGCGCAGGGCATGGACCCACACGCCCTCGATCTGCGGGGCGGCCGGGTAGGTCTCGAAGGTCAGGGCCTCGGTGTACTCAGGGGCCAGCTCAATACGGTGGGTCATGGGCGTCTGCCCTCCTGGCTGAGTTTGATCAGGTACTGGCCGTAGCGGTTTTTGGCAAGCGGGCGGGCCTGCTCCAGCAGCATCTCGGTGCTGATCCAGCCGCTGCGCCACGCGATTTCCTCGGGCGAGGCCACCTTCAGTCCCTGGCGGTGCTCGATGGTCTGGATGAAGCTGCTGGCCTCCAGCATGCTCTCGTGGGTGCCGGTGTCCAGCCACGCGAAGCCGCGCCGCATCAGCTGTACATCCAGCAGACCCGCCTCCAGATAGGCGTTGTTCACGTCGGTGATTTCCAGCTCGCCGCGTGCCGAGGGCCGGATGCTCTTCACGATGTCCACCACCTGCTGGTCGTAAAAATACAGCCCAGTCACCGCAAAGTCAGACTTGGGCGCGCTGGGCTTCTCCTCCAGCGACACTACCCGGCCCGCGTCATCGAACTCCACCACCCCGTACCGCTCCGGATCGCTCACCTGGTAGGCAAACACCGTGGCGCCCTGTGCCCGGCCGTCGGCCGTTTCCATCAGGTCCGAGAGGTCGTTGCCGTAGAAGATGTTGTCGCCCAGGATCAGGGCGCTGGGCCGGTCGCCCACGAAGTCCGCGCCGATCAGGTAGGCCTGCGCCAGCCCGCCGGGCTCCGGCTGCACCGCGTATTCCAGCTGGAGGCCCCACTGGGAGCCGTCGCCCAGCAGCTGCCGGAAGCGCGGCGTATCGTCCGGGGTGCTGATGATCAGAATCTCGCGGATGCCGCCCAGCATCAGGGTGGTGAGCGGGTAGTAGATCATCGGTTTGTCGTAGATCGGCAGCAGCTGCTTGCTGACCGCCAGGGTGGCCGGGTACAGCCGCGTACCGCTGCCGCCCGCCAGGATGATGCCGCGCCGGCCCGTGAGGGTGGTCACGGCTGCCCGGTTCCTGCCAGCCGCGCCCGGTACTGGGCGTCGTAGTAGGCCCGGAACTCACCGCTGCGGATCGGCGCCCACCACCACTCGTTCCCGGCGTACCAGCGGGCGGCCTCGGCCACCGCCTCTCTGGGGTCGTACTGCGGCTGCCAGCCGAGCGCCCGTAGCTTGTCCACGTTCATGCTGTAGCGGCGGTCATGGCCGGGCCGGTCCGTGACGTGCCGCACCAGGCTGTGGTCCCTGCCCAGCACGTCCAGGACAATGTCCACCATTTCCAGGTTGGTCATCTCACGGCCAGTCCCGACGTTATACACCTCACCGATACGGCCATGGAGCAGCACTGCCTCAATCCCGGTGCAGTGATCGTGAACGTGCGCATAGTCGCGCATCTGCAGCCCGTCGCCGTAGACCGGCAGCGGCTCACCGAGCAGGGCATTGGTGGCAAACAGCGGCACTGCCTTCTCGGGGTACTGATAGGGCCCCACGTTGTTGGCGCCGCGTGTGATGGTGACCGGCAGGCCATACGTGATGTGGTAGGCCTGCACCAGCTGATCGGCAGCGGCCTTGCTGGCGGCGTAGGGACTGCGTGGCAACAGCGGATCCGTCTCGACGCTCTGGTGCTGATCCGGGATGTGCCCGTACACCTCGTCGGTGCTGATGTGGTGCAGCCGCAGGCGCAGCTCGCGGGCCACTTCCAGCAGCACGTGAGTGCCGCGCACGTTGGTGTCGGTGAACACCAGTGGCCCCAGGATGCTCTGGTCCACGTGCGTTTCGGCAGCGAAGTTCACGATCAGGGTGACGCCCTGCTCCTGACAGGTGCGGCGCACCAGCGCCTGATCGGCAATGTCACCGACCACCAGCGAGAGGCGCGGATCATCCCAGAGGTCGTGCAGGTTCTCCCGGCGGCCTGCATACGTCAGCTTGTCGAGAATCACCACCCGGCCCTGGGCATGCTGCGAGAGCCAGTAGCGGACAAAGTTGCTGCCGATGAAGCCGCAGCCGCCAGTGACGAGAAGTGTGTCCATACTTGCTTACTCCTTAATGTTGATCCCAGTGGTAGCTGTGCATGCTCAGCCGTTTCTTGAGGGCCCGTGGCAGCCAGTGGTGACGACGGCCCAGCTGGAAGGCCGTAAACTTGGCGGCCGATTCGGCGATGACCCTGGGCATCAGGTCAGGTCGCCCATGGCGCAGGATATACCGCAGCTGTTCCAGTACGAACCGCGCGCCCTCACCCCCGACCCGGGCGCCGGCCAGTGCTGGACCCGCATCCGCAAAGTAGGCTCCCACATCGAAGTTGCGCCGGAACTGCTGCTGCAGGGTGTAATCGTGCGAGTGCAGCACTTCGGCCTCGGCCACGTACTTGATGCAGTGACCGGCCCGCAGTAGGCGGGCGGCCAGCGCCATGTCCTCGTTCATGATCACGTCTTCCGGAAAGCCGCCCGCCGCCCAGAACACGTCGGCCCGCACTGCCGAACAGACGTTGGAGAAGAAGAAGGCCTTGACGCCCAACCTCGGAATGTCAGCCTCTGTTCGCAGCTGACTGTGCTCCGGGTAATTGAAGTAACGCGAGAACCGCTCCAGCAGCGTGGCTTCTGGCCGGGGCAGCTGGCGGGCAAAGGTGGCCACCGCTTCGCCGCTCCGGATGGGGGCCAGCAGGTGCTCGATGGTGTCAGGAGAAGGCACCACCGCGTCCTGCGTCAGAAAGATGTAGATGGCCGCTCCGGTAGCCTGGCGAGCGCCGAGATTGCGGCTGGAACCGTGGCCGAAGTCCGCCTTAGGCAGCGGGATGGCACCACGATTCTGCGGCGCCTGGCCTGCCTCCACCGTTTCTACCACCAGCGGCTGGATGTACGTGGCCGCGTCTCCGATGGCCCCCAGATAGTCATATCGGTAAACCGGCACCACTGATGTATATGTCTCCATCGTGCGGCTGCTCACAGGAACAACCATGCCAGATTCCTGAGCAGCCCAACTTTCCAGAACCCATGCTGCAGGATGGTTCTGGCCTTGAGGAGCCGACTCATTTCGGACAGGGACCCAAAGAGGGCGGCCTCAGCTGCCCAGCCATTGTCAGAAAAGCGCTCAGCAAAGGCGCGGGCCTGTTGGGTGTTCTGCATCAGGGTGGTCCTCGCGGCCTGTCTGTCAGTCAGGCTTCCAAGTTTTGAGAGGATGTAGTGCCAGTCAAACTTCTGTGCGCCCAGCGTGTTGCTGCTGTGCTGGCGGTAGCGCACGGTTGTCGACGGCATCCAGATCACCTTTCCGGTCGCGCATGCTACCAGGGCCAGCCACCAATCGTGCATCACCGCGTCCGCTGGAACCGGCAGGGCGAGGTCCAGCAGGGCCCTGTTCACGAGCGTCGCGCAGCCGGTCACCACATTCTGGGTGAGCAACCGCGGCACGTGGTCACCCCATCGTGGATCCAGGTGTTGATACTGCCAAAAGGACGGGGCGACTGGCTGGCCGGCATCGTCCACAAGTTCCAGGTCGGAGTGAACCAGCAGGGGTGTCTGTATTCCCGCCAGCACCTCGGCCCGGCGAATCGCCCGCATAAAGCGCTCCAACTTGTCGGGCTGCCAGATGTCATCCTGATCCGCCAGGAACACATACGGCGCGTTCGTCCGGTTCAGGAGAAAGGAAAAGTTGGCGCTGGCGCCGCCACAGGACGGATGCTCCACCACCTGCAGCTGGTGGCCCAGACGGGACTGATACGCCCTCAGAATGGCCAGGGTATCGTCCGATGACCCGTCATCATGCGCCAGCAGCTGCCACCCAGTATGGCTCTGAGCCAGGATAGAGTCCAGTTGCTCAGCCAAGTAATGGCCGCCGTTGTAGGTGGCCAACACGATCTGTACTTCATACGTCACGGCTCGGTTCTCTCTTTCAGTTGCAGAATAAAGTAGGCCAGCAGAATACCTGAGACCGACGAGATCAGATATGGATTCGTAAAACAGGAAAGAAGCCAGGAGAGAAACACAATCAGATTGAGTTTGTCGACATTCAGCAGACGTATGGCGAGGTACAGCAGGTAGAACGACAGAAGGGCGGCGCCCACCACGCCCGTCTGCATCAGCAGGGCAATGAGCTGCACCTCATAGCTGTACGTGTGGGTGGCGTCACGGATCACCGCCGTGTGGGCGCCCAGGCCGCTCCCAAAGACCGGTGCTGCGTCAAACTGTTCCATCAGGCTGCGCGTCTGATCAATGCGCGTCAGGTCCGAGGCAGCAACGCTCTGGCCACTCAGCCGTTGCGAGATCACGTCAGCGTTCAGATCACCAAACAGCAGCAGCGTGGCTACAATCAGGAGGGCCGCCATGGCCGCGACCAAGACGCGAGTCAGCCGCGAAAGAACTGCGTACAGCAAAGGAATACTGCTCAACAGCCAGATAGCCCGGCTGTAACTTAAAAATACCGTCAGAAAGACCAAGGCATACAGAACATACTTCGTCGACTTTGAGAGAACCATACGCTGCACAACAACAATGACGATTGGCGCCAGAAGATCCAGGATGGTCTGTATTCGAATGATCCGGCCCACAATTTGCTGAGTGATAGGCACATACGAAATCACTTCACCATAGAAGATCAGCCGGGCATAGCTCAGCACCCCACTGGCCAGAGCTCCAATCAAGACCAGTTTCAGCAGGCCATATAGACAGAATCCCAAGACAACAGCTTTATAAAAACGTAAACGGGTAAAATAGCCAGAATACACCGCTGTACAGATGATTGCTGGATATAGCAGGGTGATCAGCATGGCTTGATACTGGTCAGGAGCCAGAGGGTAACCGTTGATCCATCCGATCAGGAGCCACACGCTCAGAAGCAGGCAGAGCATGATCACCGAGGCCAGGAAACTCAGGCTCCTCGCCCCGATGTGCCGGCGGAAGACCAGAGCGACGCCGAGTCCAGCCACGCTGATCAGCACGATCATCAACTTGTAGTTGATGTTGAACACGGTCCCACTTGGCAACATGCACGTCACGACCACCAGGAGACTGAGCACGACCGACAGATAGGTTGCCAGTCTCGGACGCGAAAACAGCTGAACCGGCCTAACACTCACGCCGGTCTCCCCTTCTGCCAGAGAAAAGATCATCCCATCTGATGACGATGATATGAAACAGGTAGATGGCCCTCAGCACGAGGTTCAGGAACCTGAGGCGTAGCCTGCTGAGCGGGTCGCCAGTATTCAAAACAACAATCTGCGCCTTGTTGCGCCTGATCACCAGAGACAGAAACAGCTTCTCAGAGCCCACAAAATCCGGATAGGCCTGTTCTTCCGCGGCCACGACATCATGCAGCAGTTGCATCTGCCGCTGCTCGCTCCTGACGCTCTGCCGGCTGTGCACCCGGTACTGAGCGACCGGCGCTCCAAGAAACCCCAGCGCGTTTCTGCTAAGGAGCTTCAGGTAGAATGGCCGGTCCTCAACCGATAGTGCAGCATCGTACAAGCCGATGCCGCCTGGCGATAGGTATGCCGAACGCCTGACCATCAGGCCTGGGCCAGGAACAGACCAGCGCAGAATCAACTCCCGAACCCGACCGGCAGGCGAATGGAGCGCGGGGACGAAGCTTCGATACAGCCCACGCATGGCACTGAGGTGGAGAAGTCGGCCGTGCTCGTCTATGGCCTGACAGTCGCCAAACACAGCGAGATGTGTGGGGTGTTCGAGCAGATAGGTGGCCCTCGCCTGCAGGCCACCTGGCAACAACAGATCGTCGCTGGCGAGAATGGCCACATACTCACCGCGTGCTGATCGGATCAAGGTATTGAGTGTCGCCGCGATGCCCTGGTTGGCTTGGGTGGCAACCTGAACCCGAACAAAGTGGTGTCCGAACTTGCCACACCATCCCTGGGCCACACCCAACGTATCGTCCATAGACCCGTCGTCCAGCACCAGCACCTCGGTCTGGGGGTAGGGGTCGAGCCGGATGCTTTCCAGGCAGGTTTCAATGTACCCGGCATGGTTGTAGGCCGGAACAAGGACACTGATCAGAGGACTGGCCACCGTCACTTGCGACCACGCAACTGCGCCAGACGGCCGCCAGCAGTCATCAGACCAACGCTCTGCCGGGTCCACCCGAACAAACCCATCCCAACCACAAACGCCACGCCCGCTACCAGCACACCATTGAACGCCGTGCCAAGGGCGTAGTTGGGCAGCGACGACAGAAGCAGCATCGCTGCGATCACCAGGGCGATATACATGCCTGCCCGGAAATCGAACCGGAAGCCCACAATGAAGAAGGCCAGCGCGGAAATCACGATGTAGTAGACGACATATGCGCCGAGGTAACCGATCCCCACAGCGTTGATGCCGAATCTGGGCAGCAGAACAAGACTCAATCCATAGAGCAAAACATTCCAAAGGGTTTCCAGAACTAGATACCAGCCCTTCTGGTGGATTGAAAGGAGAAGAAATCCAAAGGCCCAGCCCGGAATCTTCAGGACATCACCGAGCAGTTGCAGGCGCAGCACGGGTATGGCTGCATGGAATGTGTCTGAATACATCAGTTCGATCACTGAAGGAGCCAGGCTGTACAGCAGGATGATCACCGGCGCTCCCACTACCAGCGCAAACCTGATCTGCCGTCGGACATGCTGATCCAGCACTTGGTGGTTCTCCGCGAATGCACTGATGCGGGGATAGTATTCCACCGCCATCGCGTTGAGAACGAACCCCAGATAGACACTCGCCACGGTCCAGGCGGCCTGGAAATATCCCAGGTCCAGCACACCCAGGCGAACCTCGATGACCCTTCGAATCAGCAGCTGCGTCAGAGAGGAGATGAGGACCGTCGCTGAGAAAGCGGCACCGGCGACCAGCATCGGACGGACGGTCGGCCACAACGTACCCGCCCCCAGGTAAGTCCGCAGTTCCCTGACCTGCGCCCGTGTATACCAGCTCGTGAATCCGGCAGTCACCAGCGGCGCCACGGCGAGCGCCGCAGCCACGCCCAGCGCCGGTACACTGAATACCGTCACCAACGTGGCCACCGTCCCGATCACCGAACCATAAATGTTGGCCCGGGCAATCTGCTTGATCTGGCCCAGGCCGTTGAGCAGGGCGATCTGTCCTGCAGAGAGCGTTGACGCGAACAGGGTCAGACCGAGCACGCTGCGTTCCAATGTGGTCAGAGATAGGGACAGGGTGCTGGGCGCCAACAACGCCAGCACCGTCCCAACCCCTCCCCCCAGCAGACCGAGTGCCCAGGCACTGGCTGTGACCGCCGCGCGCGAACGGCCCGACTGCGCTTCACCCTTCGCCTCGCCCGCAGCCACTTCACGAACACCGCTGTTTCCCAGGCCCAGCGTAAAAAGCGTCACGCCAAAGGTCAGCAGCGTGACCAGCAGGCCCAGCGTTCCGATGCCCTGCGCTCCCAGGTGCAGCGCAATAAACTTGTACCGTACGGCACTCAGACCCACCGTGGCCACCGAACTGAGGCCCATCACCGCCGACGCTTTCAGAATGCGTTGCAAGGGCGAACTCAGCCGGTGACAGATACGTGGTGAACGGCCTGCACGACCGCCTCAACCTGATCGTCTGTCAGGTGCGGCCCGATCGGCAGACTCAGCACTTCAGCATGGATGTGCTCCGATATCGGAAAGGTGCCGGCTGACCAGCCAGCCGAGCGGTAAGCGCCCTGCAGGTGCGGGGGGCAGGGGTAGTGAATCAGCGTACTGATGCCCTGCTCGGTCAGCTGCCGCTGCAGGACGTCACGCTGCCGGCTCCCTACCACGTACAGATGCCACACCGGCTCGGTCTGATCCAGCACCACGGGCAGCTGCAGATCGGTGTCCTGCAACGCCTGCTGATAATGGGACGCAATCCTGGCCCGCCGTGCGTTCCAGGTGTCCAGATGCCGCAGCTTCACCCGCAGCACTGCAGCCTGCAGTTCGTCCAGACGGCTGTTGGTGCCCTGAATCTCGTGGACGTACTTCTGCTTTGACCCGTAATTGCGCAGCAGCCTCACGCGCGCCGCCAGCACATCATCATTGGTCGTGACGGCGCCGGCGTCGCCCATGGCCCCCAGGTTTTTTCCCGGATAGAAGCTCCAGCCGGCCGCGTGACCCAACCCGCCCACCCGCTGACCCTGGTATCGGGCTCCCTGCGCCTGCGCCGCATCTTCCAATACCAGAAGCCCGTACCGTGTTGCCAGGTCACTGATCGGCTGCATATCGGCCGGCTGCCCGTACAGATGCACCGGACAGATCACGCGGGTTCGCTCGGTGATGGCCGCCTCGATGCGCGCCGGGTCGAGGTTATACGTTCCCTGGTCCGGCTCGACCGGCACGACCGTCGCTCCGGTCTGGCTGACAGCCAGCCAAGTCGCGATGTAGGTGTTGCTCGGCACGATCACCTCGTCGCCCGGTCCCACTTCCATCGCCTGGAGCGCCAAGTGCAACGCGTCCAGGCCATTCCCTACACCGATACAGTGGCGCACACCCAGATAAGCTGCGTATTCGATCTCAAATGCCTCCAGCTGCTCGCCCATTAGATACCAGCCGCTGTCCAGCACCCGGGCCACAGCCTCATCAATCTCCGGCTTCAGCTCCAGATAGCCGGCGTGCAGGTCTAGAAATGGCACGTTCATGGCTGACATCCTATATCGCGAATGAATTCATCGTAGTCTCGGTAATAATCGGCCTCGTCGTAGCGCAGGGAAGCCAGCACCAGACAGACTGAGCCCGAAGAGAAATTCTCGAGTTCCCGCCAGATCAGGCGGGGCAGGTACAGACCGTGGTACGGCCGGTTCAGCAAAAAGGTCCTTCTGGCCCGGCCATCATCCAGCACCACCTCGAAACTGCCGGATGCCGCAATCAGTACCTGTTCCAGGTCGCGGTGGGCGTGGCCGCCTCGCGTCTCTCCGCCTGGAACGTCATACAGGTAATACACGCGCTTGATATCGAAGGGGACATGCTGTTCCCCTTCGACAAAAGTGAGGTTGCCTCTGGGATCCTGAACTCTGGGCAACTGAATGATCCGCACTTGGTCCAGGGGACTCATACCGGCGTTCCGCCCTCAGGTTCTGCTGATATCGGCCGTCTGACCCGCGCCGGACTACCCATCACCACCGCGCCTGGGGTGACGTCACGCGTCACCACCGCCCCGGCAGCCACCGTGGCACGCTCACCGATCATCACGCCCGGCAGCAGCACGGCACCTGCACCGATGACGGCACCGTCCCGGATGGTGGGTCCGGTGACTGCTCCTTCCTCGTAGCCTGCCCGCCCCATGGCATTGTCGTTCGCGGTCATCACGCCGCCGGAAATGAACACGTCTTGGCCCACCGTCATGTTGCCGGCCAACCAACTGTGATCCATCACCTTGCTGCCGTCACCAATGTGCGTCTGGTAATTCACCGTGACCTGCCGGCCAATCACGACCCGGGACCCGATGCGGGTCTGCTCACGGATCGAGGCG